>CAZSGC010000069.1:0-7608 GCA_964606225.1 uncultured bacterium | reverse complement strand
TCCTCTACCTTAAGAGCCTCCTTCCTGGCTTCATTTATAATCTCCCATTTTTTGTAAGGTATCTTCACATCACTTATAGCCATGGATATCCCACCTAAGGTGGCGTAATGGAATCCCATTTCTTTTAACTCATCCAGTAATATTACGGTCTCATCTTTCCCCTTTCTCTTGATACACTCCAAGATTATCTCAGATAACTTGGATTTGGTTACCTCACAATTTACAAAAGGTAAACCAGGGGGAAGAATGGAGTTGAAAAGGACTCTTCCAGGAGTGGTTTCCACAAATTTATTCCCTATCTTAAGACGCACAGGTTCGTGAAGTTTAACTATACCATTTTCGTAGGCTAACCTGACTTCATAAGGATAGTAGAAGGTCCAGCGAGGTTCTAAGGAAGGATCTCTTAGAGTCATATAGTAGCAACCCAAGACAATGTCTTGGGTAGGAGTGACTATGGGTCTACCATCTGCAGGAGCAAAGAGGTTATTGGTGGAGAGCATAAGCAACCTTGCTTCCAGAAGTGCTTCTAAGGATAAAGGAACAAAGACACTCATAGTATCTCCATCAAAGTCTGCATTGTAAGCAGCACATACCAAGGGATGAATTCTTATAGCCTTAGAGTCATGAAGAACTGGCTGGAAAGCCTGCACACTTATTCGATGGAGAGTAGGAGCTCGGTTAAGTAGAACCAGATGGTCCTTTATAACCTCTTCCAGAGCATCCCAAACTTCTGGAGCATTCTTTTCTATTAAATTTTTCCCTGCTCGAATAGTATGCACATAACCTTTTTCACGAAGTTTACGGATGATAAAAGGCTGGAAGAGTTCCACAGCCATAACTTTAGGTAAACCACACTGCCAGAGTTTAAGTTTGGGGTCCACCACTATTACAGAACGTCCAGAATAATCTACCCTTTTACCCAAAAGGTTCTGTCTGAATCTTCCCTGTTTACCTCCCAGAGTATCCGCTAAGGATTTAAGGGGTCTTCCATTCTGTCCTACTATCACTCTCCCTCTTCTCCCATTATCAAAAAGAGCATCCACTGCTTCCTGAAGCATTCTTTTTTCATTCCTGAGGATAATCTCTGGAGCACCCAGTTCTATTAGCCTCTTAAGTCGGTTATTTCTACTTATCACTCGCCGGTAAAGGTCATTTAAGTCGGAAGCAGCAAATCCACCTTTATCCAAAGGAACCAAAGGTCTTAAGTTAGGAGGAATTACGGGTATGACTTCCAGTATCATCCACTCCGGTCTCTGTCCAGATTTTCGGAAAGCATCTACTATCCTTAGTCTGCGGATTATCTTCCATTTGAGTTGTTTGGAGGAGGTCATCTCGCTCTGTAACTTCAGTTCTTCAGCCAGTTTATCCAAATCCATTTCCTGGAGTATCTCCCGAATAGCGGGCGCCCCCATTCCTGCACGGAAGGAATCTCCATATCTTTCTCTATAGGATTGATACTCAGCATCGGTTAAAATCTGGCATTTCTTAAGAGGGGTATCTCCAGGGTCAATCACTATCCAGGAATCGTAGTAGATCACTTTTTCCAGACTGGGAAGGGAAACATCCAGAAGTATTCCCATGATAGAAGGAACAACTTTGAAGAACCAGATATGGGCTACAGGAGTAACCAGATTGATGTGCCCCATCCTTTCCCTTCTTACCTTAGACTCAGTCACCTCCACTCCACATCGCTCACATATCACTCCCTTATGTTTGATTCTGCGGTATTTACCACAGTAACATTCCCAATCTTTGGTAGGACCGAATATCTTCTCACAGAATAGCCCATCTCTTTCTGGTTTGAAAGTACGATAATTTATAGTCTCGGGTTTCTTCACCTCTCCATAAGACCAGGACCTTATGGTCTGAGGCGAGGCTATTCCCAGGGTTATCCTTCTTATTTCTGCCCTTCCTCCAAATCTATCCTCCCACACCCCTTCCTGGGGAAGGGCTTTGCTCTTCTCTATCTTAACATCCAAACATAACCCCTGCAGTTCCTTCACCAGAACATTGAAGGATTCCGGTGTCCCCGGAAGTAAAACGTTTTCCCCCTTCACAATGGATTCATATATCCTGGTTCTCCCTTCAATATCATCACTTTTTACAGTAAGCATCTCCTGAAGAGAATGGGCTGCTCCATAGGCCTCCAGAGCCCAAACCTCCATCTCTCCAAAGCGTTGCCCCCCTCTCTGAGATTTCCCACCTAAGGGTTGTTGAGTGATTAAAGAGTAAGGTCCGGTGGAACGGGCATGAATTTTATCCTCCACCATGTGATTCAATTTCATCATATAGATATATCCTACCGTGACTTTCTCCTGAAAAGGCTCGCCTGTCCTTCCATCATAAAGTATAGTCTTACCATCTTCAGGAAGATGGGCTTCTTTTAGCATTCTTCTTATATCTTCCTCTTTTGCTCCGTTAAATACAGGGGTTATTACTTCACATCCCAACACTTTAGCCGCCCATCCTAAGTGAGTCTCCAGTAACTGTCCCAGATTCATGCGGGAAGGAACACCTAAGGGATTGAGTACAATCTCTACTGGAGTCCCATCAGGGAGATAGGGCATATCCTCTTCCGGCAAAACCCGAGCAATTACCCCTTTATTACCATGCCTTCCAGAGAGTTTATCTCCCTCCTGGAATTTCCTCTTGCTGGCCACATATACTTTCACCATCTTTATTACTCCAGGAGGTAACTCCTCTACAGTTACCAACCTTTTTATCTGCTCTTCTTCCTCTTTTTTAAGGGCTTGGAGTTTCTCATAGAATTCTTCCTCTATAGCCTCTACTATAATGTTAGTCTCTGGGTCTTCAGTATGGAGCCCCCGTAAATCTTTTTCCTTTAACCTCTCCCATAAAGCTTCATCTATTACCTCTCCTTTTTTGAGGAGAATCTTCTTTTTCTTATCTAAGAAGGATTCTGTAACCTTCTTCCCTAAGAGGAGAGAGGAAAGTTTTTTATCCCGATTTTCCTTTAATTTCCTGATTAAGAGAGATATTCTCTTCTTAAGGTTCCTCACCTCAGCAGAGTTCTCCTTTTCTCTCTCCACATCTCCCTCTTCCCTGGAGAATACCTTTACATCTACCACAATGCCACTTACTCCAGAAGGAACTCTCAAAGATTTATTTATCACGTCACTGGCTTTCTCTCCAAAAATAGCTCTCAATAACTTCTCCTCCGAGGTAGCCACTGTTTCCCCTTTAGGAGTAACTTTCCCCACTAAGATATCATCGGATTTAACATAAGCACCTACTCTTACAATCCCATTTTCATCCAGATTAACCAAGTCTTCTTCACTCACATTGGGTAGGTCTCGAGTGATTTCCTCTTTACCTAACTTTGTCTCTCTACACTCCACCTCAAACTCTTCAATATGCACAGAGGTATACACATCTTCTTTAACCAGTTTTTCGCTGATAAGGATTGCATCTTCAAAGTTATAGCCTTCCCAGGGCATGAAGGCTACCAGCACATTTTTACCCAAGGCTAATTTACCTTCCTTAGTGGCAGGACCATCTGCAATTACCTGCCCTTTCTTTACCCGTTCTCCTTTCTTTACTAAAGGTCTTTGATTAAAACAGGTAGATTGATTGGTACGGGAAAATTTAACCAATGGATAACAGTCAAACTCATCCAAAGTATCCTTTCTATTAGATGGTCTCCGGACTACAATCATATCCGAGGAGACTTCTTCCACTATTCCATCTTCCTTACATACCACTACCGCTCCAGAATCTGCTGCTGCTCTTTCCTCCATTCCTGTCCGGATTAAGGGTGCCTGGGGATATAAAAGAGGCACAGCCTGCCTCTGCATGTTGGAACCCATAAGAGCACGGTTGGAATCATCGTGTTCCAGGAAGGGAATAAGGGAGGAAGAGACACTTACCATTTGCACGGGAGTTACGTCCATATAATCTACTTTCTCACGGGGCATTCTCAAGAAATCCCCTCTGAACCTTACCAGGACATCCTTGTCTATAAACCTTCCCTCCTTGTCCAAGCGAGCATTGGCTTGGGCTATCACAAAGTTATCCTCTTCATCCGCAGTAAGATACTCTATCTTGGAAGTAACCCTTCCATTCTCCACCTTCCGATAAGGAGTAACCAGAAGCCCAATATCGTTAACCTTAGCGTAAGTAGCCAGAGAAGTTATCAAACCGATGTTTTGCCCTTCTGGAGTCTCAATAGGACATATTCTTCCATAATGAGTAGGATGAACATCTCTTACCTCAATTCCTGCCCTTTCCCGGGTTAACCCTTCTGGTCCTAAACAACTTAATCTTCTCTTATGAGTTAACTCTGCTAAAGGATTGGTCTGCTCCAGAAACTGGGATAATTGACTACGGGCAAAAAACTCATGTAAGGCTGTGGACATCACCCGGGGATTTATTAGGTCATGAGGCATAACCTTCTCTTCTTCTTCCAGGAGCATCCTTTCCTCACAATTACGGGCTAACCTTAATAAAGCCATACGAGTCTGGTTCTCTACCAGTTCTCCCACACACCTTACTCTCCGATTCCCCAGATGGTCTACATCGTCTACCTCTACCTCTCCCTTCACTAATCGCACCAGCTCTTTTATGACCCGAATAATATCCTCAATTCTCAGTTGAGTCTCGGAGAGAGGAATCTTAGAGTTTAATCTACGGTTTATTCTATACCTACCGATCTTCCCAAGATCAAAACGGTCCTTATCAAAGAGAAGATTAAAAAGGTAACTTCGGGCAGTCTCTGGTTCAAAGGGATTACCTGGACGAATGCGCGCATAAATATCGGAGAGAGCCTCCTCTTCAGTCTTACGATGGTCTCTTTCCAAGGTCTTAAGGATAATTAAATCCTCTACGGATTGGGTCTTAAGAAGTTTAACTCTGCGAACTTTGCTTAAAGATAGAAGTTTAAGGTCTTCTAACTCTATCCTCTTCTTGGCAGGTAAAAGTACTTCTCCTTCCTCCACCACATCCTCTGCCAGTATCCTCCCTACTATTCGAGAAGGGAAACCCCTTTTACCTCTCTCCACCGTCTCTATCTCATAAAAGGCACGGAGAATATCCTCATCCCTGCTGAATCCCAAGGCTCTTAAAAATTCCGTGACTAAGATTTTCCTTCTTCTCCCAATACTTACATAAATTAAATCATTCTGGTCTGTTTCAAACTCCAACCAGATACCCCGGTCAGGAATAATTCGGGCAGAGAAAAGTTCCTTCCCCTTCACTACTCCCAATGAATCAAAAACCACTCCCGGAGACCGATGGAGTTGAGAGACTACTACCCTTTCTACTCCATTAATTATGAAAGTTCCCTTTTCGGTCATTAAAGGGAAATCACCCAGGTAAACTTCCTCTTCCCGGATACTCTCTATCTCCTTCTTCTTGCTGGTTCGGTAAATATAAAGTTTGGTCTTTATAAGCACAGGAGCAGCGTAAGTCAAACCTTTCCTTATACACTCTTCTATACTCTGACGAGGTGGTTTTACCTTATACTCCTCATAATGTAACTCCAGTTTCCCTCCTTTCCCTTCTATAGGAAAGATTTCGTCCAGTAATCTTTTTAATCCTATAGATTTTCTTTCTGTATGAGGAACCTCTATCTGAAGGAAATTTTTATAAGACTCTTTCTGAATCTCTATAAGATCAGGCAACTCCATAATCGGTCTTATCCGAGTAAAATCTTTTACCACCGTCTCTTTAGGCATACTTACACCCCCTTAAGAAACAAACCCTAAATCCAAAACTCTAAATCCTAAATGTAAACCCCTAAACCCAGAAATCATTTCACCTCTACAGATGCACCTACAGCTTCCAGTTTTTTCTTAATTTCCTCCGCCTCCTCCTTAGAAACCCCTTCTTTAACCGGTTTAGGAGCATTATCCACCAGTCCCTTTGCTTCTTTCAATCCCAGATTGGTGATGGACCTCACCTCTTTAATTACCTGTATCTTCTTATCTCCTGCTGCCACCAAGATGACATCAAAAGAGGTTTTCTCTTCCGCTTTTTCCTTCGCCTCTTCTCCTGCCACAACTTGCTGAGGAGCAGAGGCTACCACTTGAGGTTGAGCACTTACTCCAAATTCTTCCTCTATGCTCTTTATCAACTCAGAAAGTTCCAGCACCGTAAGATTTTTAATACCTTCGATTATCTCTTCCTTACTGAGTTTCTTTTTGGCCATTTTTTCCTCCTTCCAATTTCTTTTTCTCTAATAACTCCCCTAAGAGGAAAGAGAGAGAAGAAATAAGTCCTTTTAGAACAAAATGTAGACGATAAAGAGGCTGAGAGAATAGGAGTAGTGCCTGCGTTACCAACACTTCACGGGAAGGTAATCGAGAATAACGCTCTATCTCCTCCTTATTTAAAACCCTCCTCTCCATCCACGCTCCTTGGATAGAGAAAGGTGTTAGTTCCTGAGAGAGTTCTGCCAGAACTTTCACTATCTTCTGGTTATCTCCATCTCCATAGACTATGGCTGTAGGTCCTTCTACATAAGAACTTAAAGATTCTAACTTCCGCTCCTTGAGGATTCTCAAAAGGAGACGATTCTTCACCACTTTCATTTCCCCACCATTTTCTCTTAACCTTTTCCTCACCAAATTCATCTCCTCTGTATTTAGTCCTTTAAAACCCACCAGGAAAAAATCCCTTTCCTCGGAAATCCTCTCTCTAAGATAATTTAATAATTCCTCTTTTTTCGCTCTGGTAAGAGGCATTTTACCTGGCCAATTCTACCAGTTCTTTAAGATTAAGTTTTATAGAAGGACTCATGGTAGTTGAGAGATAAGCCTTCTGTATATAGGTACCCTTTAAACCAGTGGGCTTAGCCTTCAAGACCGCTTTTACCACCGCACCCAAATTTTCCAAAAGTTTCTCCTCCGGAAAAGATTTTTTCCCTATTATCAGATGTAAATTACCTCCCTTATCCACTTTAAACTCTAACCTTCCCCTCTTCAATTCCTGGATAACTGGTCCCAGTTTATTGCTCACCGTCCCTGTCTTAGGACTGGGCATCATCCCCCGCGGTCCCAATATCTTACCCAACTTGCTTACTTCTTTCATCATAGCAGGTGTGGAGACAACTTTATCAAACTCCAGCCATCCCTTTTGAATTTTCTCTATGCATTCCTTTCCTCCTACAAAATCTGCACCTGCTTTCTTAGCCTCTTCTGCCTCCCCTCCCTCCGCAAAAGCCAGAACTCTTACCTTCTTTCCTGTCCCATGAGGTAAAACTGCTACCCCACGAACCATCTGGTCTGCATGACGGGGGTCCACCCCTAATTTAAGGGTTAGTTCCACACTCTCATCGAACTTAGCATTGGCCATCTTCTTAGCCAGTTCTATAGCCTCCTTAGGCATATAGGTTTTTTCTTTGTCCACCAATTTCTCTATCTCCACAAATCTCTTTCCTCTCTTCATCTTAACCTTCTATTATCTCAATACCCATACTTCTGGCTGTCCCTTCAATTATCCTCATGGCTCCTTCTAAATCTTTAGCATTAAGGTCCTTCATTTTAATCTGGGCAATCTCCTTAAGTTGAGAACGAGTGATTTTACCAATTTTGTTTCGATTAGGTTCTCCAGAGGCTTTAGCAATTCCTACGGCTTTCTTTAAAAGTATAG
>CAZSGC010000068.1:0-7875 GCA_964606225.1 uncultured bacterium | reverse complement strand
GCAAGAGAGGCAGAAAAATCCTTTGCAGAACAACAATGGAACCGAGTTATAAGAAGAGCTCAGGAGGCTGTGGAACTATACCTTAAGGGAATAATGAAGATACTAAACATAGAATTTCCCAAAATCCATGATGTGGGAAGAGTATTTGTAGAAGAGGTTAGAAAGAAAAAAATTAAAATGGGAGAAAAGATAGCCAGAAAAATTGCCTGGGCATCTTCTGCCCTGGCGGAGATGAGAGCCCCTGCTTTCTATAGAGAAAAAGAATACCATGAAGAAGAGGCAGGGGAGGCTATAGAAAATATGCATTTTGTGGAAAAAGTGATTAAAAAACTCCTTAAGGAATTGAAAAATGAAAAATAACCAGACGCTGATAAGAATAAAATTAGCAGAAAAACTGTGCACAAATTTAAAGAATAGATTAGGGGAAAACCTTATATCTTTTCTTATTTTTGGCTCCACGGCACGGGGAACTCCTAAAGAAGAAAGTGATATAGATATTCTCCTTCTGGTTAAAGATGAAAAAATAGCCCGAATAGCCTATCTGGAAGAAAAATTAAGAATCGAAAAATCTCGTCCGCCTTTCTTTTCTGCAGTTATAACCACCGAAGATGACCTCAAAGAAAATCCTTATATTCTAATAGACATTACTCAGGAGCATATTATGCTTCACGACCCTCACCAAGTAGCAAAGAACTTACTGAAAAAATTAAGTAGAGAACTAAAAAAATTGAAAGCAAAAAGAATATGGGTGGATAAAGATAAGTGGTATTGGGACCTGAAACCCGATTGGAGACCTGGCGAGGTGGTGGAGATAAAATTATCCTCCTGACCTCTCAAGAAAGATAGATTAAAAATTTTACTCTAAACCTTCCAGAATTTTTAAGGCTATCACCAAAATTTGAGGGTCAAATTGTTTCCCTGCCCCCTTCTTCAATTCCTCCAGAGCCCTTTCCTTTGTAAAGGCTTTTCGGTATGGACGATCAGACCTCATAGCATGGTAAGCATCAGCAATGGCTACAATTCTTGCATAGTAAGGAATCTCCTCTCCCTTTCTCCCTTCCGGATAGCCCGAACCATCAAACCTTTCATGATGATAAAGGACTATAGGGAGGAATTTATGTAAAAAGGGTATAGGTTTTACAATCTCTGCTCCAATAATAGGGTGTTTCTTAACTTCCGCCCACTCCTGTGGATTTAGTCTTCCTTTTTTTCTCAAAATATTTTCGCTTACTCCAATCTTACCTATATCATGAAGGGATACCATATACCGAAATATTTCTCTCTCCTGATAATCCATTTCATTGAAACCTAAACCTTCCAAGATAGCGTAAGCGTATCGAGCAACTTCCTGAGAATGGCTGGAGGTATAGGCATCCTTAGCGTTAATAGCCATGAGGAGTGATTCCAGAGTATAGGAATAGGTTCTTTTTATAGTCTCATCCAGTTCCTTTTTTATCCGCAAGAAATCCTCCAGTTTACGTTTTTCCTCTCTCTTCTTTTGGCATAAAGACATTTTCTCTCTGATCAGATTCTCCAATTCGCATTTATCAAAAGGTTTACAGATATATCCAGATGCTCCATGTTTAATGGCCTGTTGAGCACTCTCCAGAGTTCCAAAACCTGTTATCATAATTACCTCAATATCCGGGTCAATGGACTTAAGTCTCTTTAAAACTTCCAGCCCATCCAGTCCGGGCATCTTTATATCCAGTAAAGCCACATCAATGCTACCGGGCTTGATAAAACTAATTGCTTCTTCTCCAGATTCAAAAATATGGAGATTATACTTATCTTTTAATAGATAACGAAAGGACTCTCTTACTCCTAACTCATCGTCCACAATCAGAATATTTCCCATTTTCTCCATTTCCCCTTCCTCCTCAGCAATTTCTTTGCCATTTATCTATTTTTAATTTTCCTTTTATCCGGGGGGAAAATTTTTAATTTATCCATCCTGTACTTTAAAATTCTCCGGGTAGTCCCTAACAGTTTAGCTGCTTTTGTCTGGACCCAGTTGGTTTTATTGAGTGCCTGTATTATAAGGTCTCTCTCTATCTCATTTATTGTCTCCTCCAATCCTTTTTCACTCAGAGAAATTCCTACTTTCTTCCTCGCTGGACGTATGTTTTCTGGAAGATGTTCGGGTAAAATTACCTCTGAGTCTCTGACTAAAACCACCAACCTTTCTATGGTATTTTCCAATTCTCTCACATTACCTGGCCAGGAATACTCCATAAGAATCTCCAAAGCCTCAGGAGAAATTTCCTTCACCGTGGACTTAACTTCACGCGTAAATTTTTTGAGAAAATGCTCAACTAAAAGAGGTATATCCTCCTTTCTCTCTCTTAGAGGTGGGATATAGATAGGAACCACATTAATCCGATAATACAAATCTTCCCGGAAAGTGCCTTCTTTAACCTTCTTCTCCAAATCTTGATTGGTAGCAGTAATTACCCGAACATCCACTTTCACCGGCTTAGTCCCTCCTACTCTCATAAACTCTTTCTCTTCCAATACTCTCAGCAATTTACTCTGCACATTAACAGACATCTCCGATACTTCATCCAGAAAAAGAGTCCCCCTGTGTGCCAACTCAAACCTTCCAATCCTTCTCTCCGTGGCTCCCGTAAAGGCACCTTTTTCATGACCGAAGAGTTCCGATTCCATTAATGTATCAGGTAAAGCAGCACAATGTACAGCTACAAAAGGGAATCTCTTCCTTTTACCCTCGTAATGGATTGCCCTGGCCACAAGTTCTTTCCCTGTTCCACTCTCTCCCTGGATGAGGACAGTACTATCTGTATCCATAACTTTAGCAATAGTCTCAAAAACCTCTTCCATAACTTTACTTTTTCCGATGATATTGTGGAAACTGTATGCTTTCTTAACCTCGTCCCTCAAAAAATTTACTTCTTTTTTAAGAATATGATTTTCTATAGCCTTAGACACTACCAACCTCATTTCATCTACATCAAAGGGTTTAGTAATATAATCATAGGCTCCCAACTTCATAGCCTCCACTGCCGTTTTTATGGAACGGACAGCAGTTACCACTATAACTATGGGCTTATTTTCCATCCTCTGAATTCTCTTAAGCACTTCCAGCCCATCCATATCCGGCATTAGAATATCCAGAATCATAACATCTACGGGCTCTTCTTCCAGAATCTTCAAAGCCTTCTCTCCATCTTCCGCTAAGATAACCTTGTATCTGTCCTTAAAAATTATGCGGAAGGACTCCCGGGCACTATACTCATCGTCTACAACCAGTAAAGTCTCCATATCAAATTCCTTTCCTCAGACTCTGAGAAATTAATTCCTCCACCTTCTCCTTCACTTCCTCCACAGGAAGCATAACTTTTACTGAAGTACCCCTTCGAGGACGAGATTGTATGTTTATCATCCCCCGGTGTGCCTCTATGATTTTTCGAGCAATAGGTAACCCTAACCCCAACCCTTTAAACTTAGTAGTAAAGAGGGGAGAAAACACCTTGGGAAGATTTTCCACAGAGATACCCTCTCCCGTATCCTTAAATTCTATCTCCAACATCCCCCCTCTTTTCTCCCTTTGAAAATTTGTAATTATTTTTAATCTGCCTCCCCCTTCCATAGCCTGAATCGCATTCTTAACAATCTGAGAAAAGGCTTCCAAAAGTTGATTCCTATCCAGCCTCAGGAGAGGTATATCCGGGTAAAATTCCTTCTCTACTTTTATCCCTTGTCTTTGCATTATTTCTTTATATTCCATCAGTACTTCTTCCAACAAGGTGTGAATATTCTCCGAAGATAGTTGAAGAGAAATGCTCTCAGAAAATTTCTCTAAGTTTTCAATAACCTCATCCAACCTTTCAACTTCCTGGGAGACCATATTGCAGAATTCTTTTCTAAATTCCTTATCTTCGTATCGCTCTGGAAGTAACTGGGCGAAAGTCCTGATAGTCACCAACGGATTCCTTACCCCATGAGCCACTCCCTCAGCAATTTTTTTCCACAAACTTTCTTCTTCCATCTGTTTTAATTTCTCCTCCATTTCCTTAACTTCAGTAATATCCCGGAAGAACATCACAGCACCTATAATCTCCTCTTTTTCATTCTTTATAAGAGCGGTAGTAGTTCCCACAATCAAATTTCTTCCTGGGATTCTGATTTCCTGTCTGTCTACTGCCTTTCTTTCTTGGATAGTCCTCAACATAATATCGGCTATGATAGAACCTGCTTTCTGAATATCCTCACCCACTACCTCTTCTTCAATGCCCAAGATCTCCATACCTCTCTTATTTATGGAAATTATCTTCCCTGCAGTATCAATAGCTAAAAATCCACTGGGGATGCTTTCCATTATTCTTTGATGATAATCTCGCTGATAATTTACCTCCCGGTATAGCAAAGAATTGTGAATGGCTACCGCAGAGTAATTGGCCATGGTATAAAGGAGTCTTAAATCTTCAGGCATAAATCTCTCTCCAGTTACTTTCTTGCCCACAGTAATAATTCCAATAAGTTCTCCTTTAATTAGTAAAGGGAGGCAAACTTCAGCCTCTAACATCTCCATCTCCTTTAATATTTTCCTTTTGGGCGGAAGGTCAGCCTCATGAGAAATTTCATCCTTACGAAGGATCCTTCCCTCCTTAGAAAGCCATCTGCTTATCCCCTCTCCCTCTTTCAGTAATGCTTCTCTTATAATATCTTCTCGTAAACCCATAGAGGCTTTCACTCTAAAACCAAGATTTTTCTCCTCCCGTAATAGCACGGAGACTTTATTCACCTCGAAAATTTCC
Source organism: uncultured bacterium (assembly GCA_964606225.1). Classification (GTDB taxonomy): domain Bacteria; phylum CAIJMQ01; class CAIJMQ01; order JAADFP01; family CAZSGC01; genus CAZSGC01. The sequence goes on along the minus strand of CAZSGC010000068.1, from coordinate 3,097 downwards.
ATGAATGCAGTCATAATTAGATCAAGAAGCCTCGGAAGGTCTAAGATATAAGTAAGTGCCTTAGAAAATTTTCTTATCGTCTCCTGGTAATAAAAATATCCAGGGAATGATTCTCTCCTCTCTGACATAGTTTCGCTTACCTCTACAGTACTCTCTTTTGCTGAAATCTGGTCTGACTCTTTTCGGAGACTTCTTAACTCCTGAAGGAGTAGACTCTTCTCCTTAGCCTGCTTTATATTTTTCCGCAACTCTCTTATCTGGAAAGGTTTAACCAGCCAGTTGTAAATCTCCAATCTCTCCAGTTCATCTTCTATATCTGCTCGGGCTTGATAAAGGAGAGGAAGAATAACAATCTCACCTCCCACCTCTTTCAACCTTTTAATAACCTCCAGAAAATCGGCATCTTTTAAAGGAGAATCGACAATTACCATATCAACAGGTTTCTCCTTAATAAATTTAAAGGCTTCTTGAGTACTGGAAGTGGTAAAGAGAAAAAACTCCTCCCGGAGTAATTCCTTAAGAAAATCCCTTACTTTACTATTCTGAGTAAGAACTAATACAGTCTCCATTTTAACTTCCCTTCTTTCCTAAGGTCTCCACTTCTTGCCCTTCGTGCAGGTAAAATTATCTTAAAACAACTACCCTTACCTGGTTCACTCTCCACATCTATTTTGCCCCTATGATCATATACAATCCTCTGAACTACAGATAGCCCTAATCCACTCCCTCCTTTCTTACGGGAAAAGAAGGGGTCAAAAATACGAGACATGTCCTCGGGTTTAATACCTTCTCCCGTATCCCTGACCCAAATCTGCACATAATCTTCCGTATGAGAATCTCCTCCTCTCTCAAATCTGGTTCCTAAGGTTAAGACTCCCTTTTCTCCCATTGCCTCAATTCCATTGAGGATAAGATTGAGAAGTACTTGTTTAATTCTATCCGCATCCAGCATAACTATAGGCATCTCTAAATCGTATTTCTTCTCCACTTTGATATCTTTCTCCCTAATTTTAGGCATTACCAGATTGACCACATCATCCACCAAGAGGTTCACTTTACAAGGGGAAAAAGTAATCTCAGTGGGTTGAGAGAAGGAAAGGAGGTCCTGAATAATTTTATTAATCCTTTCCACCTGTTCCAGAGCGGTTTTGGAAAACTCTTTATACTCATTAAGGTCTCCCCGAGCCTCCTGGAATAATTGAATAAAGGTGCGAATCGCTACCAGTGGATTCTTTATCTCATGTGCCATTCCTGCTGCCAGACTTCCCACTGTGGAGAGTTTCTCAGCCTGGTAGAGTTCCTGTTGAAGTCTCTTTATATCACTGAGGTCAACCATAACCATAATCGCTCCAGAAATCTTCCCTTCTGAATCTCTCAAAGGAGCAGTGCTCAGTCCTAAGGGTAAAGAAGAAACCTCCCGAACACTGTAATAAACTTCCCAGTTTGAATAACCTCTTCCCTTCTCCAGGGTATCCCTGAGTAAACGAAGAAAAGGTTCCCTCATCACCTCCTCATAATTCTTCTGCAAAACTTCTTCCCTGGATAAACCTAAGAACTGTAAGGCTTTATCGTTTATTAATTTTATCATGCCCTCTTTATCAATGGCTATCACTCCACCTGTAAGATTCTGGAGAATACTTTCCTGATAAACCTTGGCTTCTTCTACCTGAGTATAGAGGCTGGCATTTTCTATAGCCACTCCTGCCTGAGAAGCAAGTGTAAGTAGCAAATTAATATCTTCTTGATTGAAGATATCCCCAGACTCTTTGTTGGAAAGAAAGATAATACCCGTAACTTCCTTTTCTCGGAAAATAGGAATAGCGATATCAGCCTCCACTTTCTCCAAAATTCTATCTATTTGCAAGATCTCAGATGTAGGGCGTGATCTGGCTAATTCCTCTTTAATAACTACATCTCTTGTTCTTTTTAACCATTGGATGAGAGGTTCACTTCCCTCCATGAGGTTTAAACTCCTGGTAGAGGTAAATCCTACTTGTGCTTCACGTTCATACTTATTATTACGCAGTAACCATATCGAGGCTTTCTTTATTCCCATAGACTGGACTATCCTCTCCAAAATGAGGTTAAGAAGACGTGAAAGGTTTAATACTTGGGTTAACTCTTCAGCTGTTTCTCTAAGAATTTTTTGATAATCATATCTTTTTTTAAAAAAGGTCTTGTCCACCATTTGCTGGAGTCTTTCTTTTAATGGAAGAAAAGCAAACGCTATAATTAAAGCCACTACAAATGCGGGAATTATGGGGGGATATTCAATAACGCCTCTTCTTGCTTTTGCCACAAAGAAAATTCTTAGGTGGTAAATTGTGGTAATAAAGGTAGTCAGTAAGGCATATACTGTGGTTTTTTTAATTAAAACGGATATATCAAATAAACGGTACTTTATAATAGCGTATAATATAAAACTAACGAAAATTACTATTAATGATGGTCCTAAGAAAACCAAACGTGCGAAACCAAAAGAGGGTAAAATTACATTTACTATTATTGCAATACCTGCAGATATAGAGATACCCATGAAAACAACTTTAAGTTGTATCCTCTCAAATTGGGTTTGGGCATTTTTCCAGTTAGAAAAAAGATGTAAAATTCCAAAACATATACATCCAATTATGAAAATAGGAAATAGAAAATATAAAGGACCGAAAAAGGGTCTAAAACTATCTTGGTGACTAATAACTCCTCTCTGGATAAGACTTGTAAAACACAATGCTACAATTAATACGCCTAACGGATAAACTACAGGGAGTACAGTCTTTATCATTTTTTCATTTTTATTTGGGAAAACGACCGAAAAAGCAATAAAGTTAGGATCTATTAAGGTGCCTATTGCATAGGCAAATTTCCCCACGATATTGATTTTTTCAGGGTCAGTACTAAGTGCAATTACAAAATTGGACAAAGTCCATAAAACCAGGTTGAAAATCAAGATAGAAAAGACTCGGTTTTGAATTCTTTTGGGATTTTTCCACAATACATAAATCCCCAAGAAAGAATTTATTAAGGCAGATATAAGTAACGATAAAGCTTTCAATGACATACTCTAACTACTTTCTTAATAATCACACACGCATTACCC
>CAZSGC010000067.1:2932-8024 GCA_964606225.1 uncultured bacterium | reverse complement strand
CTCTCTTGATGTTCCCCTTCAGTTTTTAGACTGTGATGTGGAGGAACCTAATGCTTATATATTTATTAAACCCGAAATAAAGGAGCGAGAGGTAGTTTATCTTCCCAAGCCCATAGTGGAAGAGTCAAGATGCATCGGTTGTGGGGAATGCAGTAGAGTTTGTGAATATAATGCTATAGCCGTGGTTAAAAAGAAAGTTCTAATTTTCTATGAACTGTGTCACTCCTGTGGGGCCTGTTCTTTAGCCTGTCCTCAAAAAGCAATTTTTGAAGTGGATACTGAGAAAGGTGTTTTGGAAAGGGGTAAGAAAAACAATATTGAGTTCTGGCAGGGGCAACTAAGAGTTGGAGAATCTTCACCTACTCCCTTGGTCAAAGAGTTGAAGAGGAAGATAAAAGAGGGAGGGGAAGTTATCATAGATACTTCTCCAGGAACTTCTTGTCCGGTTGTAGAGGCGGTTAAGGATTCAGATTTTTCTCTTCTGGTTACCGAGCCTACTCCTTTTGGTTTTCATGACCTGGATTTGGCTGTTAGGATGTGCGAGAAGTTAGGGGTGAAAATGGGAGTGATAATAAACCGTTCAGGAGAAGGAGAAGAGAGAATTGAAGAATACTGTAAGGAGAAGAAAATCCCTATACTGGAAAAGATACCTTTAAAGAGAGAGTTTGCAGAAGCCTATTCTCGAGGTATCCCTTTAATGGAGGTATTCCCAGAGTATCGGGAAAGATTTATCTCTTTATGGGAAAAAATTCGAGAGGAGGTCAAGAGATGAGAGTGGCTTTTTCTTGTGAAGAGGATGCAGGTTTGGAGAGTAAGATAAGCGAGCATTTTGGTAGGTCTCCTTATTTTATTTTAGTAGATATGGAGGGAGAAGAAATCAAAAAAGTTGAGAGTGTTGTCAATCCTTATTATGGTTTTTCGCTCCAACCTGGTATGATTCCCAGGTTTTTAAAGGATAAGGGAGTGAAGATAGTAACAACGGGAGGGATAGGAAGAAGAGCGGTTGATTTCTTTACTCAATGGGGAATGGAAGTTTTCACTGCACAGGGTAGGGTAAAGGAGGCTCTTTTACTTCTTAAAGAGAACAAGTTAATACCTGCTTCTCCCTGTAAGGAAAGGTAGGGATGAAAAATGATGGGACAAGTGAGAAAACCTCTGGAGGAAATTTTAGATTTCCTTAGAGGGAAGAAGAAGATCGTGGTGATGGGTTGTGGAGGATGTGCAACCATATTTCATACAGGAGGGCTGAAGGAAGTGAAAGAAATGGTGGAGACTTTAAAAAAGGAAGGTAAAGAGGTTTTAGCAGAGATTGGCCTTCCTTTCGGTGTTTTCTGCTGCTATCTCCCTATGAGTTCTATGTTTGTAAAAAAGTTTCAAAAAGAAATTGAGGAATGCGAAGCAATTCTCATGATGAGTTGTGGAGATGGGCTTCAGACTGTGCGGAGATTCTTAGAAGATGAGTTAGGAATTGTTAAACCATTATATCCCTCTAATAATGCCTTAGGTTTTTTTGGTGAAGGTCCCCGGGAGTTTATAGAGAAGTGCCTGGGCTGTGGAGAATGCGAGATAGGTAAAACTGCAGGGATATGTCCCTTAACTCAGTGTGCGAAGGGATTACTTAATGGACCCTGTGGGGGAACTCGTCCTGGGGGGAAGTGCGAGGTTGATCCTGAGAAAGACTGTGCTTGGTATTTGATTTACCAAAGACTTAAGAAATTAGGAGAACTGGATAAACTTTTAAAGATTAATCCCCCCCATAACTGGCGAAAAACCTTAAGACCCAGGAAACTGGAGGTGGAGCCCATCGACCTTCATGAAAAACTTAAAGAAACAAAGGAAGTTATCCAGTCCTTGGGTATTTAAGTATGAAGATAAAAATAAAGGGTTTTATACCTAACACCTTGCTGGACTGGGAAGGTATGATTGTCTCTACCATTTATCTTCCTTACTGTAATTTCCGATGTCCTTACTGTCAAAACTCATCTTTAATATTTTCCCCTGAGAAACTTGAAACAATTTCCTTGGAAGAGGTAAAGGAATATCTTACTCGAAATAAGAAATGGGTAGATGGAGTGTGTATTACAGGAGGAGAACCCTGTATATATAAGGAGTTACCAGAATTTTTAAGCAATTTTAGGGAAATGGGATTGAAGATAAAACTGGATACCAATGGTTCCTTTCCTTCTCTCCTTAAAAAGGTTATTCAGGAAGGATTAGTGGATTATATAGCCATGGATATTAAGGCACCCCTCCTTCCCTCTCATTATCAGGCTTCTGCAGGGAAAGGCACAGAAGAGATTTTGAGGAGAGTGAAGGAAAGTATTCAAGTTATAAAAAATTCAGGCATTGATTATGAATTTAGAACCACTGTAGTCCCTACTCTTCATTCTCCTGAAGATATCCTGGAAATTGCTAAGTCCATAAAGGGTGCCAGAAGATTTTATCTTCAGAACTTTGTCCCTCAGGATACCCTGAACCCTGAATTTATGAAAATTACTCCTTATTCCCGGAAAGAATTGGAAAAGGTGAGGGAAAGAATAAAAGGGTATTTTGAAAAATGCGAAGTAAGGGGGAAGTGAATGCTTAAGGTAGATCCATTATTATGTGTAGGGTGTGGATTGTGTAGCAGGGTATGTCCTCAAGGGGCGATAAAGTTGATAGGAGGAAAGGCTTACGTGGAAGAGGAAAAATGTATAAGATGTTATCAGTGCGTGAAGGTCTGTCCTCGAGGAGCCATTAAGGAAGAAGAAGTAGCAAAAGGGCAATCGGTCCAGGATATCTCCCGAGCACTGCAAGATATAAGAAGGAAGATTGAGTATTTAAAGGGGAGAATAAATGCTATGGAGAGAGGAAGATGGAAGAAATAGTCATCATAAGTGGAAAAGGAGGAACGGGGAAGACCACAATAACTGCCTCCTTTGCGGTTATTGCAGAGAGTAAAGTAATAGTAGATGCAGATGTGGATGCTGCTAATCTTCATCTTTTATTGCATCCGGAAATCAAAGAGGTGCATAAGTTTAAAGGAGGGAAAAAAGCGGTTATCGATAGTGCCAGATGTGTAGGATGTGGGAGGTGTGAAGAAGTTTGCCGGTTTGGTGCTCCATATGAGGAAGGAAGAGTTTACTGTATTGATGAATTTTCCTGTGAGGGATGTGGTGCCTGTGCATTGGTTTGCCCAAGGGAGGCGATAAAGATGGAAATAGAGGAGACAGGAAAATACTTCATATCGGAGACAGAATACGGTCCTTTTGTTCATGCAGAGTTGGGGATTGCTCAAGAGAACTCTGGGAAATTAGTTAGTGTGGTGAGAGAGAAGGCTAAGGATATAGCCATCCGGAGAGGATTTCCTTTTGTAATAATTGATGGTCCTCCTGGGATTGGATGTCCGGTTATCGCTTCTCTAACCGGGGTTAGAACTGCCCTGGTAGTTACGGAATCTACTCTTTCTGGTATTCATGATATGAAGAGAATCATAGAAGTAGCCTTCCATTTTGGGGTGAAGGTCTACCTTTGCATAAATAAGTACGATTTAAATGAGGGAATTACTTCTCAGATAGAAGAATATGCTAAGAATAATGGCATAGAGGTTATAGGGAAAATTCCCTATGAAGAAAGGGTTATAGAGGCGGTACGGAGAGGAGTTCCTCCCGTGAAGTTTTTGGATGGAGAGATACCCAATATACTTTTACATATGTGGGAAAGAATAAAGGAGGGATGAATGACCCTTGTGGAAAAACTGGGAAAAAAGTATAGAGGTCCTTGGTTAAAAGTAAAGTTCCTTCAGAATTTATCTAAGGAGTATTCTATCTATTTAAGAAATGTAGATTTTTGTGAAGCAATTCGAGAAGCGAAATCCCTGGGAGTTCTTATCTTAAGTGTCCAAGATTTGACTGCTCCAGGAGAGAAATTCGTTTTTGGGAGCGGACTGGATAAAGACAGGATAATAAAAAGATGCAAGGAAGTATGGGAATTGCCCGAGGATAAGATAAGCAAACTTATAGAAGGGATACCTCATTTACCTTCTCGGTTTAGATTTATAGGTTTAAATATGGATGGGGAACCAGATATACTCCTTTCCCATCTTCAGCCCTATCAATTTATGTATTTGTTAAGAGATTATCAGAAGATAAGTGGAGAAAGCCTAAACCTTAAGATAAGTACCGTCTTAGGGGTATGTGGAGATGCAGTAGTTCGGACCTTTTTAAAGCAGGAAATTTCCATATCTTTTGGATGCAAGATTTTTCGCGAGAGAGGAGGAGTTCCCCAGGATACTTTTGTAGTGGCAGTCCCTTTAAAGTGGGCAAAGAAACTAACCGAGGTTTAAGATGAAAGGATACCTTTCTCCTGAAGAGCGGAAGCAAAGGATAGAGGAAGAGACCAGGAGAATAGAGGAAAATATGAAGAACATACATCGCAAAATCCTCGTCCTTAGTGGAAAGGGAGGGGTGGGGAAAACTACAGTGGCGGTAAATTTAAGTGTGGGACTTGCAGAGAAAGGTTATGAGGTAGGAATTCTGGATGTGGACATTCATGGCCCTAATGTACCCAAAATGCTGGGTTTAGAAGAAGAAAAATTAGGACTTCGAGGAGGAAGAATTACCCCTATTTTCTGGAAAGAGAATTTGAAAGTGGTGAGTATGGCTTTTTTGCTGGAGAAAAGTTACCTACCTGTAATTTGGAGAGGACCTTTAAAAACAGGTGTGATAAGACAGTTCTTGGCAGATGTAGATTGGGGGAAACTGGATTATCTAATTGTAGATTCTCCTCCTGGTACAGGAGACGAACCTTTAAGTGTGCTTCAGTTGATTCCTTCGGTAGATGCAGCTATTGTGGTAACCACTCCTCAGGAAGTATCTCTTCTGGATTGTGGGAAGGCGGTTAGATTTGCTAAGGAATTGAAGGTCAATAAGGTGGGTGTTGTGGAGAATATGAGGGGATTGATATGTCCATACTGCGGCAAAGAAATATTTCTCTTTAAAAAAGGAGGGGGAGAGAAATTGAGTAGAGAGTTTGAGGTTGAGTTCCTTGGAGATTTACCTATAGAGCCTGAAGTGGTGGAAAGCGGAGACATAGGGAGACCCGCTTTCTTTTA
>CAZSGC010000067.1:0-2922 GCA_964606225.1 uncultured bacterium | reverse complement strand
GGATGAAGGAAAAGCTGAGAAGACTCATGGAGAAAGTGGAGGAATGGTTAAAGTAAGTCATATTTTTGGCCCTGTTCCTTCTCGAAGACTGGGGTTTTCTCTGGGTATTGACCCCATCCCTTTTAAGACCTGTACTCTGGATTGTATTTACTGCCAATTAGGAAGAACTACCCATAAAACTTTAGTGAGGAAAGAGTATGTGAAGGTAAAAGAGATTGTGGATGAAGTAAGGGCTGCTATATCCTCAGGTAAGACCATTGATTATCTGACTTTTTCTGGGAGTGGAGAGCCTACTCTAAACTCTAAAATCGGGGAAATGATAAAAGAGATAAAAAAATTCACCTCTATTCCCATAGCAGTTCTTACCAATGGGACCCTTTTAACTCTCCCAGAGGTAAGGGAGGCATTGAAAGAAGCGGATTTGGTGATACCTTCTTTGGATGCAGTGACGGAGGAAGTTTTTTATAAGATTAATCGTCCCTATCCCTCTTTAAGAATAAAGGAAATAATAGCAGGGATTAAAGAATTTAGAAGAATTTATAGGGGGAAGATATGGCTGGAGATAATGCTGGTGAAAGGGATTAATGATTCTTTTGAGGAGTTAACTGCTCTAAAAGAGATTATAAGAGATATAAATCCCGATAAGGTGCAACTTAATACTCCTGTTCGTCCTCCTGCAGAATCCTGGGTAAAGGTACTAAATAAGAAAGAGATGGAAGAAGCCAGAGACCTTCTGGGAGAAGAGGTGGAGATAATTGCGGAATTTAAGAGGAAAGAAATTCTTGCTTATAGAGAAGATATAGAGGAAGAAATTCAAGCCCTAATTCTTCGCAGACCTGTAACCTTGGAAGAAATCTCTGCTACCTTAGGAGTGCATATTAACGAATTAATTAAATATGTGGAAGTCCTGGAGAAGGAAGAAAAAGTAGGGGTAAGGGAATATCAGGGGAAAAGATATTTATACAGTAAGGAGTAAAGGAGGAGTTTAATGGAGTTAAAGATTCTTTTTGACAATCAGAGTATAGATGAAAGCAGATTTGAGATTGGATGGGGATTCTCCTGTCTTGTTGGAGAGAAAATTCTTTTTGATACTGGTGAGAATGGAGATATTCTCCTTCATAATGCAGAAAAGATGGGAGTGGATATAGGGAAGATAGAAAAAATCGTTATCTCTCACGACCATTATGACCATACAGGGGGGCTGGAAAAAATTCTACAAAGGAATAAAAATTTAGAAGTTTTTCTTCTACCTGACTTTAGTCAGAGACTGAAGAGGGAGATTTTACTCAAAGGGGGAAAAGTTACAGAGGTTAAGGAATTTGAAAAAATTGATGAGGATATATTCACTACTGGGAAAATAGAAGGTACTTATATGGGAGAACCTATGCCTGAGCAGTCTCTGGTAATTAATGGAGGCATGGGAATAGGGATAATCACCGGATGTTCCCATCCAGGGATTCTGAGTATTATAGATCGGGTTAAGAAGGAGTTTCCGAAAAGGAAGATTACCTTGGTTTTGGGAGGTTTCCATCTTCTGGAGAAAGATAAGCGAGAATTAGAATTTATTGCTCAAGAGATGAAAAAATTAGGGATAGAGAGGGTAGGTCCTACTCATTGCACAGGGCCGGAGGCTATAGAGATTTTTAAGAAGCAATTTGGGGAAAGTTTTGTAAGAGTTGGAGCAGGGTTAAAGATAGAGTTTTAAAGTGAAGAGAAAACCTTGCTCTGGATAAGAATAGCCAGGAACTGGATATACTGAAAAAAAGAAATGAAAAAGAGATTAGGGAATATTGTGATAAATAGCAGTGGAGAACTCCATCTTCCTCCAGAAAGTATAGATATACAGAGAGAAGTTTAAAGATGCGCACTTATCTGGATTGCATTCCCTGTTTCTTTAAACAGGCTTTGGAGGCTTCCCGGCTTTCCGGTCTTAAAGAACTTCAGCAGAGGGAAGTTTTAAATAAAATTGCTGAATTTATTCCCTCTCTCCCCCTGGAAATTACCCCACCCGAGATAGCGGAGAAGGTTTACGGTATTGTGAAAGATATTTGTGGAGTAGAGGACCCCTTAAGGGAATTTCGAAAAAGGGCAAACGAGATAGCCTTAAATTTATACCCCTGGCTAAAGAGGGAAATAAGAAACTCTTCCCATTCTCTGTTGGATGCTTTAAAAATCTCTGCAGGAGGAAATATGATAGATTTTGCTACTCTGCAGAGGATTTCTTCAAAAGAAGTTAAGGAAAATCTGGGGAGGTTATTAAACCATCAGCCCCCTCTTTTTCAATTTGGCAGGTTCTACTCTCACCTTCTCTCAGCTAAAAAGATTCTCTTGATCGGAGATAATGCGGGGGAAATTGTTTTTGATAAACTTCTTATAGAAAATTTTCCCCCTGGCAAAGAAATCTTCTTTGCGGTAAGAGGTGGGCCGGCGATAAATGATGCTTTAATGGAAGATGCTCTTCAGGTAGGATTGGACAGACTATGCCAGATAATCTCCACTGGCACCTCCCTCCCTGGCATACTGCTGGGAAGAAGTTCCCCAGAATTTCAGAAAATTTTTAAGTCCTCTGACCTTATCTTGGCTAAGGGACAGGGAAATTATGAAACACTTAATGAGGTCAAAGCCCCTATTTTCTTTCTCCTACAGGTAAAATGTCAGGTACTGGCCACCCATTTAAAGGTCAACATAGGTGAGATTGTGCTTTTTTCCCATTACTTGTCTTAAAAACAGAATAATTCAGGGTGTCTCTCTTAGGCTTTTAAGTTAAAGAACTGTTTGGGTTGAAGATAAAGTATCTCCTTCCCCACCTGGATTGCCTCCTCCCTTCCCAGGATACCTCCTTTTACCAGGTTACTCAGCACTTCTGCTAAAGATTCTTTATACATATTTATCTTTACTCTTACATACTCCAGAAGCGGAGCA
>CAZSGC010000066.1:0-8073 GCA_964606225.1 uncultured bacterium | reverse complement strand
AAAACTTGATAATTTCATCTCCTCTCACCTCTTCTAACTCCCATTTTACCAAGACAATCTCCTTTTGGGAATTAGAGGTTTTCATCCTTTAGCATAATTCCTCCTGCAAATCTTCCCGTAGGGCCTTTCTGCCATCTTTGAGAGAAAAAAATCCAGTGGTTACAGAAGGTACATATTCTGCTAACTTCAATATTCTCCTCAGGAATCCCACTGGATTTAAGTTGATGTTTATTAATCTCCCATAAATTCAGGAAAAACTTCTTATTTTTTTCTCTCCACATGACTTTATTAAAAGAGGGGTAAGCCTTCCTGAATTTCTCTACTATATCCTCACCCACTTGGTAACAGCAGGGTCCAATGGAAGGACCTATTCCTGCGTAAATATCTTTCGGATTGCTTTTGAACTCTTTTCGGAACACTTCTACAGTTTTTCCCGTAACATTTTGAAGTGTACCCCTCCATCCAGCATGAACTATGCCGATTACCTTCTTTTGAATATCTATAAGCAACAGAGGAACACAATCCGCTACCAGAACTACCAGAAGATGATGGCGAAGAGAGGTCACCATAGCATCTCCCTCTCCTATGGTATGGGGGAATTTCCCACTTTTTGGAGATTTAATGACTACCACTTTATCTCCATGCTTCTGTCGGGTAAGGACTACGTAGGAAAGGGGTATGCCCAGAGCGGAAGATAAGATTCTCCAGTTTTTTTCCACCTTCTTGGGGTCATCCCCTCCAGCAAAATTAAGATTTAAAAACTCATAGGGAGGCTGACTTACCCCACCTTCTCGTGTGGAGATAAAATGGAAGATTCCCTGAATTCGGGATAAGTTCTCAAAGAATAAAAGTCTTACCCCTTTTATTCTTCTTTCCCTCATAAAAGATGGATAAAAAAGAAAAGTGGCGGTGCGAGGATTCGAACCTCGGACCCAGAGATTATGATTCTCCTGCTCTACCGCTGAGCTACACCGCCGTAGCGGGGGCAGGATTTGAACCTGCGACCTGTGGGTTATGAGCCCACCGAGCTACCTGGCTGCTCCACCCCGCGATCTATTATATTATACCACAACTACACTAAAATCTGCCAGATTATTCTTCCCGAAAACACCCTTCATTTCACTTCTTCTATCTTTACCCACTTTTTTTTCTCTATTGACCTTTCCACTGCCTCCAGAACCTCCTGGCACTTTACTCCATCTTCAAAATTGGGAGAAGGAGATTCTCCTTTTTCTATTCCCTCAAGAAGGTCAGCTACAATGTGAACGAAGGTATGCTCGTAACCAATGTTATGACCTGGAGGCCACCAGTTTCTGGCGTAAGGGAAAACCTCTCCTGTAACCTGAATTTTTCTAAATCCTTGAAGTTCAGGAGAGTCCTCCAGGGAGTAAAACCAGAGAGAGTTTAAGTTTTCCAGTTCAAAAAGAAGGCTTCCCTTACTTCCGTTTATCTCTATACGCTGCCCATTTTTTCTTCCCAGGGCAAACCTTGTGGCCTCAAAAGATCCCAGGGCACCATTTTTAAAGCGGGCTAAAAAGAGGGTTGAGTCATCCACAGTAACTTCTCCCATTTCTCTCTCCCCTCTGGCTTTAAGTCCCGTTAAAAGTTTTTTCTCCTCAACAGGAAGGGGTCTTTTCTTGATAAAGGTTTCCCTTAAGCCCACCACTTCCTCAAACTCTCCCACAAGCCAGCGAGCAAGGTCAATAAGATGAGAATTTAAATCTCCGTGAACACCTGAGCCAGCAACTTCCTTTCTCAGTCTCCAGACTAAGGGAAACTCAGGGTCCACTATCCAGTCCTGAAGATACTGGGCACGGAAATGGTAAATTTTCCCTATTTTCCCTTCCTCAATTAATTTCTTAGCCAGACAAAGGGCAGGGACTCTCCGGTAGTTAAAACATACCATATGCACTATTCCTGCCTTTTTTACTGCCTCAAGCATCTCCTTTGCCTCTTTAAGGTTCATACTGAGAGGTTTTTCACAGAGGATGTGCTTACCCTCCTTTGCCGCTTCTATGGCTATGGGTTTATGGGTAGAGTTGGGAGTAGTTATATCCACAAGTTCTATATCTTTTCTTCGGACAACTTTTTCCCACTCTGTTTCGTACTCCTCCCAGCCAAAGAGACGTGCTGCTTCCTTAAGTTGAGATTCTGTTCTTCCACAGATAACCTTCTTTACTGGAAGAAGAGGTGGGTCAAAAAACATCCCCACCTTACTGTAAGCATTGGAGTGAGCCTTTCCCATAAACCTGTACCCTATCATCCCTACATTAATAGTCTTTTTCATTTTTTTCTCCTTTCTGGAAAAATTATAGAAAGAAGAAAATTAAGAATCAAACAACCGAGATTCATCATTTATTCAATTCCTTTTCAAAAATTTGATTTCTTTAAAAGATTTCCGATAACTTCTCCTTAATCTTCTCCACCTCTTCCTTTAAAGCGCGAAGGCTTCTCTTCCCTTTAATAGTAGCTACTGCCCCTTTAGAAGAAGGAACAATTAAGCCCAGTCTCTCCAGAATGCGTAGAGAGTATCTCACCTGATGAGGAGGAAATCCACTAATCCGAGATAATTTAAATATCCCCAAAGGGCCTTTCTCCACTACCAATCTCAATATTTTAGCGTGTCTCTTAATTCTATCTATCTCACTGACTAATTTATGCGTAATCATTTAAACTTTTACAAATAGTTACCTTTTCCACTTCATTTTGTTTTGGAGACTTCCTTTGCCCATTTACTTTCTGGATAACGTTGAAGTAGTTCAGAAAAAACTTTCTGAGCCTCTTTTTCCTTGCCCATTTCCTTTAAAGAGAGACCTGCTTTGTAAAGAGAAGAAGGAGAAAGTTCTGGGTCATCAAAGAGTAGGGATAACTTCAGGAAATATCGATATGCCTTCTCATATTCTTTACGAGTGAAATAGTAATCTCCTAAGGAATAAAGGCATCTTAATCCTCCCTCTTCACCCGCTTCACTACCCTTTTCCCAACACCAGAGAGCCTCACTATCCTTGCCCACATTTATCTTCGCCTTGCCCAGATAATAGTAGACCTTTCCTATCAAAGGAGAGGAAGGGAACTCTTTTAAAAATTTTTCCAATCTTTTTATCCCCTCCTCATTTTTTCCTCTCTCTACTTCTATCACTCCTTCCCAGTAGTGGACCAATTCCTGGGAGTTTTGCGGGTATCTTTCTCTCAGTTCTTCGAAGACAGCATAAGCCTGAAGATATCTCTTTTCCTTAAAAAGAATTTCTCCTACCCAGGTGTAGATTTCCATGGGAAGAGAAAAGGAAGGATAATTAAAGATGATTTTCATGAAGGTATCTACTGCTTTTTTCTCCTCCTTTTTTAAGAAATATATACTGGCTTCCAGATAGAGAGCATGAGGATACCACTTTCCGGCAGGGAATTCCTTCTTTAAAGTTTTAAGATATTTAAGAGAAGAGGAGAAATCTCCCTTTTCTTTCTCCGAGCAAGCCAAGTAATAAAGAACTTCTTCTCTCAGGCCACTTTCAGGAAATAGTCTTAAGAACCTCTCCCCTTCTTTCTCTACCTCAGAGAAATGATGCTCTTTATAAGAAAGGAGAAGAGAAGATAAAAGGGCTTTCTCCGCCAGAGGATGCGAAGGGAAACTATGGACAATTTGGTTATAATCCTCCTTTGCTTTTAACTCTTCTCCTATCTCAGAGTATATCTCCCCTCGCAAGAGTAATGCCTGAGGAATTATGGTCTCGGTAGGAAATTTTTCTATCAGGGAGGTGAGAACCTGGACAGCCTCTTCATATCTGGAAAGAGACTTCAAAATTTTTCCTCTCTGGAGGAGTGAGTAAGGATAGTAGGAAGAAGAGGATTCCTTTTCTATATGGGAAAAGGCTTTTAAGGCTTCCAGATATTTTCCCTCCTGGTAATAAATTTTCCCCAGAAGGTAGGAGGCAGGAGAAAAAAATTCCCCCCTTTTTTTTACCAGATTTTCCAGTATTCCTTTACTCTTTTCTCTCTTTCCTTCCTCGAGGTAATTCTTGGCTAACCAGTACTGGGCTTCCTCCGAAGACAGTTTCCTAAACACCTCTTCTGCTTTAGGGAATTCTCCTAAAGCATGCAAACACTTCCCTTTAAGAAGCAGGGCAGAAGAAAGCAATTCCTCCTCCGGATTCTTAACTATCAAGTCCTGAATAAGATTTAAAGAATGAGAATACTCTCCTTGCCTGTAGGATATCACTGCTTCCCAGTAAAGAGATTCACAAATATGAGATGAGGAGGGGAAATAGGTGCGGAGTTGATGAAAGGCTTCCCTGGCTGAAGAATACTTCCCTGACTGAAAAAGAATCAATCCTTTATAAAAATAGGAATCCTCTTGCAGGCTAAGAGAAGGAGAATTTTTAATAACCCAATCTAATTCCTTTAAAGAGGCCTTAAGATCACCAATTTTCCAGTAAGAGAGGGCTAAATAAAAGTGAGCAAAGGGGAGAAATTCATGCTCTGGAATTTCCTCAATAAATTGCTCAAAAATCCTCCGACTATGAGAATAATTTTCTTCTTCATAGTAGCATTTACCAAGGAAAAAAAGGGTCATCCCTCTTATCCTGGAGGAAAGTCTCTTTTTAAGTAGTTCTTTCAAAATTTTTATACTCTGAGGATAATTTCTCTCTCGGTAATAGATCTCTCCTAACCTCACCCAGGCTTCTTCCACCTTCTCTTTACCCAACTCTATAGTTCTGGTATAGGCTTTCTTGGCTTGGGAGTAGAGTTTCAACTGGTAATAACATTCACCCAGACGAAAATAGGCTAATGGTATTCTTTTATCCTGAGGATAACTCTTTATAAAACTTAAATATTCTTGGGCAGCCAGTTCATACATACCTCGCATAAAGAGGCCGTTACTGAAATCCCAGTCTTCGTTGGAACCCGCGAAGGAGAAAAGATAGATAGAAAAAAGAAAAAGAATCAGGAATGCTTTTTTTCCCATTTTAAGAGTTCTGTAACCGAACCCAAGGTCCCCCCTTCCTGAATCTCTTTTCTTATCCTGTTCTCTCTTTCCAGGACATCCATGGCTCGATTGGCTACCTCCTCCACCTTCTCCTTGGGAATCACCACCACACCATCATCATCTCCTACCAGCCAATCTCCCGGGAAAATTCTCTGCCCCCCAACCACTATGGGAACACCGATTTCTCCAAACCCCTTGGGCTCTCCTGCATTAGGAGTAGTAAGTCTGGCAAAAGCAGGAAATTTGAGTTTCTCAACTTCTGGCACGTCTCTTATGGCTCCCTCAATAACCACTCCTTTAATTCCTTTCCTTAAGCAGGACCAAGTAGCCAGTTCTCCCCATACAGCAGGCTCCACACCTCCCGCATCTATCACTATAACATCTCCTGGTTCAGCCACATCTATCGCCTCCACAGGTTTAGCCCAATCCCCAGGATAAGTTCTTACGGTAACTGCTCTGCCCACCATCTTAACACCCTTAACCACCGGCTTTATCCCTTTTAGAGTTCCCTGTCTATGGAGGGCATCGGAGATATTGGGAGTGGAGACTACTTCCAAAATTTTCCTTATTTTCTCCCCCCTTACTCTTTTATATAGAAAAGTGGAGATAGGTTTTCTTTTTACTATAGATTCTTTAATTTTTCTGGTAGCCTCCTCAGCATCCGGAGATTTTATGATAGCCCCCCCCACAATAATTATGGAGGCTCCCGCCTCTACCGCCTGAGGTGCCGTCTCAGAGTTTATCCCCCCTGCAATGGCTACAGGAATTTTTACCACTTTAACAATTTCCTTTAACTCCTTAAAAGGGTCTTCTCCTCTCATCTGGGCATCTATAGGAGTATGGACTCCTATAATATCCGCACCCCATTTTTCTAATTTTTTTGCCTTTTCTACTACCCTCTCCACCTCCAAGAGATCTACCATTATGCGGGCTCCATAATTTTTACCCGCTTCCAGACATTCCCTTATGGTAGCCTCAGATACTCCTCCCAGTACACATACTATATCCGCCCCTGCTTTGGCAGCAATTTCCACCTCTAACCTTCCCGTATCTGCAGTCTTCATATCTGCCACAATGGTGTGGCGAGGAAACTCCTCTCTCAATTTTCTTACCGCTTCCAGACCTTCACTTTTAATAAGAGGTGTCCCTGCCTCCAGCCAGTCTGCTCCCCCCCTTACTGACTCCCGGGCTACCTTGAGAGCACGCTCTAACTCCACAAAATCCAAGGCTACCTGTAGTATAGGTTTCATGAGGGTTAATCTATCATGAAATAGACCTTAAATCAATGGGAGAAGTGGGCAAGCAGAATTTCCTTCAGTTTCTCCCCCCATTTTTTCAGAGAGGCTTTCTCAACAGCAGTTTTTCTGGCTTCCTTTCCCATTTTCTTCCTAAGAAAAGGATTACAGACTAATATCTCCATTTTCTTTATAAACTCCTCTTCACTGCTGGCTAAGAAACCGTTAACCCCATCTTTTATAAAGTGAGGAACTTCCCCTCTTTTACTGGCTACCACAGGAATTCCGCAGGCCATATATTCAAATAACTTCACGGGGGACTTAGCCAGATTAAACTTAAGTTCTTGTATTAAAGGTAGAAGTCCCACATCCACTTGAGAGAGATACTGGGGTATCTTTTGAGGAGATATCCAGCCCCTGAAATTTACTCCTTTCTTGCGGTATAAAATTTTTTCTGTCTCCTTTCTATAAAGGCCATCCCCACAAATCTCCAGAAGAATCTCGGGGTATCTTTTCCTCAATTTTTCAAAACAACGGGTGATAAACTCTATATTTTCCATATTATCCTTTCTGTGAAGAGTTCCTATCCAGGAAAAGACAAAATTTCTCCTCCTTCCCCTTGTGGAAAG
Source organism: uncultured bacterium (assembly GCA_964606225.1). GTDB lineage: Bacteria > CAIJMQ01 > CAIJMQ01 > JAADFP01 > CAZSGC01 > CAZSGC01. The sequence continues at coordinate 1,228 of CAZSGC010000066.1, read as the reverse complement.
GGGGAGAAATTTCTCCGTATCTACTGCACTGGGTAGATAGTAAACCTTCTTCCCATAACGGGAAAGAAAATCCTTCAGAAAGTGGCTGGCTGCCAGTATTACCTGGGCTCTCTTAATTACCAGACGCCAGAACATCTCCCCTTTAGAGTTAGAGAATGGTCCCCAAAATTTTAAGTCTTCTTTTATTTCCCAGTCATCCATATCCACCACCAGAGGGAGGTGATACTTGAAACTGGCTATCAGAGGTCCTAAAGCATGATAATGAATTCTTTGCAGGAAGAGGATCGAACCTAAGGAATTCTCTCTGATGAATCTTAAGGCTCTCCAGTTAAGGTAAAGTCGCCTGAGAGTATCCATTTCTCTCTCTTCTTCTCCATCTTTACCTCCTAAAGTATCGGAGAAGGAAAGAACCTGAGTTTCTATACCTTGCTGACTCAGTTCTTGAGCGAAGTGGTAACATCTGATACGAGCTCCCGGTAGACGATATCCTTCCCGGGTGATGAAAATCACCTTCATCCTTCCTCTGCCTCTTCACATCTTAGACATAGAAAATTTTCCGGAGGCTCCTCTTCTCCCCTTATCCATCTCTCTACCTGGTTGTATTTCTCTCCATTCCATATCTCCTCTATGGTCTGCCTCTTTACATTTCCCAGCACTACCTCTCTCTTCCAATCCATACAACAGAGAACCACATCCCCATTAAAGAGGATATGGATCATGCTATTTCTCCAGATGGACCTGCATCCCTTTATTTTCCGATGTCTTACCTGGGGAAGCCAGGGGACATTCCCTGCTCGAGAGATAGGAGAAGGAAAGTAGGCAATTCTCTTTACCCCCAGGGACTTCCAGTAATGGATAGCCTCCTCCTTCTCTTCCTCAGTGAGAAACCCTGGAGGATGGGTAAGATTTATAAGGATAAATTCCTCTCCCCTCTTCTCCAATCCTTTCTCAATAAACTGCGTTATTCTCTTTAAAATCAGGCTAAAATCCTTTCTCCCTGTAAAGCGATAATAAGTGTCCTCTCTGATAGCATGGACAGAAATTCCTATCCAGTCTACCAAAGAGTTTATAAGCCCTTCGCTTATCTTCTCCGTTAGATTAATTCCATTGGTGAGTAGATGAACAGATGCTTCAGGATTCTTTTCCTTGGCATAGTTTATTCTTTCTACAATCTTTCTATCACATAGAGGTTCATTCATAAGGTAAGGCATGATTCTCTTTACTGGAT
>CAZSGC010000065.1:0-8345 GCA_964606225.1 uncultured bacterium | reverse complement strand
GGTAATCATTCCATAATTCATTGATGTGTACTATATCTATCCAATTCTCCAGAAGCAAGCATACATAAACATTAGGATGGGAGGTCTCCTTTCTACAGCATCTTAAGACTTTATTAGAATATCACAATGAGCGAAAGGGCAAGAATATGCTATTATCCTAAGGGAATGAAAAAGAGATTCAGCCTCTATACTCTGGGTTGTAAAGTTAATCAGTACAATTCCCAATTCATCCGGGAAAATCTTTTAATGGCAGGTTGGGAGGAAGATCCAAAAGGAGAATGGGTCATAGTAAATGGATGTGTGGTGACTTCTCAGGCAGAGAGGAAAACAAGGAAACTCATTTACAGAGGTCTAAAGGAAGGAAAGAAGGTGATACTTACAGGATGTGCTTCCCGATACGGTATGGGAATTCCTGTTTTTTGTGAGATTCCGGAGAAGGAAGAGGTGGTAAAGTTCCTCACTGGCTCCATGCCCATAAAAGATTACCTATCTTCTTTTTCTAACCATACCCGAGCCTGGGTAAAGGTACAGGAGGGATGTTTAGGAAATTGCAGTTATTGTGTGATCCCCCGGGTGAGGGGAAAGTTTCATTCTCGGGATAAAGAAAGTATCTTGGAAGAGGTAAGGGTTCTATCCCCAAAGTATAGGGAATTGGTAATTACGGGCACCCATCTGGGTTTATATGGGAAAGAGCGAGGGGAGAAACTTTCTTCCCTCCTTCAGGAAATTCTAAAAGTCTCTTTAAATTCCCGTATTCGTCTTTCCTCTCTGGAGATAACGGAGATAGATGAAGACCTTCTTTCTCTTTTTCATCATCCTCGTCTATGTCCTCATCTTCACATACCCCTTCAGTCCGGAGACAATCGCATACTTCGCCTTATGCATCGTCCCTATACAGCAGAAGAGTTTTTAAAAAAATGTGAGTTTATTAAAAAAAAGATTCCCCGTATTGCTTTTACCACTGATATTATGGTAGGATTTCCTTCCGAAGATGAAGAAGCCTTCCAGAAAACTTTAAGAATGATTGAAGAGATAGGGTTCTTGCGGGTTCATGTTTTCCCCTTTTCTCCTCGGAAAGGGACTGAAGCCATAAATCTTTCTCCTCAACTGGATAGGAAAACTATCTTAGAAAGAGCAGAGATAGCCCGTCAGGCAAGCAGAAAAGTCTCTTTAGCGGTGAGGAAAAAGTCCTTAGGAAAATTAAAGGAGGTCTTAATAGAGAAAGTGCAGGGGAATAGATACTTTGGATACTCGGAAGACTACATCTGGACAGGCGTGGAAGGGAAGGATTTGAAGTTGGGCCATATTTATAAAGTAGTTATTACAAAGGTAAGTGAAGATAATACTATTGGGGAGGTAATAAAAAATGAATAAATGTCCTGCTGCATCAGTGTATACTTTTGTTCCTATCGGTGGTAAGAGAAAACAGACTGGTGTAAAATGTGTCTTCAAAGGTACTATCCATGACCAGTTTACAGTGATACATTACTGTCTGGGGAGATTTGACTTATGTCCTATCTATCGTAAGTATGTGCGCAACTCTGTCATTCCTTCACAAATATCCCTACAAAAAGAAAATGAGGGAGAAGGACTAAAAAAAGGAAGAGGGGAAGGTAAGAGTGGGGGAGAAAAGGAGAGATAAAAAAGAAAGAAAAGGAAAGGAAAGCTCCTAAGGAGTCCAGAAGAAGGGGCTCTTCTTTCCCTGGATACTTGTGGAAGATTCTCAACAGAAGACCGGTAAGAAAACATATTCCTAACAAAAGAAATTCCCATGAAGAGAAGGCAGGGAAGAGATAAAGTAGTATAATAAGAAGAAGGTAGAAAGAGGTCCATTTGAGAAGAAGAAATTTTTTCCGCCTCATTTATTTTAAATTATCATGGTAGGGAGAAAATTAAAAGTTTTAGGAGAAGCAGCAAAATTTGACCTTTGTTCTACCTGTGATAAGGATAGGAGATATCCAGACCAGAGAGGTAGATGGATTTATCCTGCAGTTCTTCCAGATGGGGAGAGAGTTTTCCTCCTCAAAGTACTAATGAGTAATCAATGCCAGAATTCCTGTCTATACTGCGTTAATAGAAGAGGAAGGGAGAAGGAGAATTTAAGTTTTACTTCTGAGGAATTAGCGTCTCTCTTCTGGGAACTTTATCTTCAAGGAAAAGTAAAGGGTCTGTTCTTAAGTTCTTCTACTGGGGAAGACCTTCTTAAGACTCTGCAATCTATGCTTAAAACCGTAGAGATATTGAGGTGCAAGTACAGGTTTAGAGGATATATTCATCTTAAGGTTTTGCCTGATTCTCCCTTCAGTTATGTTAAAGAAGCAGTCAAACTGGCCCACCGGGTCTCTATCAATCTTGAGGCTCCTACACCTCTTCATCTATCATACATAGCTCCTGAGAAAAATTGGAAAGAAATTATGAAGAGGATAAGATGGATATCCCATCTCTCTAAAAAATATTCTTTACCCGGAGGACAGGTGACCCAGTTTGTGGTAGGTCCAGGAGGAGAAAAAGATAGAGATATTCTCTCTCTTACCTGGCAACTTTATCAAGATTTTGGAGTTAAAAGGGTCTACTACAGTGCTTTCCAACCTGTTCCTCATACTCCTCTTTCCGGTTATCCTCCTACCAGCCTCCTTAGAGAACATAGGCTCTACCAGGCAGATTTTTTGTTAAGAAAATACGGTTTTTCCTTTAAAGATATCTTTTTTGATGAAGAAGGAAATTTACCTCTTAACCTTGATCCTAAACTCCTATGGGCAATCAATCATCCAGAGTTTTTCCCTATTGAAGTTAACCAAGCCTCTTATGAAGACCTTCTAAGAGTACCGGGTATAGGTCCAAGCAGTGCTCTCAGGATTCTGAAGAGAAGGAAGGTGAGTAAATTCCTCTCCGGGGAAGAACTTAAAGAGACAGGATTATGGTTGGAGAGAGCCTCTCCCTTTATTTTGGTGAATGGAAAAAGGATAGAAAAATTAAGGGAAGAGCAACTACCTCTAATTACTGTTTAGGAGGGGAAAATGATTCATAAATTAAAAATTCGGACTTCTTCTCCTCAGGAATTTAAGGATATTACCTTTTTAGTAGAGGAGGTGGTAAGAAAAGAAGGGGTTAAGGAAGGAGTGGTAACTATTTTTGTTCCTCATACTACGGCGGCGGTTACTATAAATGAGAATTATGATCCCAGTGTAGTAGAAGATATCCTTAGGTATCTGGAGAAGATAATCCCTACTCAGGGAGATTACACTCATCTGGAAGGTAATGCTCATGCTCATATAAAGGCCAGTATAATAGGATCTTCCCGCCAGGTTCTGGTTGAGGAAAGTAGATTAAATTTAGGCACATGGCAGGGAATATTCTTCTGTGAATTTGACGGGCCAAGGGTAAGAGAGGTCTGGATTACTATTCGGTAGAAATTTTCTTCTCTTTTTTATAAACTAAGAGAAATTTTAAGGATGAGAGAGTGGGGATTACTTTTGGATAATAAAGTACTTTTTTTCTTTCTCTCCTTCCGAACTCCTTTCCTCAACAGAGTCTTTTATTTTCTCACCTGGTTAGGAAATGGATGGGTGGCTTTCCCTCTGGGTCTCTTGGTGCTTCTCTTTAAGAAAAGTAAGAAAAAAGTAATAAAGGGAGGAGGAATTTTATTTCTTTCCCTCCTTTTAAGTAGCATAGTCCTTCATATACTGAAAGAAGGGATAAATCGACCCCGGCCCCTTTCCCTCTATCCACAGATAGAAGTAATTGGGCCACCTCTTAAAAGAGCATCCTTCCCTTCCGGGCACTCACAAGTGGCTTTCTGTGTGGCTACTGTGTTGGTATTTTTCTTCCCTGAATGGAGACTTCGCTTTGTGATTTATATTCTGGCTGGACTGGTAGGAATCTCCAGGATATATCTGGGTGTTCATTTCCCTTCTGATGTCCTGGCAGGAGGGATTCTGGGATATGCAGGGGGTAAAGGGGGAATTTTTTTAAGCAAGAAAATTTGGAGGGAATATGAAGAAGGGAATAATTGAAAAGTATCGGGAATTTCTCCCTGTTACTTCCCACACTCCTGTAATTACCCTTAAGGAAGGGGATACACCTTTAATTCCGGGGAAGGTCTTAAGTGATATTACTAACGCTAAAGTATTCCTAAAATTTGAAGGTGCTCATCCTACAGGTTCTTTTAAGGACCGAGGTATGACCATGGCTATCTCCAAGGCTTTAGAGGAGGGAGCAAAAGCAGTGATATGTGCTTCCACAGGTAATACCTCTGCCTCTGCGGCTGCTTATGCGGCTAAGGGTGGATTGAGATGTGTGGTTATTATCCCGGAAGGCAAAATAGCCATGGGTAAACTTTCTCAGGCACTCATGCATGGAGCCCAGGTACTGGCTCTTAGAGGGAACTTCGATGATGCTCTTAAAATGGTGGTGGAGATTACTTCTAAATATCCCATTAAACTGGTGAATTCTCTAAATCCTTATCGGATTGAAGGGCAGAAGACAGGTGCCTTTGAGGTCTGTGACCAATTAGGCAGGGCTCCTGATTACCATTTCATCCCGGTGGGAAATGCTGGAAATATTACTGCTTACTGGAAAGGATACCGAGAGTATTTTCAGGCAGGGAGGATAAATTCCCTTCCTAAGATGATGGGATATCAGGCAGAAGGTGCTGCTCCTATTGTGAGGGGAAAGGTGATTGAGCATCCGGAAACTATTGCCACAGCCATTCGGATAGGGAATCCTGCGCGTTGGAGAGAGGCAGAAGAGGCTTCTCGTCAGTCAGGAGGGAGAATTGATATGGTAAGTGATGAAGAAATTCTTCATGCTTATCATTTGCTGGCTAAGGAAGAGGGAATATTTGTAGAGCCTGCTTCTGCAGCCTCAGTTGCAGGTTTACTAAAATTTTCTAAGGGTAACCCTCAACTATTAAAGGGGAAGTGGGTGGTCTGTATTCTCACGGGGACCGGGCTCAAAGATCCCGAACTGGCAGTAAAAGAGTCTCCCCCTCCTCTTACTGTCTCCAAAGATTTAGGGAGAATTGTAGAGGAAATTGGGTTAGAAAAGTGATGGGTAGAAGGAAGAAGGTCTTACTCTTCATTTTTTTACTTTTTGCCTTGATTTTATTCCTTTATCAATTAGGAAATTTCTACTTTGCCTGGAAAATAAGAGAGGCTCTCCAGAGGAAAGGTATAGGAGTTAAATCTGTGACTCTAAGTCTCTTAGGTGGGTCTTTAAAAATCAAGAAGTTGGAGTGGATAGAGAGTAAATTTCATCTAAGTATGAGGAAAGTGAAAGTAAGATTTTCTTTGAGGGATTGGTTAGGAGAGGGAGAAAAGAAGATAAGGGAAGTAAGATTAGAGGATGGGGAAGTGATTCTTCCTGTAAGTAAAGGGATAGAAGACCCTCCTTTCCCTCCCATTGAAAAAGTTATTTTAAAAGATATCCTTTTAAAAATTCCCTTATCCCAGGAACCTCTTAGAGTAAAGATGGAAGGAGAAATCTTAAATGTAAAAGAGGGTGAGAAGGCCTCCCTGAACTTGAAAGGTAATATTTTCCCTCACTCCCCCTTTACCCTGAGGGGGAAATTTGTTCCTTTCCCATGGAGAAGGGATGCCTATTTAGAAGGAGAGGTTAAGGAAATAGGGAAGACGCTGGTAAATATTTTCTTACCTAATTCTCCTATAAGAGGGGAATTCCCAGGAGAGGTAAACTTTTGGTTGAATTTGAGGGGAAAAAGGATAAATATTGAGGCTGTGTTTTCTTTTAAGCATAAGGAGGAAGAATCTTCTACTTTCCTTCCTATGCTTAACAGGAGATTGCGTATACAGGCTGAGATCTATCTTCCGGAGAGGGAATTTGAATATAGGTTTGATTGGGAATAATGAAGTACATTATGTTAATTGCCGATGGGATGGCAGACCATAGAATTCCTCTTTTAGAAGGAAAGACTCCTCTTCAGGTAGCCTCTACTCCTAATATGGATGCTCTGGCTCGGGAAGGATTTTGTGGCGTTGTAGCTACTTTGAAAGAGGGGGGAGAGAGAGGAAGCGATGTAGCCCTGCTATCCCTTCTGGGTTATGAGGCAGAGAAAGTCTATACGGGAAGAGGTCCTTTGGAAGCAGCCAGTAAAGGGATAATTTTAAAAGGTAGAGAATTGGCTTTCCGCCTGAACTTGGTAACTATAAATGAAGGGAGGATGGAAGATTACTCAGCAGGTCATATTTCTTCTAAAGAAGCAGTTAAGTTGGTAAATTATCTTCAGAATCGGCTGGGGAACCGCCAGACCAAGTTTGTCCCTGGCTTGAGTTATCGTCACCTCCTCATCACTACTCATTCTAGTCTGAGGATAAAAGAATTAAAAACTTACCCTCCTCATGATATAATAGGTCGCCCTATAAAAGAGTACCTGCCTCAGGGAAGAGGGAGCAATTATCTTAGGAGATTGATGGAACTCTCTAAAGAAATTTTATCTTCTCATCCCTTGAATTTAAGGAGAGAAAAAAGGGGATTACCCCCTGCTAATATGATATGGATCTGGGGAGGAGGAGGCAGACCACGATTGGAGAGTTTTTTCAGCAAATATAGGGTTAAAGGGGCGGTAATCTCTGCCGTGGATGTTATCAAAGGGATAGGGAAATATCTGGGGATGGAAGTTATAAAGGTAAGAGGAGCCACAGGAGATTTAGATACCAATTATCGAGCTAAGGGTAAGGCTGTGCTTAAAGCCTTAAAGAAAGTAGATTTTGTTCTCCTTCATGTGGAGGCTCCTGATGAAGCCTCTCATAGAGGTGAGGCACGACTTAAGGTAGAGGCTATTGAAAACTTTGATAGATGGATAGTGGGTTTAATAAGAAGAAAGGCGAAAGGAGCCAGGATTTTTGTAGGCTGTGACCATGTAACCTCTACTCTTCTTCGTACTCATACTACTGAGCCGGTTCCCTTCCTCATATGGGGTGGGAAGGAGAAACACCCCTGTCCCACCTTTTCGGAAGCAAGTGTTAGATTGAGTGGAGGTGAGATAAAAGACGGAAAAGAAATAATGAAGATTTTTTTGGGGTAAGTCATGGCTTTGATAGTGCAGAAATATGGAGGGACTTCTGTAAGCACTCCTTCCAGATTGAAAAGGGTAGCCAGAAGGGTAGTGGAGACCAAGAGAGCAGGTAATGAGGTGGTGGTAGTAGTCTCGGCTATGGGAGATACTACAGACAGACTCATTAGACTGGCTTATAAGGTGAGTTCCTCCCCTCGAGGGAGAGAACTGGATATGTTGATGGCTACTGGAGAACAGGTCTCTTCCTCTCTTCTGGCTATAGCCTTACATGAATTGGGGGAGAAAGCAGTAGCCCTGGTCGGTTCTCAGGTAGGAATTCTCACTGACTCTGCTCATACCAAGGCTCGAATCCTTAAGATAAACGACCAAAGAATAAGAAAGGAGTTAAAGGAGGGAAATATTGTGATAGTAGCAGGATTTCAAGGAGTAGATTATCAAAACAATATAACAACCTTAGGAAGAGGAGGTTCTGATGCTACAGCCGTGGCTTTGGCAGCGGTACTTGATGCAGACATCTGTGAGATATATACTGATGTAGATGGAGTATTTACTGCTGATCCCCGGGTAGTTCCGGGAGCAAGGAAACTCTCTACCATTTCTTATGAAGAAATGTTAGAACTTGCTTCTGCAGGAGCCAAAGTTTTACAGGCTCGGGCGGTAGAGTTTGCCTCTAAATTTAATGTTAAAATACATGTAAGGTCAAGTTTCCATAAGAAGGAGGGGACAGTGATAATGAAAGAGATAAAGTCTATGGAGGAAATATTGGTGAGAGGGGTAGCCTTAGAGAAGAATCAGGCGAAGATAAGTATTTGTGGAGTTCCTGATAGACCTGGGGTGGCGGCTTATATTTTTAATGCATTAGGTAAGGAGAATATTAATGTAGATGTGATAGTACAGGGAGAACCGGAAAAAGGAAAGAACGATATAACTCTGACCGTAAAAGAAGAAGATATGAATAAAGCAGTAGAAGTGTTGGAAAAAGTAAGAGAGAGATTAGGAGCGGAGAGGGTAGATTATGATTCTTCTGTGGCTAAAGTATCTATAGTAGGAGTGGGTATGAGAAGTCATCCCGGGGTAGCGGCGAGAATGTTCGATGCTTTAGCCAGAGAAAACATAAATATAATGATGATTTCCACTTCCGAGATTCTCATCTCCTGTATTATCCAAGAGAAGGAGGGGGAGAAGGCTATAAGAGCCCTCCATAAGGAATTTGGTTTGGATAAAGAACCATGAGGGTAAAAATTTACGATACTACTCTTCGAGATGGTGCTCAAGGTGGAGGAGTTAGTTTTTCCATAGAGGATAAGATAAA
>CAZSGC010000064.1:3408-8724 GCA_964606225.1 uncultured bacterium | reverse complement strand
TTCCATTATCCGTTTGTTTCCTTTTTATCGGGAAAGGAGCTACCTGGCTAAACTTTTCCGCAAAGTCCTGAGCCTTCTTACTGCTTAAAGAAGTGTAAGCGGGCAGGCACTTTGCCTTCTTTTTGCTTTCTCTTGAACCATATCTACTACCCTCCGGAGTAGAGAGTATAACTTCCGGCCTCTTCTAAAACAATAGGAAGGATAAGGTACAAATTTACCCATCTTTCTATTTAATTTTCCATTATGTTTCTGAACTTGTGCACCTCCCGGATAAAATCGAAATTAGGAGGTGAGAGGAATCCTGCTCCTAAATCAGGTGTTTATTACTTCTTCCAGTTCCCGGTATTTATTTCGCAGATCAATCCAGAATAAGGCATCAATGGCAAAGGGTTCTCCCTTCTGGTTTAATGCCTCCATTAATTTCCTCTCCATCTGAGGCTCTCCTGTCCTTCCCCTTAAATAATTCAGACATTTCTGGTTATGATACTCTTTCAATAACTGGTAGAGAATGACCTCCTCCACCTGTAAGGGCTCCAGTTTTACTAACCCAATTTCTCTCAGACAATACATGAGAATTTTGGCAGAAATAGTGGGACCTATGGTGGGAATTTCTTGCAATTTAAACCATACAGAAGTTATCTCTTTACAGTCAGAAATTTCGGTAATCATCTTAAATATGGAATCCAGATTCTTAACTATGTAATGAACTGCCTGAAAGAATCTTTTTCCCTGTTCCTCCGCATATCTCCCCATTCTTTTCCTTATCTGCTCAGGAGTGAGAGTTCGGATCTCTTCTAAATTAAAAATCCCTCTTTCTTCCAGATCCATTCTCACACCATCCCAGGCTTCCTTCATATTGAAAGGTCGCTGATCGAAGGAGATACAAACCATAAATTCAAAGAACTTCTCTTTCTTCTCCAAAGTCTTTGCATCAAACCCTCTCATCTGAAAAAAACCTTTAGACCAGGGGACCTTTTCTTCTCTATACACCTTTATAAGGAAATCCGCAACTTTCCCTACCATATTCTCTCCTCCTCGCTTAACCTCTCCCTTTGAAAAATCTCCCTTAGGGAGAGGAGAATTTTCCACTGTGCCCCCTCTCCTTTTCCCTTCCCTTAATTCTCTTACCATTTTCTCCACCTTCTTCTGTACCTCAGTAGGAAGATAGAAAAGACACCTTCTACAAGGCTGGTACACTTCTCCTATTTCATCCAGCCACTCCACCATTTCCTTCAGGTCTGGAGAATACCAGCACCAGGTGGCAGAATTGGGAGTAGCGCGGGAGGAAAATATACTACAAGAGGCTCGATGCAACTTATTCAACGCGCCTGCCCACCTGCTATTATAAAGGTCTTCCCCCTGTATCCATTTACACTACCAAAAGCATTGAAAATTATCCCCTCACCCCTCTCAAATATCTTCTTCAATTCGCTCCAGGATTCGATTCTCTTGATCATCCTTCCCTCCTTTCCTAATTATTTTATACCACAACCAGGCAGAAAAGTCAAGATAGAAATTTAACACTTGACAATAGAGCGGAAAAAGAGTATACTTAGGAAAGGAGGTTACCCGATGCTGACATGGATACTTGTCCTGGCAGTAATAGTAATGTTTTTCATTATGATTTATGGTTTCATAGCCCTGTTGGGTGGGCTTATAACCACATTTAAGAACAGAGAAAAGATCGCCGAACAAATAAAAAAGAACCAAGAATTTGAGAAAAGGATGCTGGAGGAGATAGAGAAAGGACCAAAACCCCTTCCTCTGGATAAAATTCCGGAAAGACAAAGAACCGGGCTTCATAAAGGAGAGAAAGTCTACTGGGTAGAAAAAAATGTCTCCTATGAGGAAGAAGGAGAATCTATGGATAGCGGTGTGTTTCTCATAACTTCCCTCCGCCTTCTCTTCTCCGGAAGAGAAAGACGAATATCCATACCCTACTTCACCATAGCGGAGTTCGAGGTAAATAAATCTCCTGGAGTGGTGCGGATATTTGTAGAAGGAATGGAAATACCCTATGAGTTCTCTATATTGTATCGTAAGAAAATAGTAGGGGCTTTTCTGAATAAACTCATACCCCAGAAAAAGAAGGAATCTTATGGAGGAAATTCACTCCCTGGCTGAGAAGATAAGGAAGAAAGGGGAAGAGGTAAGGGAAGAGGAAAGGAAATTACTTAACAGGATTGTGGAAAAGTGGGGAAAAGACTCCATTAAAGAAGATTTCCTCCTTTATATTATCCTTGCTTCTCACTGGATTGGGGAAGCGAAAGAGCCAGCCAACTACATTCTTCACATCTATCCCCTTCTACCCTTTTTAAAAGAAGAGGAAATTAAGAAAGCAGTTTCTCACTTCTCCCTTTCTTATTACATGGCGGCAGTGAATGTACTTCAGTTCTGGTTACCTCTTCTCAGAGAGTTAAGAGAGGAAAAAGACCCTTTAGTCATTCAGAGGAAGGCGGAAGAGAGAAGAAGAAAAAGAACCCAGCACTGGATACTGTACGCTCCTCTTCAGGCTGCCGTGGTGGTGGGAGAGATTATGCCACCCCTTCCAGAGATAAAACCTCCTCTGGGGAACCAAGTAATGCAGGGATTTCGCAAACTGGGACTACCTTTCACCTATCCTCCTACTATGAGAGAACTGGAGATAATTCACTCTTTCCTTCTCCACCTGGCAAAACTTTCTCAGAGTAATCATCTCCTTATTGAGATGGGGATATGGAAAATGGGGGGAGAGAAATAGAAGGGAAATACTTGCTTTTCTTAGTAGGGGTTCTGTTAATCCTTTCTCTACAGGAGATTTTCTGGAATATAAAGTTACCAGAAGCGACCAGGAACTGGCGGGAATCAACACCTTTATTCTCCATGAAATCACTGCCTCTGAGAAAGGAAATTTTACCGTAAAAACCTCTTCCCTAACCCGAATAAAAAATAAAGGGTAGATTCTCCAAATTGTGGCTACCCACCAACAAAAGAGAAAAAGGGGAAAAATTCAAAATCGAGGGCACCCTTAATACCGGGGTGGTGGAAGGAGAAAAAAACTGGGAGGGGAGAGGGGTATGGGTTCTGAAAGTGAAGCAAAGCACATACCTCTATGACAAAAAACCGGTTTACTCCTTTACCAGGAGGAAGGACTTCATAGAAAAACCCTCATCCGAACCAACCTCCTGGATCTCTAATTTTCTCCCGGGTTTTATAGGAAGCAGGGTGAGAATCGTTTTTGACCCTGGAAATTGGATTTCCTCGTATATTCAATAAAGATTCACATCCCAAGCCCAAATCTTCCACATCTCTTCAGCAGGAATTGCTTTCTCCGTGGATTGTGCAGGATGAAAGCATTGAGAAGCATGATATCCTTCTCTTTATTAAAAAAGGATTATTCGGTATATAGCATGAATAACTTTACCTCAAAGGGCTCTAACCTAACCAACTTGAGCGTATTTAAGGAAGAAACTACCTTCTTCTCAATCTCACCCTTCCCGATTTTATAAACCTCTATTTTGCTAAATTTAAATCCCTGCCCCATATTCACCTTCACCTCTCTTAAATCTCTGGAGCAGTTAGAGAACAACACACTATATTTACTTCCCTCTTTATTCCTGCAGAGAATAGCACCCAGATTATCGCTATTTGGGGGAAGACGGGAAGAAATGTAGGGTGTCTCTTTCTCCAGGAAAGAAAGAAGTTCCACTGCTAAACCTGCTGGCTTTTTATTTCCATACCTATCAAAAAACATTGTCTCATACCCTCTCTGCTTTTTAGGATTCCCTGAAGGCATGACCCGTGTTCCAGTGGCTATTTCAACCAACCCCTGTAAGAACAACTTGGTGGTAGTATGAAAAGCAGCTAAAACCTGGGAAGCAAAATTTAAATCTCGACTCCTTCCCACAAGTACACGAATCGTCCCATATTCGGTAATCATAAGTTCCTTATCTCTCCAACCCTGAGCATCCATTTCCTCCCGGTATTTCTTTGTAAGTGTGTAAATATCATAGGGAGAACCATGCACATAGGGATGGATACTCACCGCATCTATTGCCAGATTATTTCTCTTCACATATTTCACAAACTTCCTGAAAACACCTAACTTTACAGGATCTGGCTTTCTTTTTAGAGCAGGGAGATTAACCTTTCTCTTTCTATGAGGGGGATTCATACCCGGGGGTGTAAAATCGCCTTTTTCTGTATGGATGGGTTCTCCAAAACCTATAAGTTTTACAGGATGTTTTGCAGTCCTGTTGAATTCTGAAAGTTCTCTGGAAAAATACTTATAAACTTCAAAATACTTATCAGGAGAACATCCACCCAGTCCCAAAGGTTCATTGAGACATTCTACATAATCAATGGGTATCAACTCATGCCCTCCCCAACCATTGTTATAACGCTCCACCACTTTACGCACCACCTTCGCCCATTTTTGAGGGTATCGAGGACACCTTCCTCCCTGAAACCCGCTCCTGTCATGGTAGTAATCTCCTCCCCCTATGTCATAAAGGGCAGTCCATATAAGGACAGCCCCCGTCTTCTTCGCTTCACGCATGTAATCATCCATATATTCAAATCGGTAAGAACGCAAATCATCCACAGGTCTTGTATCATCCGGGAATAGGGAAGCAAGCGTGAATTTAAAACCATCATCCTGGGGAAACCTTATCACCTTCATTCCTATCTCTTTAAGTTTTTCCGACATATGAGGGAAACCTTCCATAGTTGAATAACCACTTCCGAAACACCCGTTTAAAGAATTGAACTTGCCCAGAATTCCTCCCTTTTCCAACCTGATCTCTATCCTTTTAACTGGCCCCTTTCTTTTCAATTGAGCAAATTCCTTCTGCTGTGTAGATACTCTCCTCTGAGGGAATTCCCTCTCTTGAATAAAACCTCTCTGTGGAGAGAATCCTCTCTTAACCACTCCTCCTTTAGCAATGATAGGCATATAACCAACGGGAATCGTCTCCCCATCAATTCTTTCTCCCGTGATTCCATCAATCAACTCCCAGCCTTCCACACCCAGTCTTCCCCGACCAACTTCCATTCCTTCTTCCGACCAGAACACCATTACCTTTTGTATGGGAACCGGTCGTCCCATGGGTGATGGCCCCCATCCACCTCTCATAGGTCTTGGAGGTATTCCTCCTCTCCTATTACCCCAATTCCTCAAGGGTGGTCTTCTATTCCCCCTTCTCTCCATTCCTTGAGGCGCAGTCATCTCACCACTTTTTTCCACACACAAAAACCTGTCTCCTACCGTCCTTTTCCATATACAATTCTCTGGACAAACCTCAAACTCCGCAACATTCAAATCACCCTCTTTCCTCC
>CAZSGC010000064.1:0-3398 GCA_964606225.1 uncultured bacterium | reverse complement strand
CCTCCAGGAAACGAGATGACTATTGAGTAATGCCTTCGCAAGTCCCTTCAGGAAATACGGATACTTGGAAAAATCAGTCGTTTTCTCGTTGTACTCAAATGAAGACTCTCCCTGATGTTCTTTCTCCCACTCCATAAACTCATCATAAATCTCATAAGTAGTTGAATACTTTGCTATCAAATAACCTTCCTTTGTCCTTTTATTGATGAAATACCTGTTCATCCATTCCACCATCTCCACAAACTCTTCCCTGAGAGTCTTTAACCCGATAGGATCATTTTTTATTTGCTCGGAGGAGTAAAGATTGTAAGGATGGATACTGAAACCGAATACCCACACCTTATCTGGATCACGATTCTCTGTGATTCTGTAAAGCCACTCCAGATAAAGGTGTATAAACTCTCTCTGCCGTGCAGGCACAGAACAATCCGTATACTCCCATCCCTCCATATGCCTCCCAGCAGTTCCAATTGTCCCTCCAAAGGGAATCACCACATAATTCTGAGAGCCAGGTTCCTCATCCATACACCCATATGGGCCTGCCCGGAAAGGATTCCAGGGTTGATGAGAGAACAAACTCAAAAATGGCTCGGACCTTTCCCCACCAGTCTCCATCATAAATCCATGGGGAAGTCCTCTCCCATACCTGTCTTTCAACAAATTGGAGTAAAGTTTTAGTCTTGTATCAAACCGTCCTCCATAAGCGCCTATGATGGCATTATTGATATTCTCCACATCTTCTCTTCCAGTTATCTCCCTGCATAATCTATCCACTGCTTCAATATGTGCCCGCAAAGCATTAATCACCTCATTCCTATCAAAATCTTTGAGTTTTTCCGGTTCCTTCAGCGGGTTAACCACATTTCTTTCTCCCCTTCTAAAAGGACCCCATCTACCATCAGATGTCTTGGTGACTATGTGAGAATGTGTCCCAAAGCAAAGAAATCCTTCCTTATACAACCTCTTCATAAGGGAAAGATTTTCAAGCGATACAGAATCTTTGCTTTCCAGCAACTTTTCGGCAAAATCCCCGTTAAATTCCAGAAGCAGTTTCGGCCTCTTCTCAGGAGGAAAAGATGCCACATACTTGAGCAACCAGTTTAAATTTTCATTCCTTTCCTGCCAGGCAGTTTTTGCAGGATTCACCGGCCTATTCCATCCACAGATACTGGAAATATCCTCCATATGCACCATAATTAGCACATTAATAGGATGGACCCTCTTTCCTGCCTCTGCTAAACTTCCAACACTTAAAAGGAGGAGAAAAACGAAAACTACCGAAAAATGCTTACCTTTCATGAATCCCCCTCCTTTCAACTTTTACTCTTAATTCAACCATTCTCAACCTAAATGAATATAACAAAAAGCTCATTTTCTTTTCAAAACTCCTCCCATCGAACCTTCCCAGGCATGCTTATAAAAATACAGGGTATCTTTAAAGAAAGGACCGGTTTCAGGGAGGGTATTCCAATGTTCTTCTCTGGGTGCCTTTATTCCACACAATAGAACCTTCTCCACAGGTCTCTCTTCATACTCTCCTTTCTCTTTTAAGAGAGACCAGATTGAGTAATTTCCTGCCCAACCCTGCAATAGCTACATTTTTACCTTTGTGCACTTGACTATACTTTAGAATTTGAGAAAAAGATAACGAGTTTTTCTGAGAGATATTCCTGCTTTATTCTCTTTTAGTTTCAACTTTTAAAGGCTCCTCCTGGATTTACTTAAAGACCCTAAAAGCAATGTCATCTTTTTCATCATAACTAAAAGAAAACACTTTGTTACTTTTTTCTTTTTTCTTTAGCCCCCCATCATCTTTCCTATTTTTACCTACACTGTAAAGAATGAATCCCTTCTCTATCTTCCGGTATATAAAACTCTCCCCTGTAAAGGGGTCTACCGGTAGAAAAGGAAGAAATTGTGGAACAAGTTCTTGGAGGTCCTGGGGATAATGATCGTATTTATTCTTAAACATTCTCAGGGCGAGAGAAATTTTCGCAATATCCAAAAGGGCGTTATAACGTGCCTGGGAGCAGAAAGCAGAGGAGTATGAGGGGAGCGTCATGTAAGAGAGCAGATGTTTTGCCCCCAATAGTAAATCTCCATGCATTCCCCTCTCTATATCCTCAACCTCTTTAATAGAAATATAATACGGTTTTTCACACAAAGCGAGAAATTTAGAAGATAACTTAATATAAAACCCATGATCATAAGTGAATATAACTTCCCAAACATAAAAAGGGAAAAGGATATCCAGAGATTTCATAACCATCTTTACTATAGGGCGAGGGGGAGTGATAGTGATTCGTCCACCCAATACCATTATTCCTTCTCCAGAAAAATTAAAATGGGGACGATATTTAGGGTCTCTAAACATCAAGTAATTCAAAGCAAGTTCGCCTTCTAATCCTTTCTTTAATGTTCTATTTTTATTTTCGATAATTTTGATTAATTCTCTACAATCGCTATCAGAAATATGTAAAGGAGAAAGATTCAGCATATTCTGAAGTTCTTCAAGGAGGATTTCATCAATTGCTATTCTTGCAATTTGAGATATTAGAGTGGGCTCGTCTTTTAAAGAATCGCCCAATTTAAGGGACCTCTTCAACACCTCCAATGCCTCCTTATACTTCTCTTCCTTACTGAGAAGGTAAATTTTTGCTCTCAAAATCTTAGCAATACTTCTTAATTTGGAAATAGGAGGATAAGAGAAAACCAAAGAAGAGGGATGTTTGTAATCAACATTAAATCTGAATTTCTCCATGTCAATTCCCTTTTCTACTGTCTGGAAGAATTCTTTAAATTCTTTTGTTGTCATTATCTCTTGCCATTCCTTGATTTGATTTTCAGCGATTTCTTCAACCGGGATGCAACCTCCGTAAGGCATGTAGTCCCACTCCTTTTGGTATTTTTTTTCTAATTTCTCTAACATTTTAAAAGCCCTATTTAAATAGACCGCTCCGTTTTCTTCCTCAGAAATTAAAGGAGGGGTAATCTCCTGAGGATATACTTTTATTCCCTTTTCTCTTGCTTCTTTTATCGTCTTTTTAAGACTCATATTCACACTAAAAAGCGCTAATCCATAAATTCCATGAGAGAGTAGGGTAGAAATGAGAAAAAAATAAAACGTGATTCTCCATTTATTTTTTTGAAGAACAATACTGTTTTTCCATATCCAAAACCCATAGAAGATAAAAAGCGCAAAAGGGAAAGAAGCCATAAAAAGGGTGAAAATTTTGCTGGAAGGAGATATTAGAAGGAGAGGGGCAATAACAGGAAGTTTGATTAAATATATAAATAAGAGAGTATAGCCAATGGCTATAAAAGGAGCGAAAAGGATAGCAAGTATTCTTTTCCTGAAAATAAAGGAAGCAAAGAAAGCAGAGATGAAAAGTTGAACG
>CAZSGC010000063.1:0-8855 GCA_964606225.1 uncultured bacterium | reverse complement strand
CCCTAAGAGGGCGGTTCTTAAGTTTAGAATTTCGTTCTCTTTCTTAATCAAATAATCCAGGAGGGTTTCTGCATAGAAGGGAGAGTAGCGGGTTATTTCCAGAAAATCCAGCCGGATTTTTCTCCAGTTCTTCTCTGCTTTCCAGAATTCTTCCTTCTCCTTATAGTGGAGAAGCCCTTCCCGGGAAAGAAGTTCGTAGGGAGTGAAGGAGAGTTTTTGAAGGAAAGGGTCCAACCCTTCAGAAAAAAGGAGAAGAAATAGATGGGAAGGGAGCATGGAAGGAAGTATAAGAAGGGAGAGGAGTTCGTCTTCGCTTAAGTTTTCCTTTCTGGCTCTGAGTGAGAGTTTTATGTTGTAGAAGTCTGCTTCCCTCTTGAAGTAGAGAGCCAGAAAAGGCGAAAAGGCAGTATTTATGATTTCCTGATAGAGTTTTTTCTCCAGATAACTTTCCGCAAAGAAGAGGGATTTTTTTCTCTCCCATTCTTTTAAGGATTCTTCCAGCCATTCAGAGAAGGGAGAAGGTAAAATTTTTGTATTCTTCTCCTCCAGGGCTTTTCTCAGAGTGGGTAAGGGGATGAGGACTTCCTTAAATTCTTCTGGCGGAGAAAGGGTGAGCAGGGACCGGAGAAGAATTTTGAGATTATCCATCTCCAGCAACAGAAAGAAAGGAGTAAGAAGGGAAGGTTCAGGAGAGAGGGAATGGAGTTCCTTAAGGGTGCTATAGTACTCCTCGTCCAGAGCCTGGATAAGGTCTTCTCCCTCGGTGATTCTTCTATACGGAGTGGCGCGGAGGAGGGATAGAACTTCTTCTATATCTGGGGCGTCAACCAGTTGATAAAAAAAAGAGGGATGGAAAAGGCGGGATTCTAAAACCCTTATCTTCCCAATGGCAAAGGCGTACCGGGTATCTTCAGTAGGCAGGCTCTCCTTCATGAGAAGAGTATCTGGTTGAGTTTTATCTTTACTCTATCCTGGATTTCCTTTAAGGCTTCCCGGAGAGAGAAGTTTATCTCTTTTCTACCCTGTTTGAGAATTATTGCTTCTGCCTTGGGGAGTACTTTTACTTCCAGTTTGCCTTTGACTTTTTTCTCAAGGGTTTTACGCAGGTCATGGTCCAGAAGTTCTTCCTCCTCTTTGGGTAAAAGAATTACTGCCTCTCCCGGTTCAACAGCCTGGAGTATCTCTTTTTTTAGCCAGTCCCTGTAGATATTTTTGTCCTTCTCTACCATACTTAGTGCCTTTTCAAAGAGTTGCTGGAAGAGACTGGCTTTCTGCTGGAGAAGTTTTCTGTTTTCTTCCAATTGGTGAGTAAGAAGTATTCTCTCCTTTTCCCTTTTTGCTTCTTCTTCTGCCCGGTGAAGGATTTCCTCCTTTATTTTTTTAGCCTCCTCCTGAAGTGCTTTTCTCTTTTCCTGAAGTTCTTTTTTTAGTTCCTGGATTATTTTCTCTGCTTCCTTTTTCCCCTCTTCTTCTATCCTTTTTATAATCTCTTCTATACCCATTTTTATCCCAGTTTTATGCCGTTCAGGAAGAGTATGCTTCCCAGAAGCCCCAGAACTGCGTAGGTCTCCACCAGAGCGGAGAGAATAACCGCTTTCATGAAAGCAGGAGCCTGTTTGGCTACCACCCCTGCTCCTGCTGCGGAGACTTTACCCTGATGGATTCCGGAGAGAAGTCCAGCCAGGGCTACCGGAAGACAGGCAAAGAAGATCTGCAGACCCTGATAAGGGGTAATAGGAGGAATTTTGCCCGTAACCAGCCCCAGCTTCATTATCACCAAAAATCCTACTAAGAAGCCGTAGAATCCCTGAGTACCGGGAAGGGCTACCAGAATAAGGAGATTGCCAAATTTCTCAGGTTCTTCGCTCAAGACTCCCGCAGAAGCCTGAGCAGCCAGACCTATTCCTATGGCAGAACCTATACCTGCCAGGGCTACAGCAAAAGCCCCTCCCGCTATAGCAATCATGAGCCCCAAGGCTGTTTCCATTTTTTACCTCCTTGTGGTTATTAGGGTGTATTTTCCTTCTCTACTTAGAGGACGAAATTCCCTTCCTCCACCCTGAAAGAAGTAGGGAAAGAACTCCACAAATTGCAATCGGGAAGTATGAACAAAGGCACCCAGCATATTTATGGCAAGATTGAAGAGATGTCCTCCTATAAGAACTACTACTGTAGCCACAATTCCTACTATAGGGATGGCTCGGGTGATTCCCGCAATAGTGTTTACTACCAGGGCTATTACCGAAGTAGCCAGTCCTAAAGCCATGAGTCGAGAGTATGAAAGGACATTACCCAGAAAATCTTTGGCTTTCCATAAGAATCCACCCACAATGAATATCATTTTAAGGAGAGGATTCTCACCTCTCTTAAAGCAGGGGAGAAAGGAGATTATGGCTCCTCCCAGAAGGAGATAGGTTCCCATCCGACTGAGGGAGGGATTATTCTCGCGGGTAAGGAAGGCAAGGAGGAGACCGGGTATAATCATCAGCCAGGATAGATTTTCTCCCAGAGCCTGAAGTATTTTCCCCTGCCTTATTTTTTTGTAGAGTTCTATCCCTATGCCAAAGAGGATGTGGGTTATACCCAGACACAGGGAGAGGATAAAAAGGGTCATGAGGTCTTTCAGAGGGTCAAAGAGGATAAATTTTTTAAGGAAGGGAGGCAGGGTATCAGGTGAGATTCCAAACCATCCTCCGGTTATCACTCCCCAGAAGACAGTGGCTACCCCACCTAAGAGAATAACTTTAAGGATTTCTTTCCCTACGGTGAGTTTCTTTAAAAGAACTAAAGTGAGAAGGATGAGCAGTATACCATACCCTGCATCAGTCAGGCATAATCCAAAAAAGGCGGCGAAGAAGGGAGCCAGTAAGGGAGAAGGGTCTACTTCTTCATATCGGGGGACGGAATAGAGGCGGGTAATGGCTTCAAAGGGACGGAAGATAGGATGGTTCTCTATCTCCACGGGGGGTTCTTCTCCCTTCTTTAAAGGTAGTTTCTCTATCCAGACTTGAGGGAACTTACTCTCTATCCATCTCTTGATATGAGGATAGTCCTTTTCCTTAACCCATCCCTGAAGGAAGAAGGTAAGATCGGATTCTCCCACCAGATTCTTGGATTTCTCTCTCTCCCACTGAAAGAGATAGTAGTCATAGCATAGCATCAGGTCTTCCTTGTAGGGAAGAAATTTTCTGGCTTTCTCCAAAACCTTCTCCTTCTCTTCCTCCAGTTTTTTAATCTCGCCCTCTATCTCCTTCAATCTTTCCCGGGGAAGTTTATCTAAGGAGGGTGGGGAAAATTCCTCTATTCCCTCTCTACGGATAATCTCTTTTACCTCCTCTTCCTTTTCCCGGTGGAAGAAAAGAATAATATACAGATTATTCCCCTCTCTTCCGATTTCTTCTATATGAACAACTTCCAGAGGAGCAAACAAATCTACTATCTTTTCCTTATGGGAAGTGTTGATCCTTATGTAGGTGAGGGAAGTGTATTTAGAAGGCAGTATTTTATTAAAGGGAATCTTTAAAGAAGAGAAAGGAGAAAGAGTCTGGTGCTCTGCTTTCAAGGTTTTGATTTTTTCTTCTATCCCGGAGATTTGCTTCTTCGCCTCCGTAATCCCTTCTATTACTTTCCAGTAGTCAAAACTCTTTACTCTCTCCTCCAGTTTTTCTTCGCTTATCAGTATGCGGGTAGGAAGAAGACCTTCCAGGAGTCCCTGAATTCCTTTGCTGGGCTGAAATTCTTCCAGAATACGGAGGGCAGAGTCTATAAGGTAAAGTTTTTCTTCCAGTTCTTCCGGAGCAGAGGAAGAAGGCTGGAGGTAATCTTTATAGACTTCTTCCTCCTCCATAATTTCCCTAAGATCCAAGATGTGTATCATCTCCTCTTCCTGGAGGAACTTGAGAAGTCTTTCTCTTTCTCCCTTAAAACCCACAATACCTATTTTCTGGAGTTTAACTACGGGCATGGATCCCTAACTCTTCTAAGATAAATTTCAGAGCCTCTTTTTCCCTCGCCTCCGCTTTCTTCCACAGTTCCTTTAATTCTTTCTCCTTCCTCTCCTGATAAATCTTAGCCTCTTTTAAAGCCTCCTCCCTGGCTCGTCTTATGATTTCCTCAGCCTCTTTTTGGGCTTCTTCTTTTATCTGGTTTAGATATTGTTCTCTTTCCTGATAAAATTTCTCTATCTCTCTCTTTTTCTTATCCAGAGCCTTCTTTACTTCTTTCTCCTTCTTTTCTTCCGCCTCTTTAATCTCTTTAAGGATTTTTTCTATCATGAGAGAGTCACTCCCAAGGTTTCCAGTATTCTCTCCAGGTCTTCGTAAGAATAATACTCAATAACCAGTTTTCCTTTCTTCTTTCCTTCCTGGAGGTAAACTTTAGTATTAAGGAGTCTCTGAAGTTTCTCTACCCAGGGGTTGGTAACCTCTTTTACTCTTCCCTCCTTTCTCTTTCTTTTCCTGGCTAAACTCTCCACATCCCTTACGCTTAGTTGCTTCTTTAGAATTTTTTTAAGAAGTAGAGGTCTTTCCTTCTCCGAGACGCTTAAGAGAACCCGGGCATGACCCTCGCTTATCTTCCCTTCTCTTATTTCCTTTTGAATGTAAGGGGGGAGTTTCAATAGTCTTAAGGTATTGGATATGGAAGAGCGGTCTTTCCCTACTCTCTTTGCCAGTTCCTCCTGAGTGAGATGAAATTTTTCTATAAGCAGGCGGTATCCTTCTGCTCTCTCTATAGGATTCAGGTCTTCTCGCTGGATGTTTTCCATTAGACTGGTCTCCAGGACCTGTTCATCGCTTAACTGGCGAATTATTACCGGTACTTTTTTAAGTCCTGCCTCTTTGGCTGCTCTCCATCTTCTCTCTCCCGCTACTATCTGATAACCTTCCTCAGAAGGTCTGGCAATGATGGGCTGAAGAATTCCTCTCCTCTTTATAGATTCCGCCAGTTCCTGGAGGGTTTGGGAGGAGAAATCTTTTCGAGATTGAAAGGGGTGAGGATGGAGGGAGTCAATCTCTACTTCTTTTATTTCTTCTTTCTCTCCCGGTATCAGGGCAGAGAGACCTTTACCCAGAGCCTTTCTGGACACGTCTCATTACCTCCTTAGCCAGTCTCCAGTAAGAGCGGGCTCCTGAAGAACGGCGGTCATACATTATAACAGGTTTCCCAAAACTGGGAGCCTCTCCCAGACGCACATTCCGGGGAATTACTGTTCGGTAAACCAGATGAGAGAAGTATCTGCGTATCTCTTCCATAACCTGCCGGGAGAGGTTAGTCCTTAAGTCCGCCATGGTTAAAATTATACCAGATACTTTCAGATGTTGATTTAATTCTTCTCTTACCCTCTCTATAACCTTTAATAACTTGGTTAGAGCCTCCATGGCGTAGAACTCACACTGGACGGGTATCAGGACAAAATTCGCACAGGTTAGAGCATTGAGAGTAAGTATTCCTAAGGAGGGAGGACAATCCAGGAAAATGTAATCGTACTCATTACGGATATTCCTCAAAGAGTTTTTAAGTAAAAATTCCCTCCCTTCCAGTCCCACCAGTTCTACTTCTGCTCCTGCCAGTTCCAGGTTTGAGGGTATTATCCGCAGGTAGGAGAGGTCGGTGGGTATAACCAGATCCCTTAAGGAAGTTCCTCGGGTGAAGGAATCGTATATAGTGTGGGTAAGGAGTGATTTGTCAATACCTAAACCCGTAGTAGCATTACCTTGGGGGTCAAGGTCAATAAGGAGAGTGGGCTTGCGATGGAGAGAAATACAGGAAGCCAGGTTGATAGCGGTAGTAGTTTTCCCAACTCCGCCTTTCTGATTGGCTATAGCAAAAACAAACCCCATCAAGGAGGATTATCCTATCAGAGAGGAAAAAGGAAGTCAATGTTTCACGTGAAACATTCAGGGTTTCTCCCTGGGAGGGGAAAAGCGGAATATTCTCTCCAGTCCCTCTCCCAGCATCTCTCCCCAGGAAAGAGGGATTAGAGTATATCGGGGATTAGTTATGGTGCCCGTCATTTTCACCCGAATCAAAGCATTACCCAACTCATCTATGAGTATTCCTACCATGCGGGTTAAAGGGGTGAATTTAAGGATTTCCTGGGATAAGTAAAGGGAAAAGGTAAGGTCTACTTTTCTGGTCCACCCTATATATCCCTTAGCGGAGATGGAAACTCCTTTTCCTTTTACTACTGCATCGGAAGTATAGGCGTAACCTTCATCAATTCTAAAAGTCCCCTCCATAGAATCTAAGGATAATTTTTTAGGCTTCCCGGTGAAGATGAGAGAAAAAATATTCAGTAGTAAAGGTAGTTCTCCCAAGTTTCCTTCCTCTATACACATTTTTGCCCAGCCATTAAGGGAGGAGGGTTCTTTACCTTTACCGGAGACTTTAAATTTGAGGTCCAGAATACCAGCGAGAGGGTATGGTAAGGGGAGAAGGAGTTTTGAGAGTTGGACTCTCTCCACCCTTCCAGAAAGAGAGAGAGGAATTCCCTTTTCCAGCAGGATAACTATCCCTTTTAAAGAGATGTTTCCTTCTCCCATTTCTGCTTTAAAACTTTCAATTACCAATCCCTTCTGGCTCCATCTTAATCGGGCATCCACATTTTTAAGGATTATTTTTTCGTACTCCACATGGGGAGTTTTAATTCGCGCCTCTATACTCCATTCTCCTTCCTCATGGAAGCAGGAGATATCCGAAATTTCCAGAGAGGGGCTGGAGAGAAGAAAGCGTCCCTCCTTCCACCCCAGAGAGAACTTATCCCAGAGAAGTTCCCCTTTTATCTCCAGCCTCTTTCCTTCCCTATGGATTTGAATCTGAGGACTTATCTCTCCTTTCAAGTCCCAGGGAGAAAGAGAGGGAAAGTAAGGAAGAAAAGGAGCAAGATCTATCTTTTCTCCTTTTATTTCCCAATCTCCATTCCAGGGAATATCCACTGCTTCTACAGAGAAACTTACCAGAAGTAAAATTACTGTGAGGGGTAAAATTTTACAATCCATAACTGTTCCAATATATTTATAACACTGTTGAGAAACCAGTATAGCACCAGACCGGAAGGAAAATTGTAAAAAATAAAGATAAGAAAAATGGGCATGAAAAATCCCATAGTAGGGTTTCGAGTCTCAGGAGAGCCTATTCTCTGCTGAAGGAAGGTGGTAAGACCCATTAAAAGAGGGAGTATGTTTAAGGGGAACCCCCCAAGGTATAAAAGAGTATCGGGAAGAGAGAGGTCTTTTATCCAGCCAATGAAGGGAGCATTACGCAACTCAATAGCATTTCTTAAAGTGGTGAAGAGAGCAATGAAGACGGGCATCTGGAATACAACAGGCAGACACCCTCCTAAGGGGTTAATACCATGCTTACGGTAAAGTTCCATCATTTCTTTATTCATTCTCTGGGGATTATCTTTAAATTTTCTCCTTATCTCCTCTATATAGGGATGTAACTTCTGCATCTCTTTTAAGGAGTGAAAACTTTTTCTGCTTAAAGGAAAGAGTACGATATTTACCATGATAGTCAATAGAACAATAGCCAGACCATAATTATGAGTAATACGGTAAAGGAATTTAAGTAGATAAATTATGCGGAAGAGATTACCGAAGTATCCCATGTCCACCATGGTCTGTAAGGATTTACCCACTGCCTTTAAGTTTTCGATTTTTTTTGGTCCTAAGTAAAGGTAAAAATCAAGTTTTTTGCTCTCCCCGCTCTGGAGAGGAGGCAATTCCCACTGGAGTCCGGCAGAAAACTCTTCATGCTCGTTCTTAGAGAACCAGGCTGAGGCAGGAGGAGAGTGAGGGATGATCACCTGGGTGAAGTACTTGTTCTGAATAGCCACCCATTCAATCTTACCGTATCTCTCCGTCTCACTCCTTCTCCCCTTTTCTCTACGGGAGAAGACTATCTTCTCTAAACTACCATTTATAAAGGCTAAAGGACCTTGATACGCATAAACTCTCTCCCCTTCCTCCAGCCCTACTTCAGGTCCACAGAATACTCTGAGATACCCTCCCCTACTGCGCTGAGGAGCATTATTGGAAATGGTGAGTTCTACTTTCCATAGATAAGGAGAGGAAGAGGGAGATATTTTCTTTACCAGAGAGATCCCTTCCTTCTCTGAAGAGAGAATAATTTCCTTATCCCTTTTTGTAAGGGTATACTCTGTTTCCTGAAAGATAGGATTTCCTCTTCCATCCAGAAAGACCAGACTGGGAGGTAGAGAGGAAGAATAAATTTCTGGGAAGGAGATAAGCTCCACTCCCTTGCCTTTGAATTTTTTAAGTTGTTCAATGGTATAGGTAAGTTTTTTTAATCTATAAAGGACTTTTCTCCTTTCCTCCTCTTTTCTGATGCGGGGAAGGGTCTCTTTTAGTCTTTTCTTCTCTTCACTCAGTTTAAAAATTCCGTATTCTCTCTCTTTATAACTCTGAAGTCGACAACTTTTTATACCTCCACGGGAGGAGACCACCACATGAGCATAGGGGAGGAGAAGGGATTCGGTAGACTCCTTTTCAGGGAAAGTAGGGAAGGTGAGAGTTTCTGCTCGCTCCTTAGCAGGAGGTGAAGAAGGAGTTTTGGTAGAAGGTTGATGGAGAGTCTGGAGAAAAAAGAGAAGAAGGAGAAGAATAAAAAAGGTAAGGAAAATTCGCTTTTCCATCTTATCTCACCGGGTCATAGCCTCCAGGATGGAAGGGATGACATTTGAGAAGACGCCTAATCCCTAAAAGTATCCCCTTCCTTACTCCCTTCTTTCTTATAGCTTCTTCAAAGTAAGAAGAGCAGGTGGGATAGAACCGGCAACGGGCAGGGAATAAGGGAGAGATGAAATTCTTATAAACTCGAAGGAGGAATAGGAT
>CAZSGC010000062.1:0-9103 GCA_964606225.1 uncultured bacterium | reverse complement strand
GATATACCTCAGGTAACAGTTGGTAAACTCCATGTAAAAGGTGAAGTAGTAAAAGAAATAGGAAAGGTTGAAGGTGGCGAGCCTGATGGAGACGAAGCAGATCTTGATGCCTGGGGGGGATATGTAGGAGTAAAGTACACCTTTGAAAATCCTTATGAGCCTTACATTGGATTGGCCTATACAAGGATGACGGGAGATAAGGCTAACACTGATAAGGTAGAAGGATTTGACCCTATGTATCAAGATGAAAAATACGGTGAGCTTGCTGATGTTCTTCTCTTTAGTGGAAGAGCTACCAATGCCAAGATTGCTCAAGTAAGTTTCGGGATAAAACCAGTAGAGAAACTGGCAATTGACATTGATTACTATACTTTTGAAGCAGACCAGGCAGCTACTTCACCTTACTATATAGAGAAAGAAGCAGATAACAGAAAACTGGGGAATGAATTAGACCTTGCTGTAACCTATGACTATACAGAAGATGTTCAGTTTGGCTTGACCTGTGCAGTATTCAATCCAGGAAAGCAGATAAAAGACTATCTTGATTACTACTACGATTTAGACACTGCTCAGGCACAGGCAGTTATCGGCTCAGTAAAGGTAACCTTCTAAGGAAGGAAGAAATCCCAAGCCCCCGGTTTTTTGCGGGGGCTTTTTCTTTTTTGCATAAGTTCAGAAAGGTATAATGCCCCATTTGAAAGAGATAATGGATAACTCAGCCTGGTCTTCCTTTATGATGGGAAAAATCCAGGCAGTCATGGGATAAAGGTATTTTCTCTTACAGGGACTCGAAAAGAGATAGTTACAGGGTCTCCCAGAAGAATTCCTAAAGATTTTTTATTTTTCTCTTGAGCAAAAGAAATATCTTCCCTCACTATCAGAAAGAGAAAAGAAGAATATAAAAAATAACTTTCGCATCTTATCTTAAGAATATAATTTATAAAGAGAAGTGAGTCAAATTTTTCTAAGAGGAAAGCCTTTTCTTCAGACAGTTATCCCCATTCCAGGTCTTTCCAGTCATGATATCTCCACTTCTTCTTTACTTTAACCTCCAGGTCCAAATAAATTTTTTTTCTTAAGAGGTCTTCCAACTCCTTTCTGGATTTCTCCCCTATTCTCTTTATCATACTTCCCTTTTTCCCGATGAGAATGCCTTTCTGGGAAGGCTGTTCAGTAAATATATTTGCTTTTATGTAGAGAACTTTGCCCCTTTCTTCTATTTCCTCCACCTTGACAAATGTGGCGTAAGGAATTTCTTCCTGGGTGAGGTGAAAAATTTTTTCTCTGATTAACTCTCCCATCCAGATTTGGAGAGGGAAATCTGTTTTCATATCTTGCGGATAGAGAGGTGGTCTTTCCGGTAGAGAAAGTATGATTTCCCCTACCAAGATGGAAACATTTGTCCCCTTTTTGGCAGAGATAGGTATTATGCGGTGAAAAGGGTATAGGGAATTATACTCTTCCATAAGTTTTTCTACTTCTTCCTTATCTGCCTTGTCTATTTTATTTATGGCCAGGATTGTTTTCTTCCCGGTTTCTCTTACCTTTTCTAAGAGGAAACTTTCCTCCTTTCCTCTAATAAGGGGAGCCACCATTAAGACAATAAGGTCTACTTCTTCCAAGTAGTCAAGGGCACGAGTAACAAAGAATTTTTCAGCGGGAGTTTTGAGTCTTTTGCCTTCTACCATACCTGGGGTGTCCACGAAGATAATCTGAGATTCTGGTAAAGTAATGATGGCTCGAATGAGGAAACGTGTGGTTTGAGGTCGGGGAGAGACAATAGAGATTTTCTCCCCTGCCAGGTAATTAAGAAGAGTGGATTTACCCACATTAGGAGGTCCTATTAGGGCTACATACCCTGAGCGATACTTCTCACTCATTTTTCAAAACCCTATCATTTTCTTTACTCAAAGATATAGTGTTCCCAGTAAAGGAGAGTGAGAAGAAGGAGTACTCCTGCCAGAGAGAGCCAGTCTTTTCTTTTCATCTTCAATTCCAGATAAAAAGTCCGCCTGCCGCTTCCAAAACCTTTACTTTCCAAAGCCATAGCCATAAGGTCTGTTTTCCTTAAAGTTATTAAAAAAAGAGGGGCTAAGAGAGGGATATACTTCTTGAGGCGAGAGATTATTCCTCCCCCCCTTAGTTCCAATCCCCGGGCTCGTTGGGCTTTAAGTATGGTAAATCCTGTGCCAATGAAAGCAGGAAGTAGTCTTAAAGCAGTAGAGAAAGCAAAACTGAAGGGATAGGGCACCCTTAATTTTAAAAGGGAAAGGGTAATTTCTTCGTTCCTGGTGGTGGAGAGGTAAAGAATTCCTGAAAGCATTATCATATCAATTTTTATCCCCGTAAGTATTCCTTTACTTATTCCTTCCACATTGAAGATATACCAATCCTTCTCCCCCTTCACCCCCCACAGGAAGGTGCTGAAGATAAATATGAGAAGGAGAATAAACCAGACCGGTTTAAGGTTAGATAAGGAGCCGGTAAGAATTATTAGTAGGATGATTAAAGAAGAGAGGAAAAGAACAAAGCAGAAAGAGTTAAGAGTAAGGAGAAGTAAAACAGAGATGAGTAAAAAAGCCAGTTTCACCCGAGGGTCTAAGCGGTGATAAAAGGTATCTAAATCCTTATATACAAACATCTCCATCACCCCTCGTTCAATTTTTTAGGTGGAGGCTTCTTTCCCATTCTTCCCAGGTAAGGAGGGGAATACCAAACTTAAGACTCAGTTGAGTCTCAGGAGGAAGGGGAAGTTGAACTTCTTTTAACCTGGCTAAGGAGGGGAAGACTTCTCTGGGAGGGCCTTCCAGAAGTATTTCCCCTTTATGGAGAACAATTACTCTCCGAGCATAACGACTTACCAGGTCTAAGGAATGGGTAGTCATAATCACGGTAGCCCCTTCCCTATTTAACTGGGTAAGTAGTTTCATAAATCTTTCTCTTTCTGTAAAGGAGAGTCCAGTGGAAGGTTCGTCCAAGAAGATAAGGGAAGGTCTGCGAGCCAAGAGAGAAGCCAGTGCCAGCCTTTGCCTTTCTCCCTTAGAGAGCGAAAAGGGATCTTCCTCCTCCTTTCCTTCTAACCCTACGGCCCAGAGGGCTTCTTTACATCTTTCTTCTCTTTCTTTCTCTGGGAATTTGAATAGTTTCAGAGTAAATTCTACTTCTTCCCTCACTGTGGAGGAGAATATCTGATGGTCGGGATTCTGAAAGAGGTAGCCCATCTTTAAGACTATCTCTTTGCGAGATAATCTGCGGAGATCCTCTCCTTCCACGCGTATTCTTCCTTTAGTGGGGATTAGCAATCCATTAAGTATTTCCAAGAGGGTGGTTTTTCCTGCTCCATTATGACCAATCAGAGCGAGAAACTCTCCCTTTTTTATCTTAAGGTTTATTCCTTTAAGAACAGGGATGCCCCTCTCGTATTCATGTTCTACTTCTTCTACCTCCAAGATGGAAGAGCCAGTATCCGGGGGATTTTCTTCCTTTATGGGGACCAATCCCCATCCCTCTTTCTTTAACCGATGGAAAGCCTCCTCCAGCGTATTGGGAAGGGTTCTCCATCCCACTTTTTGCGAAAGGAGAGATAGAAAAGGAGGTTTTAAACCTAAGGACTTAAGAAGAGAAATATTTTCTTTAAGAACCTGGTTTCTGTCTCCTTCCAGAATTATCTCTCCCTCATTTAATAAGATAAACCTTTCTAAGGAGTAAAGTTCCTCTATCTCATTATCCGCTACTACTAAACTCTTTCCCTCTTGTGATAACTGGTAAATTATTTCTCTTAGTTTTCCCCTTCCCAGAGGGTCAATATCGGAGGTAGGGTGATCCCACAGGAGAAGCGAAGGTTCCAAGGAGAGGAGAGAGGCTATAGCTAACCTCTGTTTTTCCCCTCCTGAAAGGGAAGAAGGTTCCCTCCTTCTCAGGTGCTCAATCCCCGTGAGTCTTAAATACTTTTCCACCCTTTCCTTGATCTTATCTCTCTTAAGACTTAGATTCTCCGGTCCAAAAGCAATCTCCAGTTCTACACTTGTGGAGAATAGTTGCGTTTCAAAGTCCTCAAAGAGAATGCCTACTGTCTGGGAAAGCTCTCTTACTCTGCTATTTCGGGTATCTTTCCCCTTTACTTTAACTTCTCCCTGCCAGGAACCTTTTATAAAATGAGGGATAATTCCATTAAGGGTGTAAAACAGGGTGCTTCTTCCTGCTCCTGAAGGGCCCAGAAGAGCAATTTTTTCCCCTTCTTTTACTTTCAAATTTATATTTTTTAAGGCTGGTTTTTCTTTATTTAGATAAGTGAAGGTAAGGTTTTTTGTCTCTACTATGATCTCTCTTTCTTCCATTTTTTGAGGTTCCAGGAGAGGGAATCAGGCTAAAAATATTCCCACCAAGTAAATTAGGATGAAGGGTATGAGACAAAAGACCACACTTTCTCCCGGGCTACCCTTACCAAATGTAAAGAGGGAAGCATCATATTTACCGGTGGAGATGAGGAGACCGGTTATCCATCCTCCTATTACAGAGAAGATGATTAGAATGACTCCCAGAAGGGGAAAGGGAGGGGAAGGAGATTGAGGCAGAATATCTCTCCAATAAATACCCCATTTTTTTACTCTCCCTGCCAGTATTTTAAATATGGGGGGACCCAGAATAATACCCACTATGGAGTTATTAAGGGGGATGATACTTCCCAAGGCTGCAAAATAAAGAAGTTTGACAGTCTCCAGTCCCCAGGCAATGAAGAAACCACAGGCAATACTGGAGATAATGACAATAGCCAGGAAGAGAACCAAGTCTTTTCCTCCCCGGATATCCGGTTCTTTCCTCAAGGCTCCCCAGAGTTTATAAGCAGTTAGAGCGTAGAAAAAATTACCCCAGAATCCGAAAAAACTTCCTATCCCTAAGGTCCCAAAGAAATCTCCAATCAAGTTACCTATGGCTGAGCCCCAGGCTCCTGCGGGACCAAAGAGAATCCCGAACACAACAGGTACTACTGCTGCGGGTCTAATCTCTGTAAATCCAGGAATAATTTGAATCCCTTTGAAAGGGATGAGAATAGCTGCATAAACGGAAGCGGTTAGAGCAGTGATAACCACCATACGGGTATTTCTCCACATCCTCACCAGTTCCTGCATTCCCACTCCTCCATACTACGTGGGGGACCCAGGATAGCCTGATAAAGGATAACTTTCCTCAAAGTTTCCCTATCCAGTTTTAAAGCAGATAAGGGTTTCTCTGCTTCCAGGAGGATTTCTGAAGAGATAAGTTCTTCTCCCTGGGGCAGGGTTTCTGGGGCTTCTTTTTGGGAGGTAGGTTTTTCTGATTCTTCCCTTGGTGAGGGGGGAATTTTTTCTTCCGGAGGTATAATTTTTTTCTCTTCCAGATATTCCTTTATTTCTTCCTCCGAGGCTTGGTATTCGGCAGGAGTTATCTTAGACTCCAGAATTTTCCGAATAATATGGAAGGCTACCAGAATGAGTATTATTACCAGAAACTTCATTTGGTTTCCTTCTTTTCCTTTTCTCCTTTGGCTAAGGATTCTCTCATCTGAGTATCTGCTTGGATATTACGTAATCGGTAATAATCCATTATCCCCAGTTTCCCCTCCCGGAAAGCCTGAGCGATAGCCTTAGGTACTTCTGCTTCTGCTTCTACAAGTTTTGCCTGCATTTCTGCTATTCTGGCTTTCATTTCCTGCTCTTGAGCCACAGCCATGGCTCTTCTCTGCTCTGCTCGAGCCTGAGCAATTCTGGTATCTGCCTCCGCCTGCATAATCTGAAGTTTAGCCCCGATGTTCTCTCCCACATCCACATCTGCTATATCTATGGAGAGAATTTCAAAAGCAGTTCCCGCATCCAGTCCCTTTTCCAGCACTGTTTTGGAGATAAGGTCGGGATTCTCCAGAACTTTTTTATGAGACTCTGCGGAACCAATAGTAGTCACAATCCCTTCTCCCACTCTGGCTATTATAGTCTCCTCTGTGGCTCCTCCTACTAACCTTTCAATATTAGTACGAACCGTAACTCTGGCTTTTGCCTTAAGTTGAATCCCATCCTTGGCTACTGCGGCTACGGTAGGAGCACCTCGAGAGGGGTCCGGGCAGTCTATAACCTTGGGATTCACACAGGTCCTTACTGCTTCCAGTACATCTCTTCCTGCCAGGTCAATCGCTGCTGCCCGGCTGAAAGTGAGGGGCATCTTGGCTTTATTGGCAGCAATAAGAGCCTGAACCACTCTTACTACATTTCCCCCTGCCAAGTAATGGGCTTCTAAGTCATTGGTGGAAACATCCAGACCCGCTTTTACAGCCATAATACGGGAATTTACTATTACTGAGGGAGAAACTTTCCTCAGGCTCATGCCTACCAAGTTAAGCAATCCTACACGGGCTCCTGAGAGTAAGGCACGGAACCAGAGTCCAAAAAAGCGAAAGAGAGTGCCCAAAAACACTAAGCCTACAATAGCCACAATAAAGATAAGGAAAGCCTTCATTTTTTCTCCCCTCCTTTCCTTTTTCTGAAGATACTTCTATCCTCCAGAACCGTCTCTAAAAAAGCACTCAACTGCCCTGCTTCTACTATAACTTTCTCCATCAATTTGGTTTTTTCTAAAGGGTCTGTGGAGGAGATGGTTTTTAAGGGCGAGAAAGTTTCCAGCAAAAATTTTTCCTCCGGAAAGATTTCTTTCACCTTTTTGAGTATCTGGTTGTAACGACTAATATAGGGAGTGCAGGTATAATAACCAGAACCCAGATGCTGGGTATCCCGGGCATCTCTTATTAATGCCTTTATCATGTTAAGAAGTATTTTCTCCTCCCTCATGTTATCTCCTTCACCACCGCTCTGTTACCGTCTACTTGAATAACCTTAATTTTTCTTCCCTTAGGAATGAACACACCTTCGCTGACCACATCTACCCTTTTACCATCGATTAAGGCAATTCCAGAAGGGCGAAGATAGGAAAGAGTCACTCCTTCTTTATTCAGTAGTTTTTCCAGTTCTTCCGGTTGAGCAGTAAACCCTTTCTCACCGGTTTCTTTCTCTTCTAAGATAAATCTCTTTCCCCAGGGAAGAGTATGAAATGCTTTAATCCCTACCAGAATGAGAATACCACTTACCAGCAATTCCCCGGTAATGATAAAGGGAGCCTGCCGGGGCAGGGTGCGAGTGGAGTATATCATACTGGCAAGTATTAATAATGTACCTATGGTGCCCATTATTCCTCCCGGAAGGTAAAGTTCCAGAAAAATAAGAAATATTCCCATTAAGAAAAAGATTATAATGTAGAGCATTTACATCCTTCTCTTTTTTCGTAACTTTTTCTTTATCTCCTCAATCTTACGAAATCCACTTTCAATACGCCTCTTTAATTCTTCCATGGAAAAGGGTTTGGAGATATAATCCACTGCTCCATAACTTAGACCTGTCATTCTATCCTTAAGAGTGGAACGCACGGTGAGAAAAATTATTGGGATTGTGGCGGTAAGCCGGTGTGTTCTTAGTCTCCTGGCTACTTCAAACCCATCCATCCGAGGCATATTAACATCCAGTACAATCATATCCGGTCTCTCCAAGGCTGCCAGATGGAGGGCTTCCTGTCCATTTTTTGCTTTTAATACCTGATACCCTTCTCCTTCCAAGTAAAGATAAAGAGCGTCCAGAAGATCAGGAGAGTCATCCACTACCAGAAGTTTTCTTTTCATCCTCTCCTCCCAAGGGAATCTTCAGGGTGAATATACTACCACCCTCTTCTTTTCTCCTCACTTTAATTTCTCCTCCCAGCATATCTACCAACCCTTTCACAATAGAGAGCCCTAACCCTGCTCCCTCCGGGGTTATTTCCTCTTTCTCTACTCTATAAAAGGGTTCGAATATCTTCTCTTCTTCTCCTTCCGGTATTCCTACCCCTGTGTCTTCTACCTCTATCCTCATTTTCTTTCTTTCTCTCTCTGCTCTTATTATAACCTTTCCTCCCTCGGAAGTGAATTTAATAGCATTCTCTACCAGATTGTTCATTATCATCTCTAAGGCAAAGGAATCCATGTAAAGGTAAGGAAGACGAGAAGGTAACTGGAGAGTTAGGGTCAATTTTTTCCCTTCTGCCAGACTGAGGTGGTAAGAGTAAATCTTCTCCAGAAATTTCCTTAGGGAGAATTTTTTCCTCTCCGTTTCCCAATCTCCACTTTCCAGCCGAGATAGGTGGATAAGATTGTCCACCAACCGAGCCAGATAATCACTGAACTTAAGGATTCTCTCTACCTTTTCTTTCTGGGAAGGGGTGATATTACCCAACTTGCCTTTAAGAAGTAAATAAGCAAAGTTATGAATTATGGTGAGAGGGGTCTTGAATTCATGAGAAACTGCGGAGAGAAACCGGGATTTTATCTGATTAGCTCTCTTTAGTTGAATAGTCTGTTCCTCCAGTTTATTTAAAGCCTCTACAAGTTTATCTGCCATATTATTTAAGGTCTGGGATAAAGACTCCAGTTCATCACCACTTCTTATCCTTACCCGCACCTCTCTTTTTCCCATAGAGAGGGCTTTGGCTACCTTCTGCATCTCTGCCAGAGGGAGAGTTAGGCGTCTGGCAAAAAATTGACTTAAGGGAAATATGATAATAAAGGAAAGGATAAGAGCATAGAGGATATTTCCCTTAATCTGACTAAGAGGAGCAAAAATCTCTTCCTTCTTTTGAGTTATCATTATATACCAGTCCTTGCTTCCTGACCATTCCCCAGGCAAAGGAACCTTCAAGGTATAAACTACATAGTGGGGGATACTCTCTCCAGATATTTTTCCCCAGAAGAGTTTTTCCAGAAACTCCCTTTTTTCTGGGCAAAGTTTGGAGGCTACCAGTAACTTTCCTTTTTTATCCAAAAGATGAGCAAATCCTGTCTCTCCCAGGGAGAAATATTCCAGTTCCCTGAAAAATTCTTCTTTAGAGACTACCACCTTCAAGACTCCCACCTTCTTCTCCCCTCCTATGGGAAAGGCGAAGGAGAGGGAGAAAAGGTTTGCACTCTTATCAAAGCGAGGATTCCCAAGATAAAGTGAGCCCTTGACCAGACTTTCCTTAAACCATTCTTCATCTCCCTGGTAAAAATCTTCTG
>CAZSGC010000061.1:0-9108 GCA_964606225.1 uncultured bacterium | reverse complement strand
AAGAAATTTCCCCTCAGTGTTTGATTATCCGTAACAGTTGGGAATTTCATGTTAGATATGGAGACTGGGTTACTCCTTTCGCTCATATTAGTCTTCCTGCAGATGTTATTCTAAGACCTTACACTGTTGCATCGGATACCAACCTTCATGAAGAGCCTAACCCACAAATAGATTTTTGGACACAAGAAGGAAGAAAAGTCTCCCCCAAGATGTGCCAATTGTTAGAACAGCACCCTCGTTCTCAGTGCTTCCCTAATTATTTAACCATGAGGATACAGGATTTCTATCAACACTGGGCTAAGGAAAAAGTATTTGGAGTTTGCCTGCACGGGGGATGGAGACCTACGGAAAGAGAGGAGACTTATAAATCTCTGGAGCAAAATATAGGGACAGGCTTTGACTTTAGAATTCACTGGGATCTTTTGTGGAACCCTTTTATCAAAAGAGAAGAAATAGATAAAAAATTTAGAGAATGGTTAACAGAAATTTATCCTCCCTCTGAAAAGGAATTAGCAGGATGGGCAATTAGGGAAGGAGGTAAGGTATACTTTCTGGACAAACCGATAAAGGCTATGAATTATAAGAGAGTATCAGAAGGGGGAATGCACGCAGAGACTCTTTTCTGGTTACATTATGTGCTACTGAATAACAAATATGTGGGTAGATATTTCCGTTTCCCTTCCAATATAGATGATGATTTTATCTTTTTAAAAGATAAATTCCCGGAGTTTGAAGAAAAAGTGAAGAGAGGTTTAAGTATATTAAAAAATATTTTAGAGAAACTTTCTATGGAGGTGGAAAATAAAAAAAATTTCTCCCCCCTTAAACGACTTTATCAATGGTTCTTGGTAGAAAGAGAGTACTTGGAGGGAATATTGCACCTCTATCAAGGCGAGAAAACTTACCTTTTGGACAATGATTTTTACTCTTCTCGGGTTCATTTCCTTAAAGCCTGGGAGAAATTAAGACATTCTTTGAAATTATGGGGAAAAATCGCTTTAAGGGAAAAAATCTATCCATTTTTCATAAGAGGTAAATTTGACCCTCACAGTGGAACGGACCTCTTTCATCCCCATTGGCTGGAAAAAGATTTCTGGGGGAATTTTTTCTCTTGGCTTAAAGATAGAACTAACCCTAAAACAGTAAGTGACTTCTCTATACGTTATAATGGCAAACCTTTCCGCTGGAACATTCGCAATTTTTATAAAATGCTTATCACTTTTTCTTCCTATGGACCTTTAGGATAGTCTCTTTTTCCACTCTTCCTGAAGAAAATCCCTGATTATTTGGTAACTCCATAAAGCGAAGTCCACAAAGTATCTCCTTCTGTTATACCCTTGCCAACGTAAAGTTAAAGAATCTTCATACTTCTTTATAAAATCATAAGTATTTATCCAGAAGGATAAAGAATTTTGAAGATGGGAACTTGCCTTTTGAGGATCTTTCTTTTGGTATTTTAAAAAAAGGACGTATTCCAGAAATGCCCAATGGTACCATTTGAAATATTGGGTTAAATTATAAGTAAGATAAGCCTCCTCCAAAAAAAGTTTAATCCATTCATTCTCGGGTTCCAGCTCCCTGGCTTTTTCAAAATAAAAAATTATATCCTTGGCTATGGAAGTAGCATCTACCCTTTCTTTCAAATCCCCCAATTCTGACTCTTTAAATTCCACCATCCATTTAGGAGGTGGCACCTGAAAGACGGACTCTCCAGACCGCACCCCTCCCCATATCACTAAATGCAAACTATTTCTCTGGAGTCTTCCCCTATGATAAAAAGTCAGTTTCTTCAATATTTTAGGAGTAAGGGAAAGTCCTTTTATGACCAGTTCCCCTCCCTTACCAAATCGATATTTAGCCCATTCTTTTTTCAATGCGGATAGAGAGAAAAAAGGAGAGAAACGAGAGGAGTTAAGAACCAAGGAATCCAACTCCTGAGTAGGAAGTGAACCAACGTAGGAGATGAAAAGTTTCACTTTTCCATTGATGACTAATCTCTGTAAATCCCTTTGAATTTTCCGCGGATTAGAATAGAGATAAAGTAGGGGAAGAAAGTTATACCTTCCTCCATCCTCTCCCCAACTCGCGGAAATTCCTACAGAAGGCCAGTATTCTAATCCCGGGTTCAGACGAGAAGAAAGAGGGGCATTATCTATGGAAGGAGGTGCATTCAACTTACCCATTATTATGACTCTTTCCTTAGGAAGAAGAGGAGCATACTTTTGGAACTTTCGTTTATTTTTAAGAAACAACGTGGCTCCCCAACATCTCAGAAGGAGGTAAATTTTTTGCAGAGAAGTTCCTATCTCATAAACGGTATTTATTATCTCTATAGCCTTTCTCTCTCTATTTATAATCCGTTCGTAATTCTTGTGTTTATGAGAAGGATTACGACATCTTATATAACCCCCATTATCATCAATAGTGAGCATAATAAATTTGACCTCAGGATAAAGAGAAAGTAGTTCTTTTATCTGAGAGGCAACCATGCGGAGATATAAAGAGTGCTCTGGACAGATGGAAGTAGGGACTTCTTCCTCTTCTGCATAACCTAAAAACCAAGGATTAGCCTCCGGAAATTTTTCAAAGAATTTTCTTCGCAGATAAGTAGCACTCGGGAAGAAAGAAAG
Source organism: uncultured bacterium (assembly GCA_964606225.1). GTDB lineage: Bacteria > CAIJMQ01 > CAIJMQ01 > JAADFP01 > CAZSGC01 > CAZSGC01. Next base: position 6,478 of record CAZSGC010000061.1, on the reverse strand, counting down.
GACATTGAGGTTGAAGATTACCTCCAGGTTTAACTTCCTTGCCTCCTCTACCTTTTCTCTAACTTTTCTCTGCTCTCTTTTTATTCTTCCCCTCTCTTCATGATCTAATAAAGAATAAATCTCCTGAATATCGGGGAAAGTGCAAAGCCTTTCCGCTCTAAATTCCACTATTATTGCATTCACCAATTTTTCCTTTACAGCCTGCTTTACTATGGGATTAAAAATGGATTCATCCTGTCGAAGTACGCGAAAAGGGAAGGCAAAAACTCTTTTTCTTTTCACTAAATGAAAGGGATAAGGATACTTTCCTCTCCAGTACTCTTCCTTCTCCTGCTCCTTCCTGGACGCATATCGAGTGGAAAGGAGTTCCTTATCTTTCCTTTTCCATTCCCACCAAGAAGGGACTTCCCAGAAATTATCTCCTTCATAGATAAAACGTGCGGTGCGAGTAGAGACTTTCATATGGTACCCCCCATAAAAACTTCTCTCCGCTGGGAAAGAGGTGGGTTTTAACTTAAAGTGTTTCATATATCTAAGTATTCGGGAAACTGTCCGTAATCTGACCATCCTAAGGAAATGTATAACCGTCCATCCGGAAATTGGAAGTAGTGATGGATATGAATAGGTTTATCCTGTTCCACATCCCAACCTCGGAAAAAGGAGAAGAGACCTCGGTTATCTTCGAAGACTCCCACCATTTTCAAATCCCGAAACCTTTCCGACAGTTCTCTTTTTTCCAGGAGATCCCTCAATTCTCTTTCTTTATCTTTAGAAATACTCTCCGGATGAAGAGGAGGCCATTCAGGAGGAGCATTCCAGGCAGGAAGTTCTTCAGTAGAATCACTTCCTTTACCCTCGAAGACCACCCATATAGGTGAACTCCAACACAAAGAAAAATCTTCTTGAAAAATCCTTAAATAATAATAAGTTTCTCCCTTAATGGGCTCTTTGTCTTCCCATTCTAATTTAACACTTCTTTTTCCTATCTTTTCCCATGAATGAAGCCTTTTATCTCCTCTTATAATATCAACACGAGAAATAGGTGAAGTTCCTAAAATTTCAATGTAAAGGTGAGGATTTTTCTTAAGGTGTATAGTCTCCCCCTGTATTCTTCCATTTATCCGGAAATCTAACCATACTCTAACACCCGTAGTGGCATAAACTTTACGTTTTCTTAAGGCGTGAAAGACCCATTCCCGGGAAAGTTCAGGTATAAGGAAAGCAGTAAGAGGACTCTGTACACTAAAATTTCTTCTTTTTACCCCTGGAGTTCTTCCATGTAGTGCCCAGTTATCATATCCAGGCATGCCGAAGTGAGTGTCAGACATGCCCACAAAGCCAAGATGATAACCTCTCTGAAGTCCCTGCTGGGCAAACCACTCAAAATGTCCATGCATAGAACAAATCTCCACCGCTGTAATTACTTCTTCATCATAGGGATAATTTTCCCAAAGGGGAGTTCTCCCTCCCACATGGGGAATACATAAACACCCCCTCTCTCTACAGAGTTTTACCAACTCAGGCAGAGTTGTGACCACAGGTAAATCCCACCATTGGGAAGAAATTGTGTAGATACAATGATCTCCCGTAGGGGGAGGAGTTTCCTTAGTAGGACTATACTCATATCCTAAGAGAGTAACAAATTCTCCTTTCTTATAGTATCGATTAGAGACCTCTTCAAAAGACTCTCCTAAGAATACCCAATCCGAGCCCTGTTTGTCCACCGGTTTAGGAGTATACTCCTCCTCCACAAAAAGATGTTCAGTAAAGCCAAAAACATCCAGGAAAGATTGAAATTTGGCAAAAAGGATATTCTCCTCTATACTGCCTATTCCGTCTGACCATCCTGTATGACAATGACAATCTCCCCAGTATATGCGATAAGTGGGTTTCCTGAGGACCTTTATAGGATTAGTATATGTCTCCACCTCCTTCTCCTTTAAATGCCCGGTTATTTTAAGAGAGAAATCTCCCTCCTCTTCAATGGCTATATCCTCTATCTTCCCAGGAGTTTTCAGTATTTGTCTTTTCAAAAGATTTTCCTTAAGATAAACCCTGAATTCTCCCTTTATTCCTTCGCAAATATTTCTATTTACATCTTCCCATCGAACCCCTACAGAAAACTTCTCCCCTTTCCTTACCACAGAAGGAACTACCCCCACCAATCTCACTGGCTCATCTGGGATAACAGAAATAACTAAGGGAGGCCAAACTCGATAAAATCTCCCTCTTCCTTCCCAGTCTACCTTTATACTCACAAAAACTCTTCGATATTTATGAGCCACTACATATACAGGATTTTCTTCCGTCCCTACACACCACTTTACTTCCTCTCCTTTCTTCAACCCCTCTGGGAAAATAATTTTTGCCCAGGTTAGTCTTTTATAGAAAGAAGGTATCTCGCTGAGTATTGCTCTATCTGGAGGAGAGGTTTCCACCCAGCAATATTCCTCTTTACTGCTATCCTCCTTCTGTAGATTTATTCCCAGCCAAAACTTAGGAACCTCACAAAATATAGAAATTCCTCCTCCTGCTGCTATCTCCCCTTCCTCTACCCTTATTAAAAATTCCCATCGACCTCTTTTCCCCGAAATTACTTCAATTTTTTCACCCTCCAATTTTTCTCCTTCTGAAGAGAAGAAAATCACTGTATATCTCACTATTCTGCTCATTCCTTCACTCCTCTAAAATTTTCCCTTAAAAAAAAGGGGGGATATTCCCCCCTTTTTAGTTTTGTGTTATCTCTCTAAGGCCCAACTTTAGTTTTATCCATCAGTAACTCTTCATTCTCTAAAACAAACTCCGGTCTTAGCCACTCCACATGTCCATCGTAGAAGAGATAATTCAGTCCTCCATTGTGTCTATCTCTATCTGCTATATAGTCGTCTCTATTACCAGCACCATACCAGTATTCCCATACATTAGTCTCTACATACCAGCGAGCAGGGTCATCACCATAATTGCCTCCACCTCCAATATAATCTACAGAGGTAGGATGTGCCGAGCCATGTCCTCCCCAAGCATCAAAAATTTCAATGGTTCCTCCGGAATCAATTACTTCGGAATCATAAACAAGATTATCTTGAAAACTGGGGCGTACACCCACATAAGTACCGGTAAGGTCATATACTACGTGAATATTCCCGTTAGCAATATATCCACCAAACCACGTTTTATTGTTATACCAACCGCTACCGTTACTCTGGAAATTCCACTCCGGTCGAGATGGACATATGAAAAGGTCTTCATCATTCATATACTGGTTCAATACCCAGCACCAGGAGTAGCGCGGCCTGGGTCCACTACTAAACCAGTAGTGAGATGGTACATTTGCTCCATCAAACTCGTTTCGATACATCGCCAGTCCAATACTAATCTGCTTTAAGTTATTCTGACAGACTGCTGTGCGTGCTTGTTCTCTTGCTCTGTGAAGGGCAGGTAAGAGCATAGCAGCCAGAATAGCAATAATGGCTATTACCACCAGCAATTCAATTAAGGTGAAAGCCCAGGTTCCGTTAATGATGGGGAATGTTCCATAGAGGCTTCGAATCTTCTTTAACATTCTTTCTCACCTCCTTTCTTTTTAAATGCTACCACGTGAAAGCAAATTTTTCAACTTTTTAACTGCATTAATGAACATAAGTTATGAAATTACGGAAGTTCCGCTAAAAAGGATTTTCCTTTAAAAAAGAACTTCTTTACCCTTTTTAGTCCCCTATTATATAATAAACGAGAATGTACCAATTAAAAGGGAGGTGTTAAGAAAATGAAGGTAGACAAGGAGACTCTTTCCGGTTTAGAGGAATTTCCTTCTTACTTAGAGGGAGAGGAAGTGGAAAAATTCTTTACCCGGTTTGACATTAAGTTTTCTGCCGGACACTGGTGTGCGGGTGACTTTTCAGATAGATTTGCTCCCGGAGGTTACCACACAGTTTCATCCTCAGACATAATCTCCCAGATGGAGAGAGTAGCCCAGGCAGGAATAAAGGGGATTGAACTTCACAATACCCTTTTTCTGGACGAGAAGCAAAAAGTAGATAAGTTGAAAATTAAAGAGATAAAAGAGGCTCTGGAAGATTACTCCCTTATTCCTACCAATATGAATCTGGATTTTTTCTCCAAACCCTTCTGGAAATGGGGAAGCATTACTCACCCTGACTCCCGGGTCAGGAAGAAAGCCCTGGATATGGCTCTACAGGCAGTAGAGATAGCCCACCAGATAGGATGTAGCAGTCTCTCTCTGTGGCCGGGTACAGATGGATGGGATTACAACTTTGAAGTAGATTACTCACAGAGAATACAACACCTGTTGGAGGGATGCATGGCTATAAATGAGAAAGCCAGGGAAGCAGGTCTACGTTTTGGGGTAGAAGCAAAACTCCACGAACCCAGAGAAGGGAATATGATCATTCCTACAACACACCTGGCAGGATTAATAGTAAAGGAAGTTAACTCCAGAAGCAATACCCAAAACATGGGGGTAGTGATTGATTACGGGCATGAACAGATGTATGCAGTGGAACCTGCTTTTACAGTCTATGCTTTAAAAAATCTTAATGTTCCTATCATTAACTTCCATATAAATACCGCTAAAACCCACTCTAACGATGAAGATAGGATAGCAGGAACAGGGGATATCTGGAAAATGGTAGAGTTCTGCTATGCAGCCATAGATACAGGATATAGTGGATGGTTTGGAGAAGACCAGTTTACTTACCGGACCGACCCGGTAAAGTCTATGAAATTGTCCAAGGAAATCTTTGCTAATATCATGAAGAAAGCCCTCCACCTTTACTCCCGAAGAGAAGAAATTAAAGCCTCTCAATCTACAGGAGATGCCCTCCAAGTATTGGATAAGGTGAAAAAGATAATCATAGGTGAATAAAATGGAATTTAGAAAAGCCAGAATGGAAGATGCTCCCATAATTCAGAAACTCATTGAGGAAGGGGGAAAAGAAAACCTTTTACTCCCTCGTTCTCTCTCTGAGATCTATGAAAAGATTAGAGACTTCTGGGTGGTATGTGAGAGCGGGAAAGTGGTGGGATGCTGTGCTTTACATCCGGTATGGGAAAATCTGGCAGAGATACGCTCTCTGGTAGTTAAGAAAGGATGGAGGAGTAAGGGAATAGGCAGAAGGCTGGTGGAAAAATCTATAGAGGAAGCAAAATCCTTAGGCATTGAAAAAGTCTTTGTGCTTACCTCTATTCCCCATTACTTTGAAAAAATGGGATTTCGGAAGATTCCCAAGGAAAACTTACCTCATAAAGTATGGAAAGATTGCCTACAATGTCCCTATTTTCCTAACTGTAAAGAAGAATCTCTTATTCGGGATTTATAAGGTCAGCCATAAGGCATCTACGTATCCATATATTTACTACCAGAGAGGGAGAGACTGATATTCATTCCTCTCTCATCTTTATAACCATCTGGTCCGCTTTGCCTCAAAACCCCGATACAGACCTTCCTCCCAGGCCATCTCTACTGCCTCCAGATACTCCTGCCGGGTGGGAAAACGAGAGATCTCTGGAAATTGAAAGGCTCGGAATAAGGGACGGTACTGATCCATTATATTTACATAAGTGTGGGGAGAAATCTCCTGAGCCAGGAATCTGAATACTTCACGGGAGAAAGCCTGATTATGAGGGAGAACCAGATGTCTTACCAGAAGCCCTCTTTCCGCAATTCCTCCCTTAACTACTAAGTCTCCCACCTGTCTATACATCTCTTTTACTGCCTCCTTGACTACTTGGAAATAATCAGGTACATGAGAATATTTTTCTCCTGCCGAAGAGTCTCCATACTTAATGTCAGGCATGTAAATATCTATTATCCCCTCCAGCAATCTCAAAGTCTCCACAGATTCATATCCTCCACAGTTATAGACTAAGGGAAGACGAAGCCCTCTCTCCACGGCTATGATTAGAGCATCTATTATCTGGGGGACAAAGTGAGTGGGAGTAACCAGATTAATGTTATGACATCCCAGTCTCTGCAAGAATAACATGGCTTCAGCTAACTCTTCTGCCTCCATTTCCTCTCCATGCTCTAAAACGCTTATATCATAATTCTGGCAGAAGACACACTTAAGATTACATCCGGAGAAGAAAATAGTGCCTGAACCATGTCTCCCTACAAGCTCCCTTTCCTCTCCAAAGTGAGGGCCAAAACTGGCTACCTTAACCTTCCATCCCCCTCCGCAGAAACCCTTTTCTTTCTTTCTATCTACACCACACTCTCGAGGACACAGACGACAGGGAGAAAGTAACTGGTAAAGTTTTTCTTTCCTTCTCTCCAGTTCTCCCCCCTCTATTAAGGAAAGATAGGAGGCCATAAGGCAATTTTTAGGCTTTCAAAATCTCTAAGAGTTCCTTTTTGCTTATCTCAAACTGTAGTTTGTATAAATGGGTATAAAGACCGTTTCTCCTTAATAGTTCCTCATGAGTACCTTCCTCTACTATCTGACCATTATCCATTACC
>CAZSGC010000060.1:0-9286 GCA_964606225.1 uncultured bacterium | reverse complement strand
AAGAAATGTTTAACTCTTTGATTAAAAAAATTATCCGAGAAAAAGTGGAAAGAATCCAAACCTTAGAAAAGGCAGTATTTGAAACCTCCTTAGCTGAACTTCTGGGTTTAGGATATCAACATCCTTACCAGTGGGAAGAAAGACTTAAAGAAGTTACATCTATTGATTTAGATGCAGTAATTAATCAGTACCTAAATCCCAGTTTATCCACTACCTATATTTTGGAAGGGGGTGAAGAAAATGAGGAGTAAGGCTCTGGTGGTGTTTCTCTTTCTTTTTCCCCTATATGGAAGTTGGGCAGGTGAACCAGACTGGGAAACCTTGAGAAAGGAGATGGTGGAGAAACAAATCATTGCCCGAGGGGTGAAGGATAAACGAGTAATTCAGGCTATGCTAAAGGTGAAGAGGCACCTCTTTGTTCCCCCTCCTTATCGCCCTCTGGCTTACACTGACCAACCCCTCCCTATTGGAGAAGGACAGACTATATCTCAACCTTATATAGTGGCTTTAATGACCGAACTTCTTCAACTTAAAGGAGAGGAAAAGGTTCTGGAGGTGGGGACCGGTTCCGGATACCAGGCAGCCATCTTAGCAGAACTGGCAAAAGAAGTTTACACTATAGAGATTCTTCCTGCTCTGGCAGAGAGCGCTGAGAAGAGGCTGAAAAAAATGGGATATGAAAATATAAAGGTAAAGTGTGGAGATGGATACATAGGATGGGAGGAATATGCTCCCTTTGACGCTATTATCGTAACCTGTGCTCCTGATCATATCCCGAAGCCTCTTCTGGAGCAGTTGAAAGAGGGAGGGAGGATGGTAATTCCCGTGGGTAGCATATATCAGGAACTCCTTCTTATAGAGAAAAAGGGGGGGAAAATCTTTAAGAAGAGTATAATACCGGTAAGGTTTGTTCCCATGACTGGTGAACATGTGAGGAAGAGAAAATGAACAAGATCCTGGTAGTAGAAGACGAAGAGAAGATGAGGGAGTTGATTAAACTGCACTTGGAGAAAGAAGGTTACCAGGTACAGGGAGTGCCTGATGCCTACCAAGCCTTAACCCATCTACAGAAAAATTATTATCCCGTTTTGATTGTGGACCTGAAACTTCCGGGAATGGATGGGCTACGTCTTCTTAAAGAGGTAAAGAAAATAGACCCCTCTATAGAAGTTATCATGGTAACTGCCTATGCTACGGTGGAGAGTGCAGTGGAAGCACTCAAGAATGGAGCCAGAGATTACCTGATAAAGCCTTTTAAGATGGAAGAACTCAAAATTTTGATAGAAAGAACAATGGAAGAGAAGAGAAGGAAGGAAGAGAATATTTACCTTAAATCCAGGTATAAGGAAGAAGTTAAATTCTCTGATCTAATATATAAAAGCAAAATTATGGAAAGAGTTATGGAAAAAGTAAAGAAAATAATTCCTCGCCAAGTTACGGTGCTCATCACGGGAGAAAGTGGAACAGGGAAGGAACTCATTGCCAGAGTGATTCATTATGAGGGACCCAGAAAGGATAAACCCTTTGTAGTGGTTAACTGTGCTTCTCTTCCAGAGACTCTCTTAGAGAGCGAATTGTTTGGGCATGAGAAGGGAGCCTTTACTGGTGCTAACTGTAGAAGAATTGGAAGATTTGAGTTTGCCAATGGAGGAACGGTCTTCTTGGATGAGATTGGAGAACTTCCTCTTCCCTTGCAGGCAAAGTTATTGAGATTCTTGCAGTATAAGGAATTTGAAAGATTGGGTGGGAATCAAACTATCAGAGTAGATGTTAGAATAATCGCCGCTACTAATAAGGATTTGAGGGAAGAAATAAGGGAAGGTAAATTCAGAGAAGACCTGTTCTATCGTCTCCATGTCTTCCCTATTCATATCCCCCCTTTGAGGGAGAGAAAGGAAGATATTCCTTTACTTGCCCAGCATTTCCTTTCCCACCACTATCCCAGAGTGGAGATTTCTTCCTCTGCGCTTGAGGTTATGCTTCAATATCCCTGGCCTGGAAACGTAAGGGAATTAGAGAATGCCTTGGAACATGCTGCTCTGGTATGTAAAGGAGGGAAAATTTTGCCAGAAGACCTACCTTTAAACCCTCTTCCTTTACTTCCTCCTTTCTCTCCTCAGGAGATGAGTTTAGAAAATATGGAAAGGAGACTAATTGAAGAGGCTTTAAAAATTACCGGGGGTAACCAATCGCGTGCGGCTCGAATTCTGGGAATAACCCGTCGGACTCTGATTTATAGAATGAAGAAGTATGGGATCAAAAAATAAGAAAATTTTCCTTCTGTGGCAAAGAGATTGCCAAGAAAGTTAGGAGAATGAGGAAAATTATTTTAAGCGGACTAATTTTAAGTTTCTTTTTTTCTAACTCCCTCCTCTCTTCTCCTCAGGAAGGAGAAAAGATTCTCCTTATCTTTCTCTTCCTGGAAGAAAGAAAACAACTTCTGATAGCAGAGATGGATGGTCTGGAAGAGGAGATACAAAAGGGGAAACTTTATTTCTATCGGAAGAGACCCAGTTTCCTTCCCGACTTAAAGGTTAATCTCCTGAGGAGAAAGATGATCAGATTACAAAATCTATGGTGGAAAAAAAGATATATTGAGGAACTCCAGTTAGACCTTTTACTGAATTATCTGGAATGGGGAGAGAAGATGTTAACTTTCAAAGAAAATTCCTCTTATAAAGAGGAAATTCTGGATAACTTGAACCTCCTTCTTGAACTTCTCCTCTGAGAAAGAGAACCAAATAGTCCAACTGTACCATATGGGACACTCTACATAGGGAGTCTCCAAAGGTAAATTTCTTCAAAACCCTTGATTTACAAGCATTTCCTCTTCTGGCATGAACCTTGTTCGTCTATAGAAGCGAAAGGAGGTGAAAGATATGAGTCCAGAAGTAAAGATCCTCACCATCTTTGTGGTAATCTCTCTGCTTCTGGGAGTGAGCGGGACAGTCATCTCTCTTACCAACCTTCGCACTTTGAGAACTGAAACCATTATCCCTGGAAAATGGATGATGAAACCGTCCGTGCAGGAAGTCCGTGGGCGTGCCCCTCTCACTCCTACTCCTGGGAAGAGACTGGAACGACTGTCTCTTCTACGAAAAGGAAAATTAGCCGCACCTGGTAAGGAAAGAAGGGTTGCTGAAGCAAAGGAAAGGATAATGGAAAAACTCCAGGAAATTGTCAAAGAGAAGAGAGAAAAGGAAAAGAGATTGAGAGAAACCCTGGAAAAAATCGGTAATGTACTGAAGAAACAGGAGGAAACCCTGGATAATCTTTCCCAGGAGATTCAGGACTTAAAAGAAAGAGTAGATAAACTGGAACAGTGAAGTAAAGGAGGGAGAGATGAAAGGTTATGGGATCTGCCTCCTTCTCTCCCTCCTCCTTATCTTCTCTCTCTGGGGAAGTGAGGAGGAGATCCTTAAAGTTAGACGAGATATAATACTTCTCAATCTGGTTAATGGACTCCACCTGGAAGAGAATCAGATGGAACAACTGCTAACTTTGGTAAAAAGATGGAAGGAAGTAAAGGAAGATTTTCAAAACAAGATGGAAAGACTATCACAGGAGAAATTGGAACCTTTTGAAACCCTGCGAGAAGAACTTATAAAGCAGGATGTGGCCATCTCCTCTCTAAACCCTTCTTTCTTTCAGGCTAATAGGGAGTTTATCCATCTGAAAAAGGAATTTGAAGAAAAAAGAGAGGAAATTATCCAGCAAGTAGAATCGCTCCTTAACGAGAACCAGAAGGAGATTCTCAAGGAATTTGTCCCCTGTATTATACCTCCTAAGGATATAAATTCTCAGCGTGCTGGACAGGAAACTTCCTTGCAGTCAGGCACCAGGCTGCTGGATAGAATAAGGAATATGCCTGAAAGGCTTTATGAAAGAAAGAAAGAGGAAATAGTAGAGAGAATACTCCAAAATATCCTTAAGAGAAAAAAGCACATCCAAATTTCTGAAGAAGAATGGAGAGAAAGGATTGAAGAAGTATTGGAAGAAGCCAGAAATCTAAATGAGGTTGAGTATGAACTCCTAAAGGAGGAACTGGCTCAGAAACTTCATCCAGCCCCCAAACTGTCGAAAGATAAGCCGGAAATTCTTAAATTCAAGATCTCTCATTTCCTTCTGGACCCCAGAATGGAAGTTATTCTCGAGGAAAAACTGGGTTATCTACAGTAAGGAGAAAATTTCTTCTAACCTTTGTATCACTATATCCGGCTTTTCCTCCCCGATTTCCTCTCTACGGGTAACTCCCGTAAGCACCAGAATAGTTTTTACTCCTGCTCTTTTACCCAACCTTATATCCGTATCCAGTCGGTCCCCTATCAGGAAGGTTTCTCTCTTACTAAATCCCTCATGGGAAAGAATCTCCTCCAATATCCAGGGATTGGGTTTCCCTACAACTATCGCCCTCCTTCCTGTGGCTGCCTCTAAGGCAGAAAGTATAGAACCTGCTCCGGGACAAAGTCCTTCTTCTAAGGGTAAAGTCCGGTCAGCATTGGCTGCCACAAAGTATGCTCCTCCCAGAATAGCCTTCTGAGCACAGGCAAGTTTCTCATAATTAAAGTTTCGATCCATGCCTACCACCACTACCTCCACTTGCCAGTCTCTACTTACCACTTCAAATCCACTCCTCCTTAAAGCAGATTTTAACCCCCTCTCTCCTATCACCATAACTCTACAGGGGGAAAATTTCCTTTGAAGAAACTTTGCTACAAACTCTGAAGAAGTATAAAAATCACTCTTCCGACACGATAAGTGGAGAGAAGTCAACTTATTCACCAGGTCTTCCAGAGTATAGGTGGAGTTGTTGGTGAGAAATACCACCCTCTCCCCTCTTTCTCTCAATCTCTCAATAGTTTCTTTTGCTCCCTTTACCAACTTATTTCCTCTGTAAACCACCCCATCCAGATCCAGGATGAAAAGGGACATCTTTTATTTGTTGATCAACTTAAATTTTATACTTCCCTTCCCCAGTATCTTCTCCACCGCTTCTTTCAAGGCTAAAGAAGGAGTTACTCCGAAATTTTTTCCTGCCAGAAGAGAAGTGCTTTCCCTTCCTCGATAGAAATTCAGATAAAGTTTCCCTTCTCCAGAGAAATTCTTTAAGGTTTCTCTCAACTCTTCCAGTTTTTCTTCCTCCACCTTACCCATATTCATTAGAATATGGGTCTCCACTTCCAGGAATTTACTTAGTTCTTCCAGAAGGAATACTCTCTCTGCTCTCACTGGATAAGGGGGAAGGTTACTCTCTAAGGACCCCTCTACCAGAACCAGATTATCGTTACGCAGGTAACTGTTCCACCTTTCCCAGACAGAGGGAAAGACTATCACCTCGCATCTCTCTTCCCTATCCTCCAAGTAAAACCTGGCCATTCTTTTGGAATTCTTTGTGAAACGGGTCTTAAGGGAAGCAATTACCCCTGCTAATCTTAAAGAAGTAGCAGGGGGTATCTCCTTAAGTTGGGATATTCGGTGAGTGGTATAGATAGGAATTACCTGAGAAAACTTCTCTAAGGGATGACCGGTAAGGTAAAAACCTAAAACTTCCTTCTCGTGAGCCAGTAACTCACCATAACTCCATTCCTCAGTTTCTTCCTCTGCAGGGGCAGTTTCTTGAAATAACCTTATCTGCTCTCTCTCCTTCCTTCTCCTCACACTCTTATCCACAGCCTGGGGTATGCGTGAGATAAGCCTATCTCTTCTCTCTCCAAAAGTATCAAAAGCACCACACTTAACCAGACTCTCCATCACTTTTCGGTTAACCTGTCGCATGGGAACTCGGGAACAGAAATCATCCCAGGAAGTAAATTCCCTCCTTTCCCTGGCTTCCACAATTTCTCTAACTGCATTTTCTCCTATGTTCTTGACCGCAGCCAGCCCAAACCTTATCTTCTCTCCCTCAATAGAGAAATCGGCTACACTCTTATTTACATCCGGAGGTAGAACTTCTATGCCCATCTCCTCGCATTCCTTTATATAAAGACCAACCTTATCCTGATTCCCCTTTTCACTGGAAAGGAGAGAAGTCATAAATTCTAAAGGGTAATTAGCCTTTAAGAAAGCGGTTCTATAGGATATAAAAGCATAGGCTGTAGCATGAGACTTATTAAATCCATACCCCGCAAAGTAGGCCATATAATCAAAGATTTTCTTGGCTATGCCCTCTTCTATCCCCCTCTCCCTTGCCCCTTTAATAAACCTTTCCTCCATCTCTTTCATCTTTTCAGGTATCTTCTTCCCCATGGCCTGTCTTAAATCATCCGCCTCCTCCATGGAGAAACCTGCTATCTCATGGGCAATGGTCATTACCTGCTCCTGATAGAGGATTATTCCATAAGTTTCTCCTAAGATAGGTGCTAAGGAGGGATGAAGATACTCCACCTTACTTTCCCCTCTTTTCCTCCGGATATAATTCTGAACCTCTCCTCCCCCCAAGGGTCCCGGTCTATAGAGAGCCAGAACTGCTATTATATCTTCAAATTTCTCTGGCTTGATTTTCTGGAGCAAATCCCTCATTCCTCTGCTCTCCAGCTGAAAAACTCCAATGGTTCTGCCTTCCTGAAGTAACTTATAGGTTAAGGGGTCATCAAGGGGAAGGTTATGTATATCTACCTCCAACCCTCTCCTTTCTTTTATCAATCTAAGGGTCTCATTTATCACCGTGAGCGTTCTTAACCCAAGAAAATCCATCTTAAGGATTCCAATCCGGGACAGAGAATTCATATCATACTGGGTAGTTATGTCTCCATCAGTGGTGCGGAAAAGGGGGGTAAAGTCTGTTAAAGGCCCAGGAGCAATAACTACTCCTGCTGCATGCACAGAGGCATGTCTTATAGTGCCTTCCAAGGATAGAGCAATTTTAAAGAGGTCTGGATACTTCTCCAGAAAGGGCTTAAGTTCAGGAACCCTTCTTAAGGCATCCTCTAAGGTTATAGAGGGGGTAGAGGGTATGAGTTTAGCAATCTTATCTGCCTCCGCATAGGGTATACCCATAACTCTGGCCACATCCCGAATCACCGCACGAGCAGCCATAGTTCCAAAAGTTATTATCTGAGACACTCTGTCTTTCCCGTATTTCTCTTTCACATAATTTATTACTTCCTCTCTCCGTGAATCGCAAAAGTCTACATCTATATCCGGTAGTTTCTTCCTTCCCGGATTTAAGAATCTCTCAAAAATCAGTCCGTATTCAAGGGGATTAATATCCGTAATCCCCAGACAGTAGGCTACCAGACTTCCTGCTGTGGAACCTCTTCCTGGTCCCACAGGTATCTTTCTTTCTTTGGCAAAATTTATAAAATCATGAACTATAAGAAAGTAGCCGGAAAGGCCTCTCCTCTTTATAGCCTCCAGTTCCATATTTATCCTTTCCTTTATCTCCGTAGATAGAGAAAAAAATCTCTTCTGAGCACCTTTCCATACCAGTTCCTCCAAGTAGGAATCCAGAGTATATCCTGGAGGAACAGGGAAGTGGGGAAGATAAACCTTATCCAGGTCTAATTTAACCTGGCACTTTTCTTCTATCTCCCGAGTACAGGTTATACTCTCCGGTATCTCGGAGAAAAGTTTCTTCATCTCTTCTTCAGATTTAAAATAGAACTCCCGGCTTCCAAATCTTAACCTTCTGCTATCCCGCAGAGTGGTCTTTGTTTGCAAGCATAAAAGCACCTCATGAACAGAAGCATCTTGCGGATGTATATAATGAACATCGTTGGTAGCCACCAGAGGTATCTTCAGTTCCTTAGAGATCTTTATCAACTCTTGATTAATTCTATCCTGACCTTCCAGAGAAAGATTCATTATCTCCAGATAGAAGTTACCCTTACCCAATATCTGTAAGTATTCATCTGCTACCTTTCTGGCTTCCTTTAAATTTCCCTCAGAAATTAAAGAAGGTATTTCTCCTTTGAGACACCCACTGAGTCCAATGAGCCCCTTTCCATATTGACTCAGCAACTCTTTATCTATACGGGGACGGTAATAAAATCCTTCCAAGTAAGCGAGGCTAACCAATTTCATCAAATTTCTATATCCTTCGGTGTTGCAGGCTAAGAGAGTAAGATGATAGGCGGCTTTAGAAATTCCTCCCTTCTTATCCTTCCTGCTTCCGGGAGCCACGTATACTTCACATCCTATGATGGGCTTTATACCTTCCTCCACAGCCTTCTCGTAAAACTCTATTACCCCAAACATCCCTCCCGAATCTGTGATAGCCACCGCAGGCATACCATACTCCTTAGCCTTTCTTATTACCTCCTCAATCCTGCACAAACCATCCAGAATGCTGTAATAGGTATGAAGATGAAGATGAACAAAATCAGAACTCTTCATACTCCACCTCTACCAGATAAAGTCCCTGGGGAGGGAAAGTGGGACCAGCCTGAGTTCTATCCCGGGAAGAAAGTATCTCTCTTATCCTTTCCGGTGCTATCTTCCTTCTCCCCACCTCTACCAAGGTTCCAACCATAATTCTTACCATCTGATGAAGGAAAGAATCTGCTTTAAAGCGAAAAAGAAGAAAAGAACCCCTCCATTCTCCGCAAGGAAGGCTGATCTTTTTCCGACGAAAAATGTCTATCTCTTTAAGAGTACGTACCTTAGAACCTTTTTCCCCTTTTTTGGAAAAAGAAGTAAAATCATGCCTTCCCAAAAGATAAACTGCTCCCTTCTTCATCAGAGAAAGGTTGAGTTTTTGGGAAATTCTACTTACATAGTTTCTTAAGAAAACCGGGAAATTCTCCCCTTCCCAGAGGAGGTAAATATAAGTACGGGAAAGGGCAGAGAATCGGGAATGAAAGGAAGGAGATACTCTCTTCACTTCTCTTATCCTTATATCTTCCGGGAGAAAAGAATTAAGGGCAGTCTTAAGTTGAGAGAGAGAATGATTCCAGGGAGCAAAAAAATTGGCTACCTGCCCAAGGGCATGAACACCCGCATCCATTCTACCTTGACCTTTTACCTCAATTTTCTTCTTGAAAATTCTCTCTAAAACCTCCTCCAGAACCCCCTGAACAGTTCTCCCCTCTTTCTGCTTCTGCCATCCCAGAAATCCACTTCCATCATACTCTATAATCAGACAGAAGTTGGAAAGAGAGACATCTTTACTTCTCACCGGAAAAATTTAAAGAGTATCCTATCAGGCACCAAACTTTTCCAGTTTGAGAGCATGAGCCATCATCAGTCCCATCAAATTCACCGCTTCCATTCTCCCCAATCCTCCTTTAATACATGTTCTTTCCTTAAACTCTCTTACCTCATCCACACGAGCATAGGGAGAGACTAA
>CAZSGC010000059.1:0-9447 GCA_964606225.1 uncultured bacterium | reverse complement strand
GTAAAGGATTGATTGAGTTGTCACTTTTTTCTTTGTAGAATTATCCTATGGAGAGACGATTTCCTATTTTTTTCTTTATATGTGTCTCTCTCCTCTATTTCTTTTCCCTGAATTCTCTTCTTTACACTGGAGGAGATAATGCTCATTATCTTATCCTGGCTAAATCTCTGGTTTCTGGGAAAGGATACCGAAATATAAATTTACCTTTTTCGCCTGTAGAAAAAAATTTTCCTCCTCTTTTCCCTCTCTTACTTACATTTCCGGTGAAGTTCTTTGGTTTTAACCCTTTACCCTGCAAAATCATAGTCTGTCTTCTGGGATTAGCCTCTCTCTGGATGATATATAAAATTTTCTCCCTTCTGGAGAAAAAGAGTCTCTATTTCCTTTTACCCGTAATCTTCTTGAACTCTCATCTTTTAGAGTATTCTGGAGTAATACTTACAGAAATACCCTATCTATTTTTCTCTCTTCTGGGGATTTATTTTCTGCTTAGGGGAAAAACTTTTATGAGTCTGGTATTTGTATCTCTTTCCTTCTTTACACGGGGAGTGGGAATGGGGCTCTTTCTTTCGGTAATAGTTTTCCTTTTAATCAAAAGAAGAAGAAAGGAGGCTTTCTGGACAGGATTATTATGGTTACTCTTTCTGCTCATTCTTTGGAGCATAGGGTGGGGAGGAGGATATCTGGAAAGTATCTTTTTAAAGAATCCTTATCAGCCTCACTTGGGAAAAGTCAATTTGGTTGATTTAACAAAAAGAGTAATTCATAATTTGGGTGCTTATGGAGGTAGAGACCTCCCTCAGGTTTTCTTTTATCCCTTTTTTAAAGATATCTCCTTGGAGTATTTCCAAAAAGTTTATATCCTTAAAATCTTTTTGGGAGTAATTATCTCAGGGATAGTCTTCTGGGGATGGATGAAGAGGTTTAAGAAGGAGAAGAATCTGATAGAGATATATACCTTGGTTTATTTCTTAATCTTTCTTCTCTGGCCCTGGAGAGGGGTAAGGTTTATGGTTCCTTTGGTTCCCTTCCTGGTTTATTATTTCTTTCAAGGGATAAGGAATTTGCCCCAGCAAAGGGTTTTTCTCTCTCTCTTTTTTGTTCTGCTTCTCTTCTCTTCCCTCTGGCAGGATGGGATGATAATAAAATCAAGAAGAGCAGGAGGTTATCCTCCTCACTGGGAAAGTTATGTAGAGTCTGGTGAATGGGTGAAGGAAAATTTCCCTCCTCAAACTGTTGTGCTTACTTCTCATCCCTTCCTCTATTTTATCTATAGTGAAAGAAAGACTCTCTCCATCCCATTCATCACAGACCCAGCCCTCTTCATGAAATATATTCAGGATAATCAGGTAAAACTTTTAGTGGAGGAACCCCCTGTACCCAAGGGTAAAAAAGGTGAAGACCCCACTCGCCTTTATTTGGTCCCTTTCTTGAAAAAATTTTCTCAGCAGGTTAAGAAAGTATACGAAAAAGGCTTTCCTCCCACCCGGATTTATGTAGTGTTAAGAGGGGAATGATGCTTAAAGAGAAGATAAGGTTTAATTTTTCCTCCTTGACCAGAGAAGGTGGAGAGAGGCTAATTTTTCTGGCTATTATTTCTCTTTTGAGCCGTTATCTTAATGTGGAGGAGTTTGGTAGATTTATTTTTGCTTTCTCTTTGGTTTCTCTCTTCTCCTTATTAATAGAACCAGGATGGGGGCTTTTGCAGAAAGAAAAAATTCCCTTTTCTTCTCTATGGAGAACCAAAATTACAATGGCTTTTTTGGCTTTTGTTTTCCTTATCTTTATTTCTATGGGATTGAAGTTCCCACCGGATTTACGTTACTCCATCTATTTTCTTTGTGGGGCTTTAATAATTAATTCCTTTAAAGATTTCTTCCTTCCGGAGGAAGGTACTTCGAGGGAGGTAAATCTTCTCCAGAGGGGATTAGAATTTTTGGTAATACTTTGGTTTTTACGAAGAGGCCAAGGAATAGGGGAAATTTCTTCTGTATTCCTTCTGGGTTCTCTTTTAGGTCTGGTAATTTCTTGGAAGGTCCTTTTCCTCCTTGGGAAAGGGAAGAAATCTTTTGGTGGGAAAACTTTAGGAGAGAGAATCTATAAAGATTCTCTCCTTAATTTTTACCTCTATCTTGCCCCGGTAATACTTTACTTCCTTAAGGGAGAGGAAGAGGTGGGAATGTATGGGAGGGTCTTCTTTCTTGTCTGGTTTACCTGGTTTCTTCCCTTCTCTTTAAGTAAGGAAGATATTCTAACCCTGGGTGGTTCCTATCGTTCTTCACGAAAAAAATTTCAAAGAGAATATGTGGTACATGTGGAGAAACTCTTTATCCCTTCCCTTATTCTTGCCATTGCCATAGCCTTCTTTCCCGCTTTTCTCTTGAGATTTTTATATGGAGAGATTTCTCCTTCTCATGAGGTGATTCTGATAATCCTTATATGGAGTTTACCTCTTTTTTCTCTTCTTCTGGCTTTAAGGACCTATTTCCTTTCTTCCCGCAGAAGAAAAGAGTACCTGAGCATTTTGGGGACAGGGATACTCTCCCAGGCCCTTTTGAATTTTTATCTTATCTCATCTTACGGGGCAAGGGGAGGAGCGGTTTCCTTTCTTGTGGGAGAGTTCTTAATGATAGCCCTTTTGATGTTCCTTTTTTACCGCAGGAAAGAAGGGATTATGCTGAGGGAAGTTTTGGAGAGACCTATAGTAGCTGGATGTGGAATGGCTACTGTCCTGCATTATCTTTCCCGTTTACCCGGATTCCTTTCTCTTCTGGCAGGAATCTTAATATTTGTTCTCTTGCTTCACTTACAGAATATCCTTACCCCTGAGAGTTGAAAAAGGCTTAAGGTGGTTTATAATCTTTATGAGTTCACAGAAGCATGAAAATACTGGACTTGGGGTGTGGTAAAAGGAAAGTGCCTGGGGCTATTGGAGTGGATATTGACCCTTGTTCTTCGGCAGATATAATATTTGACCTTAATCGTACTCCTTACCCCTTCCAGGATAATGTTTTTGACCGAGTCTATGCCCGACACATTCTGGAACACTTAGAGGATATTGTGGCAGTAATGAAGGAAATACACAGGATTTCCAAGCCTGGTGCCCATCTCCTCATTCTTACTCCTCATTTCTCCAGCTACTCTTCCTTTACAGATATTTCCCATAAACATCACTTTGCCTCAGGTTCCTTTGACATCTTTGACCCCAGCCTCTGTGGTGAGAAGAAGCCAGATTATCCTACTTTTCGTATTCTGGAGAAAAGATTATTCTTTGACTTGATTTTTAAAAAAATTAGAGTAGGAAGATTTCAGGGTATTCCCATCTTCAAAATCCTGGGATGGGAAGCGTTGGCTAATCTTTTTCTTCCCACTTATGAAAGATTTTTTTCCTTTGCCTTTCCTTCTGGAGGGACAGATTTGATGATAAAGATGGAAGTGATTAAATGAAAATTGAGAGAGAAAGTGTAAGAATCCTCAAATATCGGATATTTAAAATTTTCTTTCTTCTCTTTAAGTTTTTTTATCTGCTTTATAGAAGAAAGCCTCCCTACCCAAGAAAAGTTTTAAAAGAATACAGAAAGATCCTCTTTGTGAGGCTGGGGCCGGTGGGAATAGGGGATGTGGTTCTTTCCACTCCTGCTTTAAAAGCACTCAAAGCCTCTTTCCCTTCCTCCTGGCTAACTGTTCTTCTTGCTCCCTATACTCAAGATATCCTCTCTTTCTCTCCTTTTGTGGACGAGGTGATAACTTTTCAACCCCAAGGTATTCTCTCCTTTCTGTTTCTCATAAAGAAGTTGAGGAGTAAGGGCTATGAACTGGCCATAGACCCTTACATGGGGTATGCCTTTTCTCCCTCTTTCCTTACCTTTTTTTCCGGGGCAAGGGTAAGGGTTGGTTTTGAGGTTGAAGGAAGGGGTTTTCTTTATACTCACCCCCTAAAACCTTCTCTTTCAGGAAAGCATATGGTGGAGATTATTCTTTCCCTGGTGGAGATGGTAGGGGGGGAGGCTAAGGATAAGAGTTTGGAGGTCCACATACCCCCTTCCTTTTATAGCCAAGCCAAGAAATTCTTAAAAGAAAAAGGGATAAAATCATCTCATATACTGGTAGGGATTCATCCCGGAGTTCTTAAAGGAGAGGATTCCAAACAATGGAATCCTTTAAAATTTGCTCGCCTTATAGAAGAACTTAACACCCTTCCCCAGGTGAAAGTTTTGCTATTGGGAGGAAAGCAGGATGAAAATTTTTGTAAGGTTATTCTTTCCTCCCTTCCTCATCCTCCTTTAGTCCGGGTAGGAGATACTTCCTTGGGGGAATTGATGTCCCTCATAGGGGAATGCCATCTTTTCATCTCCAACGATAGCGGGCCTCTTCATATTGCGGTGGCTTTGGGGATACCTACAGTATCCCTTATGGGTCCCTCTATACCTGAGAGATGGAGACCCTGGGGTGAACCAGGGAGGCATATAGTAATTCGCAAAGACCTCCCCTGTTCACCCTGCAATCTCTACTACTGTAAGAGAGGAGACCATGCCTGTATGGAGTTGATAACTGTGGAAGAAGTGTTAGAGGCGGCAAAATTTCTCCTTAAAAAGCATTATCCGGATAAATTCTTAGGGATAGAGAAGGCAGAAGGAGAAAGTTTTAAGAATGGGTAAACTTAATTTTTCTTAAGAATTTTAAAATTAAAATTAAGGGTATAAAGTTGAGGAGAAAGATTACTCCGGCCAGAATTTTCCCTACGGAAGATAAAACAGTTCTACTTGGTAAGTTAGGTATCTTGAGTTTCTCCAACTGGGGGATAAGAATTTCCCATACTCTGAGCCATCCCCAGGTAAAAACAATTACA
This sequence comes from uncultured bacterium, assembly GCA_964606225.1. Taxonomy (GTDB): domain Bacteria; phylum CAIJMQ01; class CAIJMQ01; order JAADFP01; family CAZSGC01; genus CAZSGC01. Next base: position 4,598 of record CAZSGC010000059.1, on the reverse strand, counting down.
TAAAGTAATCCCAACCAGGTAAAAACTTCCAGGGTGGTTCTCGCCCACCCTTTACCCTGGAGAAAATGGAAGGAAGCCACCAATATTAAAATTCCTGCCCCTAATTGGATAGATAGGAGAAGAGAAAAATGGAGAGTTAAGGGGGTAATCTGGGAGAAAGCGGGTATTAGTTTTGAGAAGAGAGGGAAATTTTTGAAAAGATAGAGGATACCCAGACCTGAAATACTCCCCACAATCATCAAAAAGGAAGTAAATATAAAAACTCCTGCCACCACTTTAATGGAGAGAGGTTTTTTCACACTTGTCCTAATTTTCTGTAAAATTCCTCCTGGAAGAAGCCAGCAAATCCCAGTATTTTCTTTCCTTGAGGAAGAAAGATTACTTTACTTCCGTGCAATATTCTGGAGATAACCGCTGGTAAAACCACTCCTGGCTTGTGAGAAGATATATGAACTAAGGAGGGAGGGTTTTTAAGAAGGTAGAGAGTTCTTAGTAAGGTTTCCCAGAGGTCCCATCCTCCATAAGGATTCCATCGGTAAAAAAGAGAAGGAAAAGAGAGAACCTCCAGATTATTTTCCTTCTTCATAATTCTTCCCTTTAAGGAAGAAGCAATGAGAGTTACTCTATAACCCTTTTGAACCAGCCTTCTGCCCATATTATAAAGTCGAGAAACTGCGCCTCTCTCCCAGAAATTATGGCTCAGGAAGAAGACACTCTTAAGAGGAATTTCTCTTCTGCCTTTTTTAAATTTGAGAAGTAAGTCAACAGACAGGATTAAAAGATTACTTCCTCCAAGGATAATAGCCTGCCCTACAAAGATCAGGGTTCGTATACGGCTAAAGATTAAAGACTCCTTTCCCACTTCAACTTTTTGTACCCCTGGATTCTCTTTTTAGGAAGATATGATTCCTCCTGCTACAGGGGTACCCTCTTTTTCCAGGATGAATCTCCCCAACTCTGGAATCTCGGAGAAGGAATCTATTACTGCAGGTGAGGAGAGAGAAAGGCTGATCTGGGCTACCTCTGCTCTATTTATTCTGCTTGCGTTTTCTTCCACTCTTTCTAAAGAAGCAGGATCAAATTTATGGAGAATTTTCTCTATCACACAGGGTATTTCCTGAGTTACACACCGAAAGGTAAAAAACTCACCCTTTTCTCCTCCAGGTTCCTCAAACCAGAATAGATGGGCGGTAATCCTGGAAGTCAGGAGAGGAGATTTATCTTTTACCAGTACATCTCCTCGCTTAAGTTTTTCTCCCCCCTCTAAACTAATCCCGATGGATTCCCCGTAAGTAGCCTTTTGAGGATTCTCTACCATGAATTTATGTATCTCTTTAACGGTTGCTTCTTTTAAAGAAGGGAAAATGGTGACTTTATCTTTAATGGCTATTTCTCCTGATTCCACCCTTCCTACTGCTATCTCTTTCCCATGTAGGTTATAAATATCCTGCACAGGAAACCTTAAAGGTTTTTCCTCCAGGATCAATTCTTGGAAGTTATCCAAAGCCTCCAGGAGGGTAGGCCCTTTAAACCAGGAAAGTCTTTTAGAAGAAGCCAGGTTCTCCCCTTCCAGAGCAGAGACAGGGAGGATGAAGGAAGGGGTTATCCTCAGGTAAGAAAGAAATTCCAGAATATCCCTCTTTACTTCTTCAAATTTATCCTTTGAATATCCCACCAGGTCCATCTTATTTATCAATACACAGATTTGTTTTATCCCCAGCATACTTAATAGATAGGCATGTCTTTTAGTCTGTTCTCTAACCCCTTCTACCACGTCTACTACCAGAATACCTGCCTCTGCCTGGCTGGTTCCTGTGAGCATATTTTTCAAGAACTCTTTGTGTCCAGGAGCATCGATTATTACGTATCTTCTTTTAGAGGTATGAAAGAAAATCTGGGTGGTATCAATGGTAAGCCCGCCTTTCCTTTCCTCCTCCAGAGCATCCATAACAAAGGCAAACTCCATTTTCTTCTTGAGAACTTCGGAAGTCTTGCGTATTTCCTCTTTTTTCTCTACGGGTAAAGAGTCCGTATCATATAGAAGCCTTCCTATAAGGGTGCTTTTCCCATGGTCTACATGTCCAACAATAATGATTTTTAACTGACCGGTTTCCATATCTAAGGATTCCTACATGTATCCTAAGGCTCTTAGTCTCTGCATAGTATAGAGGTCTTCCTTATCCTGAGCTCGTCCTGCTCTTTCCGAAGTCCGCGAGGTTCTAATTTCTTCGATTATCTCATCTATGGTCCGGGCTTGGGAAGGAACAGGCTTACAGCAGGGGGCACAGCCAATACTCCGGTATCTTTTCCCCCCTTTACTAAAGTAAAGTTCTACTACAGGGATATTTTCCCTTTTGATGTACTTCCACACATCGATCTCAGTAAAGTGAAGCATGGGATGGACCCGATAGTGATTTCCTTCCGAGAGAGTCGATTTGTACTGGTCCCATAACTCCGCAGGCTGATTCTCGTAGTCCCAGCGAAAGTTAATGTCCCGGGGTGAAAAGTATCTTTCCTTAGCCCTTATACCATGCTCATCTCTTCGGATAGCCAGAAGAATGGCTTTAAGATTATATTTTTCTATTACCTGTTTTAAAGCATTAGTCTTAAGTTCCGTACAACACTGAAGTTTACTTCCCTTATGAGGTCCCATGCCTTCCTTAAGTTTCTCCTCATTTCTTCCGATGATTAACTGAAGATTCCATTCCTTAGCCAGCCTGTCCCTGAATTTATACATCTGAGGGAATTTATAGGAGGTATCGATGTGGATTATAGGAAAGGGGATCTGGCCAAAAAAGGCTTTTCTACAGAGCCAGAGGAGAGCAGTTGAGTCCTTCCCCATAGACCATAACATAGCGATGTTTTTAAAGCGGTAATAGGCTTCCCGGATAATAAAAATACTCTTACCTTCTAAAAAATCCAGGTAGTCCATATCATTATTTTACCTTATTTTCCCTTCTTTATGGGGAGGAAAAATATTTTAGTATTAACTCAGCCAGGTTTTCAATAGATGTTCCTTGAGAAGGGGTAAGTTCTTCCCTTAAGATACAGAAAGCATCATGCCAGGTATGCATTCCCTTAAAGACACTTTCTTCAAAGACCCTCTCGCTTTCCAACCTACCCCTCAGGTTATAACCATCTTGGGGAAGACAGACCAGGTCGGGAGCCTCGCTTAAACAGGGTCCTTTATATATTTCTTCCTTCTCCAGGATTTTCTTAAGCACAGTTTCCCCCTCTTCATCTTTTAACTCTTTAAGATATCCCTTCAGTTCCGACTTTACCCCCTCTATTTCCTTTTCCCCTATCCTGCCTTGAGGATATCTTCTTTTAGAGTGAATATAAATTCTTCCTGGATCCATAGCAAAGGCTATGGAGGAGGGAGAGATTTTCTCATAGAACTCTCCTTCCTTTAAGAGTTTTAGGAAACCTCCTTCTTCCAGATACCGGTTGATAAAAACATCTTTTTTAAGGGAGGTGAAACCATGGTCAGAAAGAATCATGAGAAAAGAATCTTTTCCAAATTTTTCCCAGAATTTCCGGGTTAATTCTCCTACGAACGCATCCACTTCTTTATAAAACTTAAGAAAGATTTCATGATAAGGGTCGTCTTTATCTAAAGCAGAAGGGAAAAAGAAATGATGGAGGCGGTCGGTCTCCGTTATACAGGCAAAGAATATGTCCCAATCCTGGTTCTGGAAAATTTCTCCGAAAACCTCTTTTCTTACCTTAAGGCAGAGAAAAAGGTCCTCCAAGAATTCCTCCCTGTTGTGGTGTGCTTTTTGGGAATCCACATCAATCATGTATCCTTTTTCCCTAAAGTAATCAGCAAAATCTGGAGGGTAGACCGCTTTTTCCAAATCAATAGCCACAAATCCTGCTACCAGTATTCCCTTCATGGGATAGGCTGGATAAGTATGAGGGACGTTGAGGATGATAGAGGTATAGGCTTGCTTAAAGGAGGAGAATTCATGAGAAAGAGAAGATTCCTTCCCCCGGCAGGTTCCTCCCAGAATTTCCCACCAGCGGGGAGCCCGTACATCTAAGGAATGGGGGAAATAAAGGCTGTAAGTGTAAGGTTTAAGGTCTGAAAAACCATAAATTCCATGTTCTCCCGGATTTACCCCGGTAGTGAAAGAGGTCCAGGAAACCGAGGATACATCGGGTATAGAGGCTCTGGTTTGCATCAGATGAAATCCCTGAGAAAGTATTTCCTGCATATTGGGGAGGAGCCCTTCCTCTAAGTAGGTCTTAAGAAGAGAATAGGGCACTCCATCCAGCCCTATGATCAGTGACTTCTTTCCCATTCCTTCTCTTTTTTAAAGGGAAGATAGATTTTATCACAAATTTTAATTTTTGTTTTTCCAGATACCTAAAAACCAGTTTACTTATGGTTAATATCCTCAATAAATTTTTTTTAAATAGAACGGATTCTGATTTTATAAGGAGTGATAAATTTCCCATAAAGGTCTTTTCTTGTAACGATTTATAATCTCCAAAGTGTATTTGGGTAATCCTTAAAATGCAGTTATGGTAAATCTACTCTCCCGAAAGACATTTTAACACAAAATTAAATCCTATCTCAGAGGGAGGATTAGTAA
>CAZSGC010000058.1:2702-9530 GCA_964606225.1 uncultured bacterium | reverse complement strand
GAAGCGGAAGACCAAAAATAGAAGGACTATAGCCAATATTATCTTTAACTGTCTCTCTGAGAGGAACCCGTGAATTTTACTACCCAGCATTCCTCCTATCAGGCCTCCAATAAGTATAAAAAACGCAATATATAAATCAGGAGGATATCCCATTAAAATATATCGAGAGAGTCCTGCAGTGCATCCAAGGATGGATGAGAAGAGGGAAATAGGGACTGCCACATACATAGGCAATTTACCCAAGATAGTCATCGTGGGAACCAATAAAAATCCACCCCCAATTCCAAAGGAGGAATCAATAATACCAATGAAAATACCCAAGAGAGCAAAGAGAACAGTATTTATTCTGAATTCCTCTCCCCAAAATTTGAATCTATAATCGAGAAGGCTGAACTTTATTGTCTCTCCACGTCCTAACTTTACCGCTCTATTTTCCTTTTGCGCCTTTCTTACCTCCTCATTAAATCTCTCCATTATTCTCTTAATCGATTCTCTTTTCTTCATACTGTGAGGGGTAAGTTCGTATAGGGTGCGTAAAGCCATTATAAGAACTAACAAAGCCAACCACGGCTTATAGGCAGTCATATTAAGATACTTAGTAGATAAAGGAGGACCAATTATAAAGGCTCCAATGAGGATTCCTACAGCAAAAGCAGTTCCCGCTGGTAATGCTAACCTATGTTCTTTGAACCAATAACGATAGAGAGCGGCTGAAGGAGCACCAAACATCAAAGGTAGATTGGAAGGTTTAAGCACATTAGCCCCGTTAATTCCTAATGGGCCAGCGGTACCAATAAAGATAATCTGAAAAGCAGCCATCAATAACCCTCCAGAGGCACCAACCATTGAATAAAAAGTTCCCGCCAAAATAGCTCCAATGAGAATTAGAATGGGATTTATGTAACGCCAACCCCGTGGTAGCCATAACCCATTTGGTTCAACTACAAAGGAACCTGTTGCTTTGCCATTTAAATAAAGGTTAAATTTTGTGTAAGGAGGAGTATGACGAAAGGTCTTAAAGGTAACAGAAAATTTACCATTATGTTTATTTAAAGAGATAGAGACCCCTTTATTCCAGTATTTTGGCTCTTTTTGGTAATCGGTAACTACACAGCGGGAAAATATTATTATTCTCCCTTTATATGTTCCTTCCTTGCCAATAGTATTGATTCCAAAGGGATTCTCATGAGAATAACGAAGGAAGTTCCATTGCTCTTTAGTCTTGATTGGGCCTAAAATCTTCTTCTTAGATATAGGGATATCATCCCAGTCCTTTAGTTTAAACATCTTAGTTTTATAGAGTCCTTTAAAGAAGAATGCTCCTCCATAAGATTTATCTATTATTTCTCCAAAAGCAAAAGGGTCAGAGGTGATTATATAAAAAAGATAAGGTATAGAGGTATCGGGCCTGAACCCAAATTTTTCTCCATCCTTAATAAGTCGGGATTTTTCCTGAGGACCAAGAGCTTTCTGGGGAGAAAAGGTAACCTCAGAGGCAATGACAATATTAAGCTCTTCACCCGGAGGAATTTTCCCTTTTATACAGATGGTATCTCCTGCTTTTGGAGTGGAGCTGGATAGATTAGCCGAGACCTGTGCCCAACCACAAGTAGCTAAATGAAGAAAGAAAATAAGAAGAGAGAAAAATTTATTCAAGGATATTCTCCAATTCTTCGATAACAAAACGAACTATCTCTGAACAAAATTCTTTTCTTTCTCTGGAATTAAATGTATGGCTGGCATGGAACTCTTTCAGCAATTCCTGGCAACGGACTGTGCCATATTTTTCCAGGAATTTATCGTACAACTGAGCGGATTTTTGATTAACTTTACTGATATCGTCCTGGTTGTTATCCCGACCATATTTAATACCAATAATCAAAAGCCCTGCCAATAAACTACCACATAGATCCCCTTTGCTACCTCCAATACCTGTCTTGAAGGCAGAGCAGGCTTTAATAGCTTCAGCAGGAATTTTTAACTCCTTTTTCTCATCCCTGATAACTTTAGCCACCGCCTCTCCACAGGAAAAACCGCTTAAATAAGCCTCCTTCCCTTTTTGACCAATATTACCCATTTTTATTCTAAAGGAGAATTTTGTGCCTATTATATCACACTTTTATAGAAACTCTGTTCTCAAGGCAGTTCAACGTATAAAAATTTGGACATAATCGGAGTATAATAGTATAAAATGAAGAAGTTTTACGTATATCTGGCAGATATCCATGGGGAGGATATAGAGATAGAAAAAAATATCCTTGGTGATATTGCGGAGGTTAGGGAAGGCAAAAGGAGTAAGGATGAAAAGACAAGGATTTTTAAGGAAGCAAAGGATGCCGATGCTTTAGGTGTAAGACATACAAAGATTACAAGAGATATTATCCAAGGGCTTGATAGATGCAGGATAATTGCTCGTTTTGGTGGAGGTTATGACAATATTGATATTAAAGCAGCCACTAAAAAAGGAATTATAGTTACATTTGTTCCCGATTACTGTACTGATGCAGTAGCTGAACATGCTTTAACTCTTGCCCTCCTGAAGATAAGAGCTCTTGATGAGTTTAGAGAAAGAGTTAAAAGGAATTACTGGAGTGCACAAGGTGTCCATACTGAGATGGCAAAGGATACTGTCTTAGGAATTATTGGTTTGGGAAGAATTGGAGGAGCTTTAAGTAAAAAAGCCTCCTGTGTTGGATTTAATGTTATTGCCTATGATCCGTTTATTAGTGACGAAGAGTTTGAGAAAAAAGGAGCAAAGAAAGCGGAAACTCTTGATAATTTATTAGAAATCTCAGATATCATCTCCTTAAATGTTCCCCTCACCAGGAAAGGAGAATCAAAATACCCTACCTTCAAAATGATTGGTAAAAGAGAGATTGAGAAGATGAAGAAAGGTGTCTATATTATCAATGTCTGTAGAGGAGAAGTTATTGATACTGATAGTTTAATCTGTGCCTTAAAAAGTGGGAAAGTAAGTGGTCTTGCAACTGACCTTATTGAAGGTGAGCCAATTCAGAATACTTATCTGAAGAAAGGGGAAAATCCAACTTTTGATAAGTTAAAGAATCTTCCAAATGTTATCATTACTCCACATTGCGCTTTTGCTTCAACAAGGTCAGTGAGAATAGTGAAGGAAAAAGGTGCTATGGAAATCAAAAGAGTTCTTGAAGGAGGATTCCCAAGAGAAATTGCTTGGATTAATCCTGAAGTTAAAGAAACTTATCTAAGAAGGTTTGGTTAAGTAAAGTTTTTTGATGCGAAAGGAGATTCAAGGATTCTCTGGTAAGGAGTTTTTAGAGTATCATACTTTTTCTTCACCTTGCTTCCAATTCAGTCTGAAGATGCGATTGATTTTCAATCGATAATATCCAACAGTTTTTCTTACTACCGAGTAGTTTTCTGCTCTATTTGGGAGTTTCTCCTTCTTCCTGTAAGGGCGGGTTCAGGTATGGGTTATACCATTTTCCAGAAGATTTTTATATGATACAATTCGGAAGGTTGAAAAAAGAGGTAAGAGAAATAAGGTAAAGGGATAGGAGGTGAGGAAGGTGAAGATTTATGTATGTCTGTTTCTGGTCATGCTTCTTCTAACCACAGGTTGTGCTACTATGTCTCCCCGCACCAAGGCAGGAGCAAAGATTGGAGCCATACTGGGAGGTTTAGGAGGGGCAGCCATAGACAAAAAGAATCCCTGGAGGGGAGCCATTGAGGGAGCAGCTATTGGAGCCATCGTAGGAGGAACCATAGGGTATATAATTGACCAGGCTGCTCTGGAGGCTGCGCGCAGAGATACCACCGTAGTGTATGAAAGGGAAAATCCTCAAGGTTGGAAAGAGAAGGTGGTAGCAGAGCCCAAAGGCTTGAGTGAGGATGGGAACTATAAAATTATTCAGGTTAGATATATACGAGATGGCAAGGTGGTGGAGGAAAAGGTAAAGGTGGTTCCTCTCTCTGAGATTTGAGAAAAGATAAGGTGAAGCTGGGAAGCAGGGATTAAATTTTACAGAAAAATTTGTGTTAGATAATTTGTTTCTCCAGAAGCCATTTCCATAAAGGATGGAAGGAGATCCGTTTTTCTTTAATTTTCTCTTCTCCCTCTTTGTCTTCAGTAATTATTATTCCTTCCTTTAAGTTAAATTTTTCCAGAGCCTTTATTAAACTGGTAACCTCTCTTTCTTTAGTTTGAGGGTCCTCAATATTCCAGGCTACCTGAAGGATTCTTTTTATGTGGGTTCCTTTCTTGAGCAGGAAGTCTATTTCCTTTTTCCCGGTGGTATCTTTCCAGTAATAAACTTCCACAGATGGGTCTTCTATCTGTTGTTTTCTAAGTCTTAGAGCAACCAGGTTTTCCATAAGTCTCCCCAGATTTGAGGAGAACCTAAAACCCACGCAGTTGGATAACCCTGGATCCACAGAGTAAACCTTACGGGGACTATTTTCCTGTTCTTTTACAGAAAAGGAGAATCTCTTTATAAAGAAGATAAGGCCTGCGGTTTCTATATGGGATGAGAATCTCCTCACCGTCTCCACCGAAAGTTTTATAAAGCGAGAAATTTTGCGGAAACTTATGGGAGAAGAAATATTGGTGAGGTAGAAGTAAGCGAGAGATTTTAATTTCTCTAAATTTTTAACCCGAAATCTTACCACTATATCCCGGGTTAAAATATCCTCGTAGTAACTTAAGAGAATTCTCCTTTTAAACTCTTCCTCTTTGGTTAGAACCACTTCAGGGAATCCTCCCCATTCCATATATTCTCGGAAGAATCTTTTTATACGGAGGCTCTGGAGAAGGAAGTCCTTTTCCTCTTTTATCTCTATGCCCTGGAAATGAAGGAATTCGCTGAAGGTTAAAGGAAGGATTTCCAAGGAAAGTCTTCTACCCGTCAGAAGAGAGGCTAACTCCTGACTGAGAAGTTTGGAGGAAGAACCGGTTATCAAAATGTAGGCTTCTTTTTTTTCCTGGAGACTGCGGACGAATTTTTCCCATTTTTCTATATTCTGGATTTCATCCAGGAAGAGATAGGGTTTCTCCTTGGGTTTTATAATTTCCAGAAAAGCCTGATAGATATTCTGTAAAAGAGAAAGGTCTCCATTCTCAAAAGCAGGCTCCTCAAGATTTACGATAAGGAGGCGATTTCTATCTATACCCTGCTGGATTAGTTTTTGGGCTAATTGCCTGAGAAGAGTGGATTTCCCACTTCTTCTTATCCCTGTAAGACACACAATTTTATCCAAGTGAAGAAACTGGAAGAGTTTTTCTACGTATTCTTTGCGTAATTTCCCCGCTTCCAGGTCTCTGTTCCAGAAATTCCAGTGGCTTAGAACCTCTATTATCTCTGATTTCGTCATATTTATGAGACAAAATTTTAAAATTTCATCTTATTTATAGGACATTTTATAACAAATCCCTTTTCCTGTCAAACACAATTTAAGGGATTTGTTTGAAAAAGGTCAATCAGAGTTTAATCTGATATTTTCTTCTCCCCAGTCTCTTAAGAATGCCTTCCCTTTCCCATCTTTCCCAGCGGCTTTTCATGAGTATAAAGAATCCTTCCCATTCTTCAGGAGGGCGAGGTCTTTTTCGGATTTTCCTGGAAGATGTCCTTATCTTTTCTCTGCTAAACAGGGGAAGATTTGCCCGATAGTATTCATCAAACTTATATTTTCTCAATTTTTTAAGCGTTCCTGTAGGAGAGCGATTTCCTTCATCAGGAGGATTATATCACATACTTTATTTTAAGAATTATTCTCTTTTTCTCTCTATTAAGTTAAAATCTTTCTGATGAAAAGTTCCCCTCTTTATACTCTTTCCCTTAACACCAGCCTAGATTTTACCCTCTACGTGAAGAGAATTGTTTTTGAGGATATTAATCGGGTGGAGAGGAAGAGGGTGGATGCAGGAGGAAAAGGTCTGAATGTGGGGAAGATGCTGGGAATTCTGGGGGCAGAGGTTAAAGTGGTGGCTTTACTGGGTGGGGAGACAGGCAGGAGGATTTCTTCCCTTCTTAAAGGTGAAAGGATAGATTTAATTCCCCTCTTTCTTAAAGAGGAGACCAGATGGGTCTTTAACTTTGTGGAGGAGGAGACAGGTAAGGTTTTAAGGATAAATGAGAAGGGACCCCGGATTTTGCCGGAGGAGGAGAGGGAACTTTACAAATTGCTTTCCTCCCTTCCCCTCACTCAGAAAAGTTTCTTCCTTATCTCAGGGAGTATTCCTCCCGGGCTTCCGGTGGATACTTACCGGAGAATAATTGAAGAATTGAGGGGGAGAACGAAGAATATAATTCTGGATACGGATGGTGAGGCTTTAGTAGAAGGGGTGAAGGGATTACCTTTACTTATCAAGCCCAATTTATGGGAACTGGAGAGATTAACAGGAAGAAGGGTGAATGATTTTGCTCAAATCCTTAAGGCTGGCGAGAGCCTACAGGAGAGAGGAATTCCTTATATATCCTTGACCTTAGGGGAAGGAGGTGCCCTGCTCTTTACTCCGGAGAGGATATTCTATGGGTTCCTTCCTCCGGTTCCGGTGAAGAGTCCTATAGGTTGTGGGGATGCTTATCTGGCAGGGCTTATATATAAACGGTGGGAGGGAAAGGAGTGGAAGGAGAGTTTGAGGTTTGCGGTAGCCTGTGGGGGAGCCAAGGCGGGGATGGAAGGAACGGCTATGCCGGAGAGGGATAAGGTGGAGGAACTGGTGGAGAGGGTGGAGGTGGTAGAAGGGAAAGAAGAGGTAAGGGAGGCTATGGAGGAGAATTTTTTTAAGAAAAAGAGAAAAGAAGGAGGGAGAGGATGAAAAGAGAAAGTGTATGGATAACCCTGGGGTTA
>CAZSGC010000058.1:0-2692 GCA_964606225.1 uncultured bacterium | reverse complement strand
TCTTCAAGAAAGGAGAGGTAGAGATGAAGTCTTACACTGAGTATCTATGGTTCAATACTTCTAAAAGGGAGGAGTTTATAAATATTACCCCACGGGTGGAAGAGGCGGTGAGGAAAAGTGGGGTGAAGGAGGGGCTCTGTTTAGTAAATGCCATGCATATAACTGCCAGTGTTTTTATCAATGATGATGAGTCCGGACTTCATCAAGACTTTATGGAATGGGTGGAGAGACTGGCTCCCTATGGGAAGAGGTATCGCCATAATCTTACCGGAGAGGACAATGCGGACAGTCATCTGAAGAGAACTATTATGGGGAGGGAGGTGGTGGTGGCTATAACGGAAGGAAGGCTGGACCTGGGTCCCTGGGAGCAGATTTTTTACGGAGAATTTGATGGGAGGAGGAGAAAGAGGGTCCTTATCAAGATTATAGGGGAGTAATTTTAATCTTTCTGCTTTACTCTGAGGGACCCCCAGCGGTTGAAGGCGGAGGCTACCTCAAATATGCGGGGGAGGGAGAGGTCAGGAGGAGGATAACGGGTGAGGGTCTGAAATCCTTCCTCTTCTATAAGTTTGAGGATTTGCTCTATACTTTCTCTTAAAGGCACTCCTTTCTCTACCATTTTCTTTCCATAAAATCTCATTATCTCCCCTATGCATCTTAACTGGGTTTCCTCCACAATCTGTTCCACATCCGAGACATCTATTAAGTCTTTTCCCAGAACTATCTCCTTTACTCCCTTGGACCTCACTTTATCCTTCCTCTGAAGGGAGAAACTCTCCTTAAGGACTATCCTCTCTTTCACTTTCCCAAATTCTCCCTCACTCTCTATCTTTCTTCGAGAAGGAAGAAACTGGCATACTTTTCTGGCTTCCTGGGTAAGGTCTTCAGGGACATACTCATTCATCCCTATCACTGTATCTGCCACCTCTAAGTAATCTCCGCTTCCTCCCAGAACCAGGATGGTGGAGACCTTAAGTTCCCTGTAAAGGAGGCGGGCTTTGTCTATAAAGGGGGTGATAGGTTCCCGGTCTTTGGAGATTAATCTCTGCATACGGGCATCTCTTATGAGGAAGTTGGTGGCGGAGGTATCTTCATCCAGAAGGAGAACCCGGGCTCCCATCTCCAGGGCTTCCATTATGCAGGAAGCCAGAGAAGTGGAACCTGAGGCATCTTCGGTGGAGAAGAAGGTGGTATCCTTTCCTCCGGGAAGGTCTTTTATAAAGGGGGAGATATCCACTCCCTCGATGTATCTTCCATCTTCACTCCTTACCTTTACCGTAGCGGAGTCACTTACCACCCATTCTCTTCCATCTCCCGGGATATGGGGATAGACTCCTCTCTCAATGGCATTAAGAAGGGTGGTCTTACCGTGAAAACCTCCTCCTACAATCAGAGTTACCCCTTCCGGGATTCCCATTCCTTCCACTTTCCCATGATGAAGGGTGGAGAAGGAGACTTTAAGGGGAGGAGGAGAGTGAAAGGGGATGGCATTCTCCAGGGGTCTTTCATCCACTCCAGAACGGCGGGGAAGTATAGAGCCTTCTTTTATAAAGGCGACCAGCCTCCTTTCTCTTAATTCCTCCCTTATCTTCTCCACATCCTCTACCAGATTTACAAATTCCTCCACTTCCTGAGGAGATAGGTTTGAGTAAAGAAGAGAAGGGGAGACTTTCTTCAATCCTTCCAGCATGTGGAGGAGTTCTCTTCCCTTAATTCTTCTTCCTTCTGCAGGAAGCCCCATGCGAAACCGCACCTCTACATAATCAGGAGTAACTTCACAGCCAGACCTCTTGAGGATTTCCTGGCCTCCTGAGTAAACTCTGAATAACCCGCTGTTCCCGGTTCCTCTCTTAAAGGAGAAGGGTTTGAGGGAGGAGGAGAAGTTTTTTAGGATGAAGTTCTCCAGAGCCATCTTTCTTACGGGATGGGAGTAAAGGTGAGAAGGATAGAGAGCCTTCTTCATACTTACCCGAATTCTTACGCGGGAGGGAGTGGCAAAAGGGTCTGGCTGAGCATGGTCTAAGAAAAAGATAATCCCGGGAGAAAGAAGATAGGTTCCCTCCAGTTCCCGGTAAGCCTTGTAACCCTTCCCCTGGATACGGGAAAGGATTTTCTTTAAATCTTCCCAGTCTCTTACCTTCTCCTTCATTTTTTAAGTTTTGGGATTCCTCATCTCCCTTTCCTCTTTTTATACCACAAAAACTTTAAGGAGGGTGAGTGGATAATATGCTCATGCTCTCCCGGTCTCTTAAGAAGGGAGTTCTTCTTTTCCCTTTGCGGGGAACCTCGTGCTTTTAAAGAGAAAGGTGGATATGGTTAAGGTAGAGTGTGATGCTCGTTCTATAAAAGAGAAATAGGGAGAGAATTTCTGGTAAAATTTCTCCACCATGGAGGAGACCTTTCGTATAGAGGCTATTAAAGGCTGGGAGAGAGAGAAAATTTTCCTGACTACCAAGGTCTGGAGAAATCATCTTAAATTTAAGGACCTTATTGAAGCAGCCAAGAGGAGCCTTAAGAGTACTTGAGGGAGAAGAAACTGGTAAAGTTTATAGGGGTGAGTAACTTTTCTCCCACCGCTCAGGTGGCTCTAAACTGGCTTATCTCCAAGGATTGGGTGGTGGCTATACCCAAATCCTCTAAAAATCTTTAAGAGTATGAAGGAAAGAATAAGGAACTTCTGTATTATTGCTCA
>CAZSGC010000057.1:0-9614 GCA_964606225.1 uncultured bacterium | reverse complement strand
AAAATTTTTTATCCACATAACAGAGATAAACCAGAGGACGGGAAAAAGAAGGAAGGATAGAACTTCCTTCTTTTTCCCGTCCTCTGGTTTATCTCTGTTATGTGGATAAAAAATTTTTTAGGGAAGTTTTCCTCCTTACTCAGGAACTTAGAGAGAAAGGGATATCCTCAGAGATGGATTATCTGGGTAGAAGTCTTAAAGCCCAGTTGAGAAATGCCCATCGCTTAGGAGTAAAATATTCCTTGATTATAGGTGAAGAGGAAAGTGAAAAAGGGGTGGTGAAGGTGAAGGATATGGAAGCAGGGAAAGAGGAAGAGGTGAAGAGGGAGAGGATAGAGAAATTCTTACGAGAGAGGCTCTCTCATGTCTTATAAGAGAACCCATTACTGTGGTCAAGTAAAAGAGATCGGAGAGAAGGTAATCCTTACCGGATGGGTAAGGAGAGTAAGAGACCATGGAGGAGTGATATTTATAGACCTGGCAGATAGAAGTGGAGTAGTACAGGTGGTTTTCAACCCGGAGGAAGGAGAAAAACTCTTTGAGAAAGCAAAGAACTTGAGAAATGAGTATGTAATAGGAGTTAAAGGGAAGGTGAGAAGAAGACCTCAGGGTACAGAGAATCCTAAGATTCCTACCGGTGATGTAGAAGTGGTGGCTGAAGAGATGGAGATACTCAATACCTCCATCCCTCTTCCCTTTGATATCGATGAAAAGAATCTTACAGAGGAGGTAAGACTAAAGTACCGATACCTGGATTTAAGAAGGGAAGAGATGTTAAGGAATCTGTACCTCCGACATCTTACTTACCAGGCTATAAGGGAGTTTCTGGTTTCTGAAGGGTTCTGGGAAGTGGAGACTCCTTTCTTAAGTAAAAGTACTCCAGAAGGAGCCAGGGATTATTTAGTCCCTTCCCGTATCTATCCTGGTAAGTTCTTTGCCCTTCCCCAGTCTCCCCAACTTTACAAGCAGTTGCTCATGGTGGGAGGGATAGATAGATACTTTCAGATTGTGCGATGCTTCCGGGATGAGGATTTGAGAGCAGATAGACAGCCGGAATTTACCCAGATAGACTTGGAGATGTCCTTTGTGGAGAGAGAGGAAGTTATGGAGTTAAGCGAGAGACTAATGGCACATATTTTTGAGAAAGTCCTTAAAGAAAAAGTTTCTCTCCCTTTCCCCAGGCTTACTTTTGAGGAGGCCCTGGAGAAGTATGGAGTGGATAAACCAGATACCCGTTTTGGGATGGAACTGATAGACTTTACCCCTCTTTTAGAGAAATCCTCTCTCTCCATATTTCAGGAAGTGATAAAGGAGGGAGGAGTAATAAAGGGATTTCTGGTAAAGAGCGGAAGTTCCCTTTCCCTTAAAGAAAGAGAAGAACTCATTAAAGAAGCCAGGACTCTGGGTGCAGGAGGGCTTGTGTGGATAGAGTTTAAAGAAAAGGAGATTAAATCCCCTATTTCTCGTCATCTTAAGAAGGAAGAAATAAAAGGAATGAAGACCCTATCCCAAGCCAGGGAGGGAGACCTTCTCTTATTGATAGCTGATAAAAAGGAGATAGTCCATGAAGTTTTGGGAACTTTAAGGGTAAATCTGGCCAAGAGACTTAATCTCATCCCCTCTCCTCCACCTTTTGTCTTTACTTGGATTGTAGACTTTCCCCTTCTGGAGTACGATGAGGAGGAAAAACGCTGGACAGCCCGTCACCACCCCTTTACTGCTCCTCGAGAAGAGGATATACCTCTGCTTAAAAAAGATCCAGGGAAGGTAAGAAGCAGGGCCTATGATCTGGTTCTTAATGGGGAAGAGATCGGGGGAGGGAGTATCAGGATAAACAGGAAAGATTTACAACTGGAGATTCTTCAACTTCTGGGAATCCATCGTCGAGAGGCAGAAGAGAAGTTTGGTTTTCTCTTAGAGGCTTTATCTTATGGTGCACCTCCTCATGGAGGGATAGCCTTTGGTCTGGATAGACTTCTTATGATAATGTCCGGTTCCCCTTCTATAAGGGATGTGATAGCCTTTCCCAAGACTCAGAAAGCGGTATGTCTTACCACTCACTCTCCTTCCTCAGTTACGGAGAGACAACTTAGAGAACTCCATCTTAAATTTTCCTGGGAAGAGTTAAAATAATTTTTCCCTGAAAGGACTTCAGGAAGAAAGGCGAAGTTTCTCAGCGGATAATTTAGCCAGATGTAATTTCTCCTCTTCCAGAATTCCCTCTATAATCTCCAAAGAAAAGGGGAAAAAGTTCTTCATCTGAGTAAAGAAAAGGACAGAATCCTTCTCCAATTCTATAGCCTCCTTTAGAATTTCTTCTAAGGATAGGGAGTTGTCTCTCTGGTAAGGGAAAGAATCTTCTCCTACCAGGGCTCTGAGATATACTTCGTATTCTGGAGAGCCTACCAAAAGGTCCTGATTTTCTTTTACTTTATCTTGTAGTTTTTCCAGGGATAGACGATGTTTTACTTCTTCTTCGTATAATTGGCGAAAAAATTTTTTAAATTTTTCCTCTTTTACTATCTCTTTAAGTAGTGAATAGAAGCGATATTCCTTTATCTCCATCTGAACCGCATACTCCAGAATATCTTTAAGAGAAATTCCCATATCCAAAGCAGGATCTCCCAATTTCTCTCTTAATCCTTACCTCTTAAAACTTTCTCAATCTTCTCCACCATGGATTCCACATCCAGCCTCATCTGCCGGTAAAGGTCTTCTGGGTCTGCAGAACCACCATAATAGGTAAGTCCACTTCGGAAGAGACGAGCTTCCCATCCTTTCTCTGCTATAATCATCCCCACCGAACTTCCCAGTCCAGTCCCTATGTGATGATCCTCATAGGTGAAGAGATAGCCAGTGGAGGAGGCTTTTCTTAATGCTTCAAGGTCTAAGTCTGTAAGGCAGGCAAAGTTCCAGACCTGAAGAGATATCCCCTTCTTCTTTAACTCTTCCCAGATTTTTACCGCTTTATGAACTAAGGAGCCATAGGTAAGCAGGGCTCCGTCTTCCCCCTCTCTTATAAGGTCTGCTTTACCATAGATGAATTTATAATCCTTAGCAAAGTAAGGTTCTCCGTCCTCTCTCAATATAACGGGTATTTTTGACCTTCCCATGACTATGAGCCAGTTCCCTTTCTGAGGAGTCACGTATCTTATCACTCTATCCGTCTGGTTGGGGTCAGCCGGTGCTATTACCTTAAAGCCGTAAAGGTTCTTGAAGACTCCTAAGTAATCGGTACATTGATGAGTTTTACCATCCTTACCCACATCCACTCCACAATGAGTGCATACAAGTTTCAAGTTGGTAAAGTTCATGTCATTGAGTCGGTGCTGATTATAAGTCTCATCCACCCCAAATACCCCGAAATCGGCAAAGAAAACAATAACTCCTTGCGTGGAGAGAGCCCCAGCAATAGTGGCAGTATTATGCTCCTGCACTCCACTTTCAAAGAAATTCTCTGGCCAGACTTCCTTAAAGTAACCAGCCCTAACGGAAGGAGCCAGGTCACAGTCAAACACGGCTATGGGAGTTCTATCCTTCTTCCCTTTATTGAGGGAGGCTAAATCACCCAGGGCTTTCCCAAAAGCAGTTCGGTTATCTGTCTTATCCTCTTTCGTATAAATTCGGGGTTCCCCCACTTCCAGACTATAGGTAAGTTGGGTAGAGCGAGGTTTGGTGGTGGGGGTAAAGTTTTCCCTTAAAGTTCGGTATTTCTCCAGGTCGTCTTCTATCCCCAGTTCCTCCAGAGCCCTCTTGTATTCATCGGGCTTTAAGGCTCTCCCATGGTAATCCCATTCATTTTCCATAAAAGAGACACCTTTACCCATTACTGTATGAGCAAGGATAGCCACCAAGTTCTCCTCATCCTCCCTCGCCTCTTTCAGAGCCTCATAAATTGCTCCATAGTCATGTCCATCTACTTCCAGAACTTTCCAGCCATCAGCCTCATAACATCCCTTAATGTTCTGGGGCATTACCTCATCCAGCCATCCATTGATCTGCAGGCGATTATAATCAATTATCACGGTAAGGTTGGTCAAACCGAACTTTCTGGCAAATCTTCTGGCTTCTGACACCTGTCCCTTAGCCTGTTCTCCGTCACTCATAGCCACAAAGGTATGCCATCCCTCTCCCTTTATCTTGGCTGCCAGAGCCATTCCACATCCAGCAGATAGACCCTGCCCCAGATTTCCTGTGGACCACTCAATTCCAGGTATACTCCTTACAATATGCCCTTCAAAAAGACTTCCAATTCTGCGGAAACCGCTTATGGCTTCCTCCAGATTTACAAACCCTAATCTTCCCAGGACAGAATAAAGAGCAGGAGAGGTATGTCCATGAGAGACGATGATTCTATCCCTTAAAGGGTCTTCAGGATTCTGGGGAGTTATATTAGCATAGGAGTAAAGCACCAGATATATATCCACCGAAGACATGGAACCCCCTGGATGACCAGAATTAGCCAGGGTGGTCATCTTGAGGATATCTCCCCTGCATAGTCTCCCCAGTTCCTTTAAATTCTCTATCTCTTCCTTAGAAAGAGTAGGTTTAACAAATCCTTTCCCCTTCATCTTCACCTCCTTATGCTATAATGAGGGCTAACTTTATTCAGAGAAAAAATTATACCCAAAATGAGGAGGGAAGGGAAGGGATGAAAAGAAGAGAGAAGGTCAGGGAGAAGAATCCTTAGAAGAAAAATGGTTAGAACCAAGATAATCTGCACTCTGGGACCGGCTTCCGAGACTCCTACCGTTATTCGGAAAATGATGCTGGCGGGAATGGATGTGGTAAGGCTTAACTTCTCCCATGCTTCCCAGGCGATCCATAAAAAAAGAATGGAGGTAGTGAGAGAATTAAATAAAAAGTATCGCCGACACATAAGGATACTACAAGACTTAGAAGGTTACCGGATAAGGATGGGAAAATTCAAAGAGGGGAAACCTATAACCCTGGAGAGACGAAAGGTAGTTTACTTAACTCAGGAGGATATAGAGGGAGAAGGAAATCTTCTCCCCTTTGATTATCATGGGTCTTTAGAAGGGATAAAAAGGGGGCAATTCATCTACATAGATGACGGAAGAATTGCCCTGAAAGTTTTAGAAGTTACTCCTCCACGCATAAAGACCCGAGTCATCGTGGGAGGAGTTCTTAAGGAGAGGAAGGGAGTAAATATTCCGGATGTTCCCTTAGAGTTCCCTCCTTTAACCGAAAAAGATAAGAAGGATATCCAGTTTGGGATTAAGAATAAAGTAGATTTTATAGCCCAGTCCTTTGTGCGAAAGGCGGAAGATATCCTCAGAGTAAAGAATCTTGTAAAAAATTCCCTCCCTCATTGTTTAATCATTGCCAAGATAGAGAACAGAGAGGGTATAGAAAATATAGAGGAAATTTTAGAAGTCTCAGACGGGATTATGGTTGCCCGGGGAGATATGGGAATTTCCTTACCCCTCTATCAGATTCCCATCATTCAAAAGGAGATTATCAGGAAATGTAAGGAGAGGGGAAAGTTCGTAATTACCGCCACTCAGATGCTGGAACATATGGTGGAAAATCCACTTCCCACCCGGGCTGAGGTAACCGATGTTGCCAATGCCATCCTGGATGGGACAGATTACCTTATGCTTTCTGCGGAGACCGCCATTGGGAAATACCCGGTGAAGGCGGTGGAGATGATGAATAAGATAATTCAGTTTACCGAGAAGTCCTCTTATTATAGAGAGGGAAGAAAGAGTTAAAGTGATGAGAGAGGGGATGGGTTTAGAGTTTTAGGGTTATTTTTTTCTTCCTTAAGATTTTCAGTTGCATTTTAGCCTCGATCAGGCTCCACTATCCAGTCAAAAGTAGGGACAATTCTCAGTTCACCTTTTCTCTCTCTGGACTCAAATCCTCCCTCTATCTGTCCTGCCAGGTACCAGAATCGAGCGTATATTCTCTCCAATCCCTCTTCTTTTCTCTCCTTAAGCCAGAGTTCTTTATACCTTCGAGCCAGATTAAGGTAGTGGGAGGGATTTACCTTCCCTTCTAATTTCTTCAAGCAGACCTCCAGCATCTCCTTAAGGAAAGAAAGTTCCTCAGGTAAAGAAAGGGAGGAGGCTTCTTGCCAGAGTTTTTCCCACTCCCTTTTATTCACCTTCCAGTTATATTTAAGAAAACAGGGACTTTCCCAGAGTATATATTTGTGCAAATCTGCAAATTGACCTTCCCCGAATTTTTTGCGAATCTCTAAGATTTCTCCTTCTCTGCTTAAAGTCTTCCATCCTTCCTCCCATTCACCTTTCCCTTCTGCCAATTCCATGGTAGCCACCAGTAAAGGATAAAGAAAAGTGAACAGGCACTCTCCGCCGTCATCTCCCCAGGAAGTTACCAGAAATCCTTCTACCTTCTTTTTGGCAGCCTCCAGGAAATTTTTAAGATTCCTTATAGCCTTCCCAAAATGGGGATAGAAACAAGCCCAGTTATGAAATCCAGGAGCCACTATCTGCTTAAAGTTTCCTTGAGAAAGAGTCTCTATCCTCTCCTCAAAGTATTCTTTCCCTTCCGGTGAGTAATCCCAGTTTACCAGAAGAGATTCTCCCCATACCTCATCTTTCATAATCTCTCTCCACCGCTTACCCTCTTCCCTTAGGAAACAGCCCGTTATCATGTCACTCCAGAGGAGAGGAATTTTCCCTCTTTCCCTCACCTTTTTTAGTATTTGCTGGTGATGTTCTTTATAAATCTGGGGACCCTTAAAGACTCCGTATCTGGTTAAACTCTTCCCTCTTCCCAAAGCCCAGGTCTCATCCCCACCTACATGAATGAAGGAGGAAGGGAAAAAGTCCAGAACTTCCTCCAGTAACTCCAGAGTAAAATTCCTGGCTTCTGGATTATCCGCATCCAGACACCCTTCTTGAGGGTTCCACCACTCGCTGAACTTCCGATAGGGTTTTAAAGTAAGTATATGCTCCATATGCCCACAGAGTTCCAGAGAGGGAAATACCTCTATCCCCATTCTCTTCCCATACTCTATAATCTCTTTAAGTTCCTCTCTCTCCATTCTCCCCCTCCCCCATCCTATGAGAGGATGCCTCTTCCAGGCGAAGAGGTCTTCCAGATAGATAGCCAGATGCGTGTATTTGAGTAGGAAAAGCCACCTTATAATCTCCTTGAAATAATCCACCGTAGGGACTGCTCCCCGGGCAATATCTAAGTGAAAGCCCCGGAAAGAAAAGTTCATCTCATCTTCCACTCTTACTTGGGGAATGAACCCCTCCTTAATTCTTAAGAGTTGCACTAAGGTGGAATAGACTAAATTCTCTTCCCCCCATACTTCTATCCTTCCCTTCTTAACCTCTATCCCGTAGCCCTTTCCCTTGACCTTTACCATCTTCCAGGAACCCTCCTTTATCCCCCACTCCTGAAGAGGGAAAGGGGTACTTTTTAGTCCATCAAAAGGGAAAAATTTACCTTTAAAGAGAAATTTTTTTACCTGAGGGAAGACTTTCATTTCTGAATATTATAAATAAAAGGGGTAAGGATGCCAATTTGAAAAAAACTGCATAAAGAGGGGAAAACTTAAGGAATATTTCTCCGATTCTGGATAAAGGAGAGCTTGTCTCTTTATTGACACCCCTTATCTTCCCTATTAATATTGATTAGAAATGGGAGGTTATATCTTAAAAAGATTGATAGGAATGATTCCTCTCTTTCTGGGGATTAGTCTCATTACCTTTGTGGTCATCCACCTGGCACCCGGGAAACCCACTGATCTCATGACTCAGTTGAACCCTCGAGTCTCCTTAGAGACCAGGATGAGGCTGGAGAAACTATACGGGCTGGACAAACCACTTCCCGTTCAGTACTGGATGTGGCTTAAAAGGCTTATCCGGATGGATTTTGGAGAGTCCTTCCTGGACGGGAGGAAAGTTATACATAAGGTGATGGAAAGACTCCCTGTAACTATCTCCATAAATCTTCTGGCTATGCTCCTAATATTGGGAGTAGCCATCCCTCTGGGAGTATTCTCTGCCCTCAGACAGCATTCCTTTCTGGATAAAATCACCACAGTTATAGTATTTATTGGATTTGCCACACCTTCTTTCTGGTTAGCCCTCCTCCTCATGTATCTTTTCGGAGTAAAACTGGGATGGTTACCTATCTCCGGACTGTTTTCCTTAAATTTTGCTTCCCTTACCTGGGGAAAGAAGATATTAGACCTGGCCAGACATCTCATACTCCCTGTAGCGGTAGCCTCTTTTGGAGGGCTGGCAGGATTTTCCCGCTATACCAAAAGCAATCTCTTAGAGGTGATAAGGCAGGATTACATTAGAACAGCCAGAGCAAAGGGATTGCCTGAGAGAGTGGTGATTTACAAGCATGCCCTTAAAAACGCCCTACTTCCTGTGATTACTATTCTGGGACTTTCGGTACCTGGGCTTATAGGTGGGAGTGTAATCATGGAGAGTGTCTTCGGTATACCGGGTATGGGAAGACTCTTCTACGAGGCAGCCATGTCTCGCGACTATCCGGTAATTATGGCGGTTCTCTCCATGGGAGCCTTCCTTACCCTTCTGGGTAATTTTCTGGCCGATATCCTTTATTCCTGGGTAGACCCACGTATAAGGTATAGATGAGAAAAGAGGGACTGGGTAGTATTTACTGGGAAAGATTTCGCCAGAACCCTCTCTCTTTAGCCGGTGCTATAGTGGTAGGAGGGATGCTCATTATGGCTCTTCTTGCTCCCTGGATATCCCCTTACCCTCCGGATAAGATAAATTTGAAAGAAATCCTCCAGCCTCCTTCTAAGAAGCACCTCTTAGGTACCGATGAACTGGGAAGAGACCTTCTTTCCCGTATAATCTGGGGTTCCCGGGTGTCTCTGTCGGTAGGATTCGTGGCGGTGGGAATTTCCTGCACCATAGGGCTACTCTTGGGATTGATAAGTGGTTACTTTGGTGGCAAAGTGGATAACCTTATAATGAGGATAGTGGATATAATGCTCTGTTTCCCTACCTTTTTCCTTATCCTGGCTATAATTGCTTTCACCAAACCCAGCATAACCAATATCATGGTGATTATTGGACTAACCTCCTGGATGGGAGTGGCAAGGTTGGTAAGGGCAGAGGTGCTGAGTGTAAAGGAGAGAGATTTTGTTCTGGCAGCCCTCTCCATCGGATGCTCTACTCCCAGAATTCTCTTCCGTCACATACTTCCCAATGTGCTTTCCCCAGTTTGGGTGGCAGCCACTCTGGGAGTGGCGGGAGCCATTCTGGTAGAATCCAGCCTTTCTTTTCTGGGGCTGGGGGTTCAACCTCCCACCCCTTCCTGGGGAGCCATCATTACTGCAGGGAAGGATAACCTGGAGATAGCCTGGTGGTTAACCCTCTTTCCCGGTCTGGCCATTCTCATTACTGTGCTGGGTTACAACCTCTTAGGAGAAGGCTTGAGGGATGCTCTGGACCCCCGGTTAATCCTGGAGAGGAGAAGATGAAGGAGGCTTTTGAGTATCCAAAAGAAATCCCTCTCTGGAGGTGGGAAAGAGAAAGAAAGGAGAAAGGAACTACGGTAAAAACCCTTTCTTTCCCTTCCTGGATAAAAACAGGTTATCCAGAAAATGACACCGTTAAAGCAGAGAT
>CAZSGC010000056.1:6538-9702 GCA_964606225.1 uncultured bacterium | reverse complement strand
CTTTCTCCTATCTCCCCCCTGACCCTTCTCCTTACACAAATCCTTATATGCCACCACAGAAATTTGAAGAGACCAGAGAAAAAATCATAGAACTTATTCTAAAAATAAATAAAAGAGCAGATTAGTTAGAATAGAGAAAGAGAGGGTAGTAAATGAATATAGTGATAGTTGTTTCCGATACACTCCGACGGGATTTCTTGAGATGTTACGGGAATAGTTGGATGAAAACCCCATATATAGATAAATTTGCACAGATGAGTATTATTTTTAGTAGAGCATACCTAAGTTCCTTCGCTACTGTTCCCATGAGAAGAGACCTTTTTACCGGACGATACAGTTTCTCTTATACTCCATGGTCCAGATTGGGAGAAGAAGAGAAAGTAGTGCTATCTGAGATTTTGAATGAAGCTGGTTATATTATGCAACTCGTAGCAGATACTCCCCATCCTTTCAGGGAAGGGATGAACTACCAGAGAGGGTTCCAAGGGTGGATTTGGATTAGAGGACAGGAAAATGACCGATATATAACAGATGAGTGGAGATAAAATTTCCATGTTCACCAGATAAATTACGAGACCCTGAGGGGACAGTGAAGCAATATTTGAGGAATGTATCTCGCAGAAGATATGAAGAAGATTATTTCCCAGCCAGAACTTTTTCTGAAGCAGCACGGTGGCTGGAGAAGAATTATAAACATAAATTCTTTCTTTATATTGATACTTTTGACCCACATGAGCCTTGGGATCCCCCGAAGTGGTATGTAGATATGTATGACCCAAATTATAAAGGAGAAGAAGTAATTTACCCCAGATATTGGTATTGTGATTATTTAAGCAAGGCTGAGTTAAAACACTGTATTGCTCTTTACGGTGGTGAGGTTACTCTGGTAGATAACTGGTTTGGTTATTTTCTGCGAAAGATGGAGTATTTAGGGTTGTTCCATAATACAGCAATAATTTTCACATCTGACCATGGTTTTCTTTTAGGGGAGCAAGAGGTTATCGGCAAAGCCATATATAATCCTCCTGAAGCCAGAGGAAAAGTGGCTGCTTTTAGTTATGCTCCGCTTTATGAGGAAATAGCCCATGTTCCTTTTTTGATGTATATTCCTGGTATTAAAGGTGGGAGTGAATGCCCTGCACTTGTTCAGCATTGCGATATTATGCCTACTGTCTTAGACCTTTTGGGTATAGATATACCACCTACTGTTCAGGGTAAGTCCATATTACCCTTTATCAAAGGTGAAAAGAAAAGTATAAGAGAAATAGTGGTAAGTGCTCCTTGCATAATTTATGGAAGTAAAGGTAACTGTAAAGTTACTGTCACTTCGGAGGATGGGTGGTCCTTACTTCTTCCTGCATCCAAAGAATCAGATAAGAGGGAAGAGACGAGACAAATTGACAATGAACCAAAAATTATGGGTGGGATTAAAGAATTAGGGATTCACCATAAATATGAAGGTGAACTATATTATTTGCCGAATGACCCACAACAGAAAAAAAATCAATGGGCAAAAAATAAAAGAGTGAGGGGAAAATTACACCGGGCATTTATAGAGTTCCTATATTCTATAGGGACAGAAGAAAAAGTTATTGATTACTGGAGATAGAAGTAAGTCCAACTTCCCTCTTTTTTGACTATTTCCTTATTTATTACTTTAAAGCGAATAAGTTTAACAAAGTCTTGTATAAAGGGTATAACCCGCGGTAACCTTTTATGCAGCAATGACGAAAGGTATAATTTTGTGTATAATTCCTTAAAGAAGATAAAGGAGGTGAAAATGAAAGAAGGATGGGAAAATTATTTGCGTCTGGGTATTGTCCATTTTATGGCCTATCCTGAGGCTCTCTCTGGAGAGGGTAATATAGCAGAGACAGTAAGAGAGATAGCAGAGGATGAATTTTTTCAGGTGATAGAGATTTCCTGGATAAAAGATCGGGAAGAAAGGAAAAGGGTAAGAGAGATCTTGGATACCTCTCATCTTTCTGTAATTTATGGAGCTCAGCCCCGAATACTTATTAAAAAGAGGAATCTTCATGATTTTGATGAAGAAAAGAGGTCCCGGGCTATTGTAGAGATGAGAGAGGCTATAAATGAAGCAGGCTATATGAACGCAGAGAAGGTGATATTGCTTTCAGGCCCTTATCCAGGGAAAAAAGAAGAGAGGAAAGCAGTTAAACTTTTCTTAGATTCCCTAAGAGAGATATGTGCCTTTGCTTCGGAGAAGAATATAGATATTTCCTTAGAAGTTTTGGACCAGGATGTGGATAAAAAATGCTTAATAGGAAATCTGGGTTTAGCCAAAGAAATTACACAGGAATTAAGAAAAGAGTACCCTTCTTTTGGTTTGACCATGGACCTTTCCAACTTTCCTCTGCTGGGCTTAAGTTTAGAAAAGGGGCTACAAGAGGTAAAAGAGGAAATAGTCCACATTCATCTGGGAAATTGTGTGCTCAAAGAGCCCTCTCATCCCGCTTTTGGAGACGCTCATCCCAGATTTGGTATTTCGGGAGGAGAGATTGATGTGGAGGAAGTAAAGATATTTCTGAAAGGTCTCTTTTCTATAGGGTATCTGGGAGAGGAAAAAGAACCTCTTCCTGGGGTAAGTTTTGAAGTAAAACCCCTTCCCGGTGAACTTTCTTCTTTGGTTATTGCTAATGCTAAGCGAGTATTTAAAGAAGCCTGGAGGAGATTATGAATGAGAAAAATTTTCTATTCCATCTTCCCACACGAATAATTTTTGGATATGGTGCTCTTAATAGATTAGGGGAAGAGATTGTAGGATGGGGGGAGAAGTGTCTTTTTATCTGTGGAAGAAAATTTGCTAAAGAAGCGGGATGGGTGGAGAGAATTTCTCAAATTTTAAAGAAGGTCGGTATCCAGGTAAAAGTTTTCGCAGAAGTAGAACCAGATCCCTCTATGGAAACAGTGGAGAAAGGGGTAGAGGTCTGTAAGGAATGGAGACCCGATTTTCTTCTATGTCTGGGCGGGGGTAGTGTTTTAGATGCGGGGAAGGCTATCTCACTCCTGTATACAAAAGGAGGTAATCTTAAAGACTATTTCCGTCCCTATATAATTGAGGAGGAAGTTTCTTTACTGCCTTTAATAGCCATTCCTTCTACCAGTGGCACGGGAAGCGAGGTTACCAAATTCTCCGTTATTAC
>CAZSGC010000056.1:0-6438 GCA_964606225.1 uncultured bacterium | reverse complement strand
AAGCCAGAGAAGAGATGCTATATGCCTCTTTACTGGCGGGTGTCTCTATCAACTCTACGGGTACCACTTTAATTCATGCTCTGGGTTATTCCCTTACTGTACACCGTGGTATTCATCATGGTTTAGCAAACGCTATCTTACTTCCCTATGTGCTTGAGTATAACTTACCTGCCTGTCTTAAGAAATTATCCTGGCTTCAGGAAATTCTGGAGAAAGAAAGGAGAGGTTCTCTTTACCAGAGAGCCTATAATTTCCTGGAAGAAATCCTTACTCTCCGTAAGATACTTAAAATACCTCATTCTCTCCAAGAGATAGGAGTAAAAGAGGAGGAAATTTCTCAATTCGCTCAAGAAGCCTCTCGGGAGCAGGTCCTGTTAAAGAATAATCCTCGCTTTCCTTCCTTCCAAGAGTTAGAGAAAATACTAAAGAGAGCCTGGGCTGGAGAAATAGGAGGTGGATATGAGTAGGAAAATAGATACAGGGCACTGGCTTCCTCTCTCTAAACTCCAAGATGGAGATACAGTAATAATAGAGAAAGCAAGTGATGCAGATTAATGGAGAGACTAAGATTGTAGGAGTAATTGGTTTCCCTATTGAACACACCGCCTCCCCTCTTATGCACAATGCAGCCTTTCAACACCTGGGACTTAACTATATTTACCTTCCTTTTCTGGTAAAACCCGGTGAACTTAAAAAAGCAGTGGAAGGATTAAAGGCTCTAAATGTGAAGGGATTTAATGTAACCATTCCCTATAAAAATGAGGTAGCCAATTATGTGGATGAACTCAAAGGCGAGGCGAGTTTTATCCATTCTGTAAATACCGTGGTGAGAGAGGGTGACCGTTTTATAGGATACAGCACTGATGGAGAAGGATTTATGAAGTCACTGGAAGAGGAAGGGATAAAAATAAAAGGGAAAAGCGTTCTCATTATAGGTGCAGGTGGTGCTTCTACCGCTATTTCTTTTTCTCTACTCAAAGAAGGAATTTCTTCACTTTATATAATAAATAGAGGAAAAGAGAGAGGAGAAAAACTCAGGAATCTTCTCCTTAAGATTTACCCTAATTCTCCTATTCATTTTTTCCCTTTAGAGAGAAAAGTTTTCCCTTCTCTTCTGCCTGAGGTGGATATCTTAATAAATTCCACTCCCATAGGTATGCGAGAAGGCGATCCCTTACTTTTTAACCCTGATTTCCTTCCCTCCCATACGGTTATATGCGACATAGTTTATAAACCCTTATATACACCATTGATAGAAGAGGCAAAGAAGAGGGGAAATAAAGTGGTAACTGGTTTGGGAATGCTTCTCCATCAGGGAGCAATTGCTTTCCGTCTGTGGACGGGTGTAGAGCCTCCTCTTGAAGTTATGAAAGAGGCGCTTTATAAAGCATTATCTTCTGCAAAAAATAAAGATTAAAAATATAAAGAGAGAAATGAATTTTTTATGCACAATATTTATATTTCTTTTAGGATTATGCGTGGGAAGTTTCCTTAACGTGTGTATTTATCGTATCCCTCGTAAAATATCCATAATTTTCCCTCCCTCTCACTGCCCAAGATGTGGAAAGAAGATACTCTGGTATGACAACATTCCTCTTCTCAGTTACCTGTTACTAAAGGGTAAATGTCGTTTTTGTGGAAAGAAGATAAGTTTTCGTTACTTTGTTGTGGAGTTTCTCACTGGAGTAATTTTTCTTTTTCTCTATCTTAAGTTTGGCTTATCTCCCAGTTTACTTCTTTATATAATTTTCTCCTGCGCTCTTCTCCTTTCTGCTTTCATAGACTGGGAACATTTCCTAATTCCAGATATTTTTACTTTACCCCTTATTCCCTTTGCTTTTTTAATCTGTTTTATTTATCCTGATTTTTTTCAAAAGGATACCAGGATAGATGCTTTTATGTTTTCTCTTTCCGGTGCCCTTCTGGGTTTCCTTTCTCTTTTAATTATAGCCTTTATAGGAAAGATAATTTTTAGGAAAGAGGCTATGGGAGGTGGTGATTTAAAACTTCTGGCAGCCATAGGTAGTTTCTTGGGAGTGAAAGGGGTTCTTTTAATTATCTTCCTTTCCTCATTCCTGGGAGCAGTAGTAGGTGGTCTTCTTATCCTGCTTAAGATAAAGAAAAAAGAAGACTACATTCCCTACGGTCCCTTTCTCTCCTTAGCCGCAATTATGGTAATTTTCTGGGGTGACTGGTTAGTAGAGAAAATTTTTCTCCGCTGAACAGAAAAGGATGGATACAATTACTCTCTCTATTTTTACCCTCTTTCCCTAAATGACAGCAGGGTAAGTGTAGAGCAGGTTTTAATTGCCATTCTAAAATTTACCCTACTTACGGGAAATAGGGTAAAATAAGAAATATGAAGGTTCTGTTAATTTATCCGGACCGCTATTTTGGTAAGAAAGGGAGAAGGGTTCCCCCTATTTTGGTTCCTCCTCTTAATCTCCTTACTCTTGGAGCGCTCACTCCCCCAGAGGTAGAGGTGAGGTTGATAGATGAGAGGGTGGAGGATATAAATTTCGATATAGATGTGGATCTGGTAGGTATAACTGCTTTAACCGCGGATGCAATAAGAGCCTATGAGATTGCTGATGAATTCCGTTCCCGGGGAGTAAAGGTGGTAATGGGAGGCATTCATCCCACGGTTATGCCCGAGGAAGCCAGACAGCATGCAGACTGTGTGGTGGTAGGTGAAGCAGAAGAAATTTGGCCTCAATTACTGGAGGATTTTAAGGAAAATAGAATGAAAGAAATGTATATTCCTGCTAAGTTTCCTGACCTTTCTCTCACCCCTCCTCAGAGAAGAGACCTGTTGAGGCCTAATATCCGATATATAAATCTTCTTCAAACTACCCGGGGATGCCCCTATAACTGTAGTTTTTGTAGTGTTTCTCAGGTGTTTGGGAGGAAGGTTAGAACCAGATCCTTAGAAAGCATAGAGAAAGAGGTTTCTTCCTTTCCTGGGAAGTCTATGTACATAGTGGATGATAACATTCTGGCTATACCTTCTTTCTCCTCCCGTCTTTTTTCCCTCCTTAAGGGATTAAATAAGAAATGGCTGGCTCAGGCTTCTATAAACTTATTGGATAAATTTGACCACCTCTTGGCAGAAGCCAAGAAAGCAGGTTGTGAGGGGTTTTTTGTGGGATTCGAATCCATCTCTCCCCAAAACTTAAAAAAAATTAGTAAGACTCATAACTTGGTAAGGAGATATAAAGAAGTAATTAAGAAAGTTCATGACTTGGGAATGGCCATCATTGGCTCTTTCATGTTTGGTTTTGATGAGGATGATGATTCTGTTTTTTACAGGACTTTAGAGTTTGTAAAAAAAGCAAAGATTGACTTAGCCAGTTTCACTCTTCTAACTCCTCTACCTGGGACCCGGCTTTTTAAGGAGATGGAGAAAGAGAGGAGGATTATAACCAGAGATTGGTCTAAGTATGACTGTGCCCATGTAGTGTTTAAGCCTTTAAAGATCTCCGCTGAGAAATTGCAGGAAGGTCTTTACTGGATGTATCGGGAATTTTACAGGATGGGAGAGATAATAAAGAGAATAATAAGGGGTTTCAGATATATGCATTTATTGTTTCCTCTTAATCTTGCTTATAGAATTGTTGGGAAGAGAGGGTATGCGGATTTCCAGCCTAAAAAGGATACGGTGAAAAAATTTTGCGAAGAGCAGGAATCCTAAAGTTAGGAGAGGGAGGTGAGATTCTTAAGGAAAATTTTTAGAAGAAGGCCGGTGGCTTATCTGGTAGATGAGATGGAAAATTATCATCCTCTTAATTTACCTTTAGAGACCCGGATAGGTAGAGGAGAGGGGAATCATATTCAGATATCGCATGACTTGCATGTTTCCCGAAGGCATGCAGTTATAATTTATGATGAGGAGAAGGGTGAATTTAAGATAAAAGACCTGGGATCCAAACATGGCACCTATGTTAATGGGGAAAAAATTGAGGGGGAAAGAGTGATTAAAAATGGCGACCATATTCGATTGGGTAAGGAGACCCGGCTGATATTTAAAGTGCTATGACTCTTTCCCCCCTAAAAAAAATAGAGAAGAAGTTACTTCCAAATAATATATTCTCCCTTTACAGGATAAGAGAATGGTTCCATTTCTTGGGGCTTCCTGTATTAGGATATTTTTCCCAGCCAGAGAGTTATTCTTTTCCCTTTCTTATCCTCCTCTTGGGGATTACTTTCCTTTTAGGATGTTTCTCTTATTCTCTGAATGAAATATTCGACCGCTCGCTTCCTCCTAAATACATGAGGGTGGTTCTACTTCCTTTTTTGATTCTTATTCCTTCTTTCTGGGCTTTAAATACTCTTTTTCGTAGAGTGGTCTTGGGTATACTTTTGGGAATAGCCATACTTTACTCTTCTCCTTATCCTTCTTTGAAGTCCCATCCCTTTGTGGGAACTTTAATCAATGCAGGGGGATTTCCCCTGCTTTTCATCTTAGGAGTCCCTTATTTGAATAAAACTACTTTAGTTTTTTATCTCTATTTCTTCTTCTTAATGGCCACTGCTCAACTAATTCATGAGATGGCTCATAAAGAAGAGGATAAAAAAAGGAAAATTTGCACCACGGCAATTTTTTTAGGTAGAAAAACAAAACCCCTCATAATTATTCTGTTTCTGTTTGCTACTTCTCTGGCTTTTTTAATCAATAGAATTTTAGGAATTCTCAATGCAGGGATTTGGATACATCTTCTTTTCCTTATCCGAGGGGACAATTTTAAACTTATAAGAAAAGTGTACAGAAGAGAAGGAATTTTATTGGGGCTGTTTCTGGGTGGATGGTTGGTCTTTAGAAGGTATCTTCTCGTATAACCCTACCAATACTCCTTCTATCCATCTCTCTTCTATAACCCTGTATTTTTCTTTCATCCATTCTCTTACCCTTTGGGAATGCATATCCAATTTCCAGTTTCTTGCCCAGTTAGAAGAAATCAGCCATACCCTTTGAAAATTTACCTTTTCTTCTTCCAGATTTACCGCGGGCAGAATAGGTAAACCTAAGGAAGAGGGAACTTTCCATTCCAAGACATTCCTTTTCCAGTAGGCATCTTGATAAGAAGGGAGGATGAAGTAATACTGAGGGATTTTAGAGCCTTTCATGTAGTAAAGAAAAGGGGCAGTGGTTCCATTATTAGTATGGGCAATCACATCTCCTGGCTGGAGATTTTGCTGAATATAATGGATGACAGATTTAAACCCCCTTTTGGGATACCTTCCTGTATGGTAGATAAAAGGAGAGGGCATGCGATTGGAGTAAAGATTTAAAAGGGAAAAATAAAAAAGGAGAAGGAAACCGGTGGTAAGGAGAATTTTCCCTTCTCTCTTAGGGAGACTAACCCAGCCAATTCCCAGAAGAAGGTAGTAGAAAGGAGAGAAGGAGACAAATTGACGGGTAAGAAATACAGGTATCCATAAGGAGAAGAGATAGGTGAAGAAAAGGGGAATGAGGAAGAGGGAGAGAGTGAAGAGGAGGGAATCTTTCCTCTTTTTTCCTTTAATGATGGCCAGTAGAGTTAAGGGCAAAGCCAGAATTATAGAAAGTGTATAGTTGAAAGGGATGGAGTTATACCCCAGGTTAAAATTTGCCCACACTGCCATTATATTTTTCCAAGTTGGGGAAGGAGGCCAGAAGACCTGTTTGATGAAAATGAACTGGTAAGTTAAGGGCTTTAGGTAAGAGAGGGAAAGGAGAGAAACTGTGCCTATGCATAAAAACCACTTACGTAGATGTTTTCTCCTGGAGGGAAAAGAGAGGTAAAGACCCTCCGGTATCAAAATTAAAAGATTCAGGTAAAGGGTAAGGAGGGATAGAAAAGTGGTTATAGTAAAGAGTATCCACAGGTAATTTTTCTCTTCTCTTACTGCCTTCAGGAAAAGAATGAGGGAGGCTAACAGAAGGAAAGTGGCTAAGGTATGGGTCCTGAGTTCTTGAGAATACCAGATATGGAGAGGGGAGAGAGCCAGAATAAAGGTAGACCATAGAGAGACAGAGGGAGGGAAGAGAGAACGGGCGAAGAGAAAAAAGAGAGGGATGCAGAGTATACCGAATACACAGGGAAGAAGGCGAAGGGTAAATTCATTTTTACCTCCCAGTTTCAGCCAAAAATGAAGGAGAAAATTGAAAAGGGAGGAGTGGTCAAGGTAACAGGTATACAGATTCTGAGAAGATAATATTTTCCAGGCTTCATCATACCAGAAATCATGTTTTCCCAGTCGAAAAATTCTTAAAATTGCTCCTCCCAGGGTTATCAGGAAGAGGGGAAGAGAATACTTTTTCAAGGTTGGTTTTTAAAGAAACTCACCCACTTCTCGGTAAGGTCTACCTTTTCCACTTCTGGAGGAGGAGAAAAGGTGAATTTATCCGGGGAGATAGAAATTCCCACTATAATAGGGTCATAGTCCTGAACGCAGATT
>CAZSGC010000055.1:0-9939 GCA_964606225.1 uncultured bacterium | reverse complement strand
GATGCATGGGTACCTATCTGGAGAGACTCCGCTTTTTACATGCAATCTGATGGTAGACCTACACGAATAGAAGCAGCCGATCCAAGCAAATTTGGTTACGACAGCCGGGATGAGTATGAAGCAGACAGAGACAGACACAACGGAGGGCTTAACTACCTCTACTACGATGGACATGTGGAGTGGCATAGGGCAGAGTATATACTGGAGAATGAAGTGGCTCTCTTTGATAGAACCGTGCCAGGTCCATAAAAAGTGAAGTTCACTGGCGGGGAAGATTTCCCGCCAGTGAACCTATTCCTTAACAGGAGGGATAGATGAAGAAAAGAAAAAGGTTTATTTTAATTCTTTTCTCCTTTAGTCTCTTTCTAACCGGGCAAATCTTTGCAGAGGTGTTGTGGGATTTTGAAGAAGCGGAAGTGGGAAAAAAAGTTAAAGGATGGATTACTGGACAGGGAGGAAAACTTCTGGGAAGTGAGGAAAATCCATATGAAGGGAAAAGATGTGCGGTTCTAATTCATCCACAGGGTTTTAAGTATAACACCTGGATTCGTTCTCCCTGGATAAAAGTGGAACCACAGGAAAAATATACATTTCTCCTTTATTATAGAAATCCTCAAGGAATTTTCTGTGGGGCGCAGTTAAGGTTTTTTGAAGATAAAAGTAAGAAAAAATGGGTAAATCTTAACTATCTCTTTACTGATAAGGGGGAGAAATTTGAGGAATGGAAAAAGCGCGTTAGAATCATGAAAATTCCGGATAATGCTCATTATGTGAGGATATATCTCTATGCCTCAAGTCCTAAGGGGGGAAAGGTCTTCTTCGATGATATTGCGGTGGGTAAAGAGAGTGAAATTCATAAACTGCTCCACTCCTCTAATCTTGCTCTTCAGGGAAAGGCAAGATGCTGGGATAAAAATAGTGGGATTATAAACCTGGAATGGGTTCCCAGAAGGGAATTCAAAAAGGAATATTCTCCTTCCCGGGTAAATGATGGAGAGGACAGAACTTACTGGACTTCCAATGTCCCTACGCAGGCTCCGCCAAAGGATATAGGTATAGAATGGGAAAAGCCTGTTACTATCTCATCAGTGGTTGTAAAATATGTCAATGAGGACTTTCAGCCCCCCACCCAGGGAGAAGAACTTCAGTATCAGAAAGGGGAGGAAGGAGTGTGGGAAAAACTTGAGGCAGAGGTTACGGAGGATAGAGGAAGGTGTATAAGAATATATAATTTTAATCCCACCCAGGTGAGGAGGGTTAGACTTTATATAACTGAGTTTCCTAAGGTCAGACCATCCATCAAGGAGATAGAAGTATATCCCACCAGGAAAGTCCCCAAGGATATAAGCAATACTTTTGACTATACTTATCCTCCCCGGGAAAAGCCTACAGAGGGTAAGCCCATATTTATCACCTGGTATAACCCCACCCCTATTACCTTCCTTTCCAGTGAGCCTGACCTCAGGCTTCTGGGCACATCAGAATTGCTGAATAAAAAACTCTCCCCTTTGTACAAGAGGAAATTGCTGGTTTCTTTCTTTAAAAAGTTAAAAGAAGCAGGTTTTGGGGGGCTTCTTGCTCGTGCAGGGAGGATTGATTCTTCACCTGAAGAGATAAGATACCAGGCGCTTAAGAATTTCTCAGAGACTGGGCTGAGTTTGAAGGAGCACCTTGAGATAGCGCAAAGCCTGGGAATTAAAAATAATTTCTGGCTTTTTGGTCAATTTGCAGAAGGCTGGGAAGTAGGGAAAGTCCCTGAAAAAATAAAGAAAAAGTTTAAACTGGTAAAGATAAGGTATCAAGATAAGGAAAAGATGGTTATAGACTGGTTTGATGATGATTCATGGAGAAAAATTCTTTCCACTATTCGAGAACAGGCTAAAATGGCAAAAGAGATAGGAGCGGTAGGAGTAGCCTACGATATCGAGCCCTATTCTGCCACTTATGGGTTTTATCAGTCAAAATGTTATCCCTATAAAGAAGAGAAAAAGAAAGAATTTTTAGAGATTGTGGAGAGACGAGGAAGAGAAATAGCCAAGGCTATCATCTCGGAATTCCCAGAAGCAGAAATTATCTGGCTGGCAGGATACACTCAGAAGAATTTTGATTTACACACTGCACTATTTAAGGGTTTAACCTCTGTGGAGTCAGGAGGGGTATATATATTTACGGAAAGAACCTATATTTCCTCCCATTCTGAAAGGATTAAGTCTGCTTACCAGAAGACCCTGAAATTTGGAAGGGAAAACAGTGGAAATGTAGAATTCTGGAAAAGGAAATGTGGGGTAGCACCGGGGACAATGCCCATATGGAAAGGGAGGGGCATCCAAGTTACCCCTAAAGAGGTGGTTAGGCAACTCCGAGCCTTTGCCAGCCTGAATCCAAAGCCGAAATACATCTGGCTTTATCCCGGCTGGAATCCCTTTCTGGACCCCGAATATGGAGCATATCGATGGGCTTTCAGAAATTACTGATGAAGGAGGAGGGAATGGGCAAAATTAAGGTAGTCGGCATAGGAATTTTACTCCTCACTTTTCTTCCCCAGGCAAATCTTTTCTCTTCCGAGATCCCCCAAATCCTCGCCTTTAGGACAGAAAAGCCCCCCATAATTGATGGCAAGTTTACTGATGAATGCTGGCAGGAAAGCGAATGGCAGGATAATTTTCAGTTAAGGAATTGGGGAGGGAAAGCAAAGGTTCAAACTTCTTTTTCCGTGGTGTATGACGATAAGAATTTGTATTTCGCCTTTCGCTGTAATGAGCCTGAAATGAAAAAACTTAAAATGCTCTATGTTAAACGTGATGACCCGGTATGGAAAGATGATTGTATTGAGATATTCTTAGATACAAGGACAGGGGAGAAAATTCTCTATCATTTTATTGTAAACGCAGCAGGAGTAATCGCGGATAGGAAGCAGGACAAACAAAACTGGAATGCTCCTGGTGCAAAAGCAGGGGTCCAGTTACAACCTGAATCCTGGCAGGTGGAGTTTCTAATACCCTTTAAGGACCTGGGAGTGAACCCTAAGCCAGGTGAAGAATGGGGTCTAAAGATAGGCAGGGAAAGACGGGCAGGAAAGAAGGAACTCAGTTTATGGGCTGAGCAGCCAGGTAGTTTTAATTTCTTTGGTCACTTTGGCAGGCTCATTTTCGGTGGAAAAGGAATAAAAGGAGAAATTCAGGTAATCTCCTGGGGGAAACTTTTCTTAGGGGCAGGAAACATTACCCTTAAACTGAAAAATCCGGAAAATATTTCTGCAGCTACTATCAAGACCATGGATAAAAATCAACAGGTGATATACGAGAAGCATATTCCCTTAAAGAAAGAGAAGGTAGTTTACTTACCATATATTATCAAATCGGACAGGGAGAGGACTATTACCCTTACTCTTTTTAATAATAATGGTGAAGTTTGTTTTGTAGAGCGACACCTGCTTCCCTATCCAGAAATTGGCTTAGAGAAAACTATAGGGAGCATAAAAAAACTTTCCTCTTTCCTCCCTCTTTTATCTGAGGAAGCAAAGGTGGTAAAGGAACTACGGAAAGAGATAAATGCAATCCAGGGAAAGATTTCCTCTTTCCAGAAAACATTAAAGGAGGCTATAAAAGAAGGAAGAAGCATCTCTCCTGCTGAATGGGAGAGTATAAAAGAGGTAGTTGAGCATTTCAAAAATCTTAAAAGAAAACTTTCCCCCCTCGTCTGGCAGAAAAATCCCTGGGAAGATATAACTCCTCATGATATTCCTGCTAATTTAGAGCCGATAAAGAAAGTCCAAATCAGGATGGCAAAGAATGAATATGAATCTGCAGTTATCCTTTTAAGTAATCTCATTGTTCCAGAAGGTCTGGATATCCGTGTAATTGTTCCTGATTTGAAAGAGAAAAAAACATCCTCCTTAATTCCAAATTCAAATATCCAGGTGCGTGAAGCAGTGTTTGTCCGAAACAACCATCATCAACTCATTCCTGATGCTCTGGTGGGAAACGATATTAACAGGTTTCAGATACCCTTTGGGAAAACCCGCCTGGTCTGGTTAACAATTCATACTCCAGAAGACATTCCCTCTGGTAAATACAGAGGAGAGATGGTAATAAAGCCTATAGATGTGGAGAAAGGAGAACCTGCTCTTCCAAAAAAGATTCCTCTGGAGGTAGAGGTGTGGGATTTTTCTCTTCCCGAGAGACTCCCCATAGACGCTTACATATTCACCACTATTCCTGTTCCTCCTTCTTTCGGAAAATCAGGAGGAGAATGGGTATATGGGTGGAATAATAATAAGAAATACGTGAATAAAAATACAGCCTATCCAAAGGATTTTTCATCCCATTTACTTACCTGGGGAATGAGTGACCTTTTACATGCTTATGGAAGAATTGTTCATGATATAAGGTGGGATGAGGAATATGTCAAAGAACTGCGAAAGCATGGGATAAAAGTTATGTATTCCTATGGAGGAGGGAGTGTAGATTTCTGTATAAGGAAGGCTAAAGAATTAAGAAGTATGGGCTTAAGTTATGAGGATTTCTGTTTCCAGGTAATAGATGAACCCGGAGAAGGAGAGAAGCGAACGGAGAAAGCCGTTGCCCGAGCAAGGGAAATTAAGAAAAAAAATCCTAACATACAACTATCTGTAACTCTGGGAGGGACGAGCACTTTAAAAGTGGCAAAACAATTTGCTCCCTACATTGATATCTGGATACCGCATCTGGGCAAGTTTTTTCCTGAAACAGAGAGAGGGAAGAAACTTTACTCCTTCCTTAGAAGTACAGGT
Organism: uncultured bacterium; assembly: GCA_964606225.1. Taxonomy (GTDB): domain Bacteria; phylum CAIJMQ01; class CAIJMQ01; order JAADFP01; family CAZSGC01; genus CAZSGC01. The sequence goes on along the minus strand of CAZSGC010000055.1, from coordinate 5,168 downwards.
AAACCCATCTGGACATATCAATGCTCAAATCCCATGGATTCTCTGGATATTATGGACTATTATCGGCTTTATCCATGGAAGGTATGGAAGTTAGGATTAGATGGTTGTGCATACTGGATTTATGACGGATGGGTGGGCGACCCCTGGGATGTTTTTGATGTTAAACATCCCAAACACACAGGCTCAACTCAGTATGACAATGGGATGATTTATTCTTCAGCAGATAAAAATAAAGTAATTGATTCCAGGCGTTGGGAAGCATTCAGAGAGGGACTGGAGGATTATGAGTATCTATATATTCTCAAGGAGAGAGCAGAAAAATACGACAGAAAGGATGTCAAAGAATGGTTAGAAAAGGTAGTCAGGGATGTTCTCAGCCATCCAGAGGAGCCACAGATACTGGAGAGATGGAGGGAAAGAATTGCCCAAGAGATTATGAGAATATCTCCACAAAAATGAGAAGAGTTATATATGCTCCTTATTTAAAGAAAAAACCCATTATAGATGGGGAAATCAGGGATGAATTCTGGGGAGAGGCTTATAAATTTGATAAGTTTAAAAAATATAAAGGGGAAGGAGTAAACCCAGAATCTACTCAACCTTCTCAAAGAACAATTGCTTATTTTGGCTATGATGAGGAGAATCTCTATATTGCTTTTAAATGCTATGAAGAGATGATGGATAAAATTACCGTCTCTCATACTTCTTCTAAACGTCCCATCATTCTTCAGCCCTATACCAATCTTGATGATTATGTGGAGATTTTCATAGACCCTTTTCATACGCATACAAATTATTTCCATCTCCTGGTTAATCCTAAAGGGAAGATATTCTCCAGTTCAGGAGTAGCCTCTTGGAAGGAACTATATAGCACCCCTGGCTGGTTTAAGGACTCGGGTAAGGTGGCTGCTTCTTGTGGAGATAAATACTGGAGCGTTACCATATGCATTCCTTTTTCTTCCCTGGGGATAAAAAAGCCTGAACCAGGGCATATTATGGGTATAAACTTTCAGAGGGAAAGAACTTTTCCCGCCCATGAGACCTACTTCTTTATGCCTCACACACTCTCTCCCTCCACCCAATGGACTTCCAGCATCGTATATGAGCCATACAGATTTGGTCATCTGATTCTGGGAGAAAGCCTGGGGTTCTCCCAGAAGAGATTGGAGGAGGAAGAGAAAAGACTTAAGGAAAAGATATGGAATATCTCTTTTCCCTGGCCAGAGAAGGAGATAGAAGAGGTGAAAAGAATACTCCCTCATAAAAAAGAGATGCAAACTTCTTTGTGGGAGATAAAAAAAATTAAAGATAGAGATTTCTGGATTATTCTCCCTCCCTTCTGTAAACTCCCTGGGTTAAAGGAGGATGTGATTTTAAAAAAGGCAAATTCTTTCTCAGGCAGGAAACAGGTCTTCTGGGGTTTTGAGAAACTTTATCAGATAGCCTTTCGAGAGGTGGAGATATACGATGAGAAAGGGGAAAATATTGCCAGAGAAGCAAAAGTATCTTCTCTAAAAGATTATATGGTCAAGGAAGATTATGAAGAGTTTACCCTCCCTGGCAAAACAGAGGGGCTGGAGTATTTAACTGATGGGAGGAAGGATAAAGCAGCTACTTATACAGAGGGGAAATTTTATCCTGTGGAAGGATGGTTTGCCTTTATTTTCTCCTCTCCACGAAAAATTAGTAAAGTAATACTTTATCATGGTATAAAGATTAAGGGTAAGATAAATGGTATTCCAGTCAAATTTATAAATATAGCAGAGGATTTTGTCCTTCAGTATCTGGACAATAAAGGAATCTGGAAAGATATTCCGGGAACCCGGATAAAAGACAATCGTTCCCCTATCACCAAATTGGAGTTTTCTCCTTTGGAAACAAGGGGATTAAGAGTATATGTCTTCTCTCAAACATTCAGTGCTATAGACTATTCAGAGTCCGATGCCTGGAAATGGTGGTTTGAGCGTGATCCAGAAGAAGGAGAAAAAACCTCTCCTCTCCAAAATTATTTAAACCAGATTAAGCCTTCCGCTGAGGAGAAGGAATTGGAAAGAGCACCTTTCTATATTGAGTTTTACCGGTATACTTTTGGAGACTTTCTACCTGAGAAAAGAAGGAAAGAATCCATCACCGACCTTGCTTATAAATCACTTAAAAGAAAATTTAAGGATACCTTTCTGGGTTTTCGTCTTGCAGAATGGGATTCGGATATCTGGACCACTGCCAGTGGAGCCTATGAACATCCCTGGTGGAAGAATTATCCTCACCACCGACCCAAGTTTCCCAAAGATAAAAAAGGTAGTTTGGAACTTTTAAAGAATATCTTCCTTATGCAGAAGAAAGTTCTCTGGGATGATGTTTTTGGTATGAATTGCTGGAGAACTATAGATCATTATGGATTAGAATGGGGAGGGAACTTCTCTTTTATTGAACTCACCCCCGCCGGGAATCCTTCTTATCAGATTCAGATAGCCTTTGCCAGAGGAGCTGCCCGTCAGTATGGAAAATTCTGGGGAGCCTACTTAGCCTTCTGGTTTGGAGTGGGAACGGGAGGAGGGGTAATAAACTACTTAAATCCAACCTCCAAATCTTTTCGCAATGTTAGAACTTCTTTCAGTGGCCCATCTGTTTCTCTCTTTAAAAGGACTCTCTATACAGTATATTTTTCTGGAGCCACTTTAATGGACTTTGAAGGTCCTCAAGGGGTTATGTTGAAGTACTCCCCTAAGGAAAACAAATTCAGCCTCTCCCCGCATGGAAAGATACTCAGGGAATTCTTAAAGTATATCCTCAAAAATCCTGAACGAGGTATCCCTTATACACCTGTGGGAATTTTACTGGATTACTATCATGGCTTTTCTCCTCCTTATCAGAGTGGACCAGCCTTTGGGAGATCAGGTTTGCAGACCTGGTTTTGGACTCCTTATCGGAAAGAAGACCATATGCGTTATCAAATTTTCTATGCTATCTTCCCCTGGACAAGACAGAGGATAGAGAGAAATGGCTTTCATCTGGTTAACTCTCCCTTTGGAGATATCTTTGATGTCCTGATAGCAGGAAAGGATTTAACTGAAGAGATACTTTCCCACTATAGAGTTATCCTCCTGGCAGATGGGATAATGATTACCAAAAAAATCAGGGATACTTTAAAAAATTATGTGAAGGAAGGGGGAGTGCTTATATGTAACTCTATACATAAAGGGCTGGGGGTAGAGAAGGGAGAGTTAATATTTGAAGGAGAGGATGGATTTAAAGCCTTTTCCTCTTCCATAGGAAAGGGAAAGATGATATATCTTGAACCTGATTATCTTCTGAATAAAGAAGGGGAAATTTTGCCCTCTTTTAAGGCGTTTCTTCTCTCCTTAGTGAAGGAAACACTTCCTTTTCAAGTAAAAGGGGATATCCAGTACATCTTAAATCGGACACCTGAGGGATGGCTTGTATGTTTAATTAACAATCGAGGAGTTTATCACCTTCCTTCTGAAGCGCCCATCTTAAGAAAGGAAGATTCAGAGGTGGAAGTTATTATTCCAGAAGGAGTTGCTGAGGTGAAGGAAAAGATTACCGGAGAAATATTCGGGAAGAGAATAAAACTGGTGGTTCCTTCTGGGGAGGTAAGAATTTTAGAGATTAAAGGAAAAAAATGGTAAAGCCCTATCTTTTCCCTGCTCCCAAAAAAATAAAATGGGGTAAGGATTTAATTGACCTTAGGAAGGGTTTTTCTGTAAAAGGAAAATTCTCCTCCAAATTAGGAAAAACTTTTGCTGAAAATCTCCAGGTCTCCATTAATAAGGGTGAGAATACATTAAGCCTGGGCATAAAATCCTCTCTTCCCCAAGAAGGATACTCCCTTCTGATTGGAAGAAACTCTCTCCGCATAGAGGCAGGCAGTAAAAGAGGTTTTTTCTATGCTCTCCAGACTTTACTTCAATTACGAGACGGGATGTATTTACCTGAAGTGGAGATTGAAGATTGGCCATCTTTATCCATTCGAGGATTCCATATTTCTCTGGGAACTAACCATCAAATAAAGGTAAAGGAATTAAAATACCTCATTTCCTTAGCAGGAAAATTCAAACTCAATACCTTTGTAATAGAGTATGGAGATAGATTCCCCTTTGCTAAACATCCAGTTATTCCTTCTTCTTCTGCCTTTACTCCTGAGGAAATTAAAGAACTTATAGAGTGGGGCAAAAAACATGAGGTAGATTTAATTCCATTAATGCAATGCCTGGGACATCTTTCTTATGTATTAAAACACAAAGAATATGCAAACCTGAAAGAGGGTGGGGAAGAAAAAGCCCAACTCTGTCCTCTTAACCCTGCCTCCTTCCAACTTTTTACTGAACTTGCAGGTGAAATGCTCTTGCTTCACTCTGAAAGTAAATACTTCCACATCGGAGGGGATGAAACACGAGAACTGGGAGTATGCCCTTTATGTAAAGAATATGCCAAGAAAAAAGGGAAAGGCAGTCTCTATGTGGAGTATGTCAATAAAGTAATAAATTGGGTGAAAAAGAGAGGAAAAATTCCTATTATATGGGATGATATGCTCTGCCATTTCCCAGCAAGTTTAAACCTTCTGGATAAAGAGGCAATAATCATGTACTGGGATTACTGGGCGACAAAGGAAAAAGTTCCCTTTGTTATCCCCAGACCTAAGTGGAATGCTCTCACTTACGACAAAAGATGGGACACTCAGTGGAAAGATGAATTAGGATTACTGGAAAGGAAGATACTTTACGAGTATGGAAAGCCTGTGGACCTGGAGAAGGAACTTGAGGGAGAATATCTTTCCCAATTCAAAGATTACTTGGGAGAAGAGTTTCCCAAATATATCCATGCCTTTCCCTATCTTAAGTTTTACTTAGATAAAGGATTTAAAGTAATAGGAGCAGGAAGCATGGTGCACAATTTCTTAAAGAGATGTCCTGATTATGAACATGAGCGTGCATTCTCCAATATAAAAGAGTTCTGCAGGTGTTGTATAGAAAAAAATGCGCTCGGATTTGTGGCCACCTCCTGGCAAAATACTCCTGCCGAACTCTATCACCCAGGAATTCTCTGGACAGCCAAATTTGGTTGGGAAGGTACTGGTTAAGGACCTACTATTGTTCTATCCAGAAGTTCTGCCTCATGTTCCAGAACAAATTCCGGTCTTAACCATT
>CAZSGC010000054.1:0-10132 GCA_964606225.1 uncultured bacterium | reverse complement strand
TTGAGGTAATTGTTCCACTACCTCTCTCAGGGTAATTTTATCTAAGAAACTTACTATCAAATCCCCTAATTTTCTCCACACTAAATAAACAGCACAATTCTCTACCCTCTGGCAGATTTTTCGCTGGTTTTGTTGAGTGCAAAAAGTAGGGTAAAGGTTTTCTCCCGCTGCCTTTATAATTTCTGCCAGAGAGATTTCTTCTGGTTTTCTGGCTAACATATATCCGCCACCCTTTCCCCGGAAACTTCTTACCAGTTTCTTCTTTTTCATACGGGAGAGAAGTCTTTCCAGATAGTTAAGAGGTATTCCTTCCTCTTCTGCTATTTTCTTCACACTTACCGGAGAGAAGAGACCGTGAAAAGCAAGATATACCATGGCTCTTACACTGTACCGAGCCTTAGTAGATAGTTGCATAATTTTTACTCCTTATATCAATATCTCCACCGCTTTATAAGGGCAGGCAGGGATACATAATTCACAAGCAATGCATTTTTCCCGAATAAAACTTACTTTAAAAGTGGTTCTGTCAACTGTTAAGGCTTGGGTAGGACAAATGGATATACAGGCAGTACAATGAGTGCATTTTTCTTCAATCCACCTTACATCCCGAGCCAGAGGTTGTATAAAGATTCCCAGTTCTTCCAGATACTTTACCCCTTTTTCTAAATTTTCTTCTTTTCCTTCCACATCTATTACCAGTTTCCCTTCCTCTTCCGGGGTTACCCTTGCTCTCAGGATATTAATAACTAACTCATAGTCCTTTACCAGGTGGTAAGTGATGGGTTTATTTACCAGAGAGGGAGGGAAGGTGAGAACCAATCTTTTCTTAGCCATCTTTGCCTCCTTTTATCATCCACCGGAGATCACGTTCCATATTTCCACCTCATCATTTTCCTCAATCCAGTCATCTTCTGTGAGGAGTTCCTTCCCGCGGATTACCAGGACTTCTTCCCGGTTAAGATTCAAAGTATTTAGAAGTTCTCTTACTCTCCTCCTACCTTTCAAAGTATATTGTTTACCTTCATAGATGGCTCGCATACTTCTTCACCTCTTCTTTTCTTAAAGTCTTACAAAAGGAGCAGACCTCCATTATAGTTGGGAACCCACAGATAGCACATTCTCTCAACAAAGGTTTTTTCTCCTTTTCTTTAAATAGATGGAGATTTTTCAGTAGTCCCCTATAAAAAGAAAACTTGGTTCCTGGAGACTCCTTTTCAATCTCATTGAGGGCATGCTTAACCTTAAGAAAAGTGGAATTTGCCGAAAAAGGACACTCCTCTCTTATATAGTCTATAGAAGAAAGGAAGGCATAAGCAGCTGTCTCTCTTTCGGTAAGATAAATCAAAGGCTTTACTTTCTTTTTGAGTTTCCCTTCTTCCCTCAAGACTGGTGTCTGTTTAACCATATAACTTATTCTCCAGCCCAGAATATTAGCCAGCAAGGCAGAGGTCATATCGTCCAGATTATGGCCAGTAACTACTGCATCAAAGCCGTTCTCATAGGCAAATTTATTGAAATAGTAACGTTTAACCATTCCGCAGAGAGAACAGGTAGATTTATAGGTAGAATGGGCTAACTCTCCTATTCCTTTTCCCCACTCTTCCACCAGAGAGATCACCGTAAGGGGAAGAGAGTGTTGAGAGGAGAATTTTTCACATTTTTCCTGAGAAAGAAGAGAATACTTTCCTATTCCTAAGTTTATGTGAAGGAGATGTACTGTATATCCCATTTTTTTAAGCATATAGGCTACGGATAAACTGTCCTTTCCTCCTGAGACTACTACAAGAAGTTTCTCCTTCCTTTCTATCATCTGAAAGTCCTGGATAGCCTTCCTTACCCTTTCCTCTTCAAATTCCAAAAAATGTTCTTTGCACAGAGGCAAATTGTGCTGGTAAATTTTTATAACCGCTTTCTGAGAACACTTTCTACACTTCATTCTTTATAACCTCCACAATAGTGAGTTTATCTTGGATTTTTCCAAAATTTTGCTATCCCCAATCCTCCTGTCAGGAAGGCTAAGAGAGCATATCTCATATTAATTCTCCTATCCTTCGAGGTCTCACCAGAATCCTCTTTTTCTCTCCCTTCCTCCTCCACATTACCACTTCTACCTTCTCTTTTCCTCTTCCTTTACTGTAATAGGCTGCCAGTTCTGCTCCCCTTCTGATATCCTCCTCTGTTCCTTCCTCCAAGAGAACCAGGGAGCCCTTTCCTTCGCTTTCCTGAAGCAGTATCTCTTTTTCCCGGGCTAACTTAAGAATTTTTTGATTTTCTTCCTCATTCCTTCCTACTATGGCTTTGGAGTAAGGAGAGAGACGGAAGTGTCTTCCTACTTTTAACAATTCTACTTCTCTCAAACCAAAGTTTGGAGAGTGATTTAGAAGGTCCTTTACCCGCCTGGAGAAAGCAGGGTCAGTAAGAAGGCATCCACCTGCAGGTGAAAGATAATCCTGGAGTCTAATTTTTTGAGCCAGTTGCATTTGAAATTTTCTGCTTCTCCCTTGAAGGTCCAGTAAATTTTCTCGTCTTATCCACCCTTCCCTTTCTGGGATGGTGGGGGGAAGCAACTTGGCAGAGAGAGGACGTAGGACAAGCCCCTCCACTCCTGCCTCTCTTTCGATAATTTTAAAAATATCTCTTCTCTGGGACATGGGTCTCTGTCCAATCACTTCTCCTGTAATTAAAAAGGAGGCACCTTTTTCTCTCATCACCTCCTTTGCCTTTTTGAGCATCAAGATTCTACAGTCTATACATGGATTCATACCCTGACCATAACCAAAAGAGGGGTTTTTGAGGATCTGTAACATTTCTTTTCCTAAGGGTATTATCTGAAGAGGAATATTTAAAAATTCACATGCTTTTTTACCGGTTGAACTGGGAGAGGCAGAGAAGGGGGTGCGAAAGTTTACTCCTTCCACCTCTATACCTTCCTTTTTTACCAGAAAGGCAGCCAAGGAGGAATCCAGCCCTCCAGAAATCAGAGCCAAAGCCTTCATATTTATTTCACCTCTCTCATCTTCATCGGCTTAAAGACTATTCCTGAGTCAGGACCAGGTATAGGAGCTACTGGTTCTGTGAGAAGGAAGTCTCCGGTTTTTATCCATTCTTTTAAAATTTGAGCAATTTCCCTGGCTTTGGCATAACTTGATAAAGCACCTGTAGGAACTTCTTTTCCCTTAATGGTAATCTTTCCACTCTTAAGTTCTGCATAACTTACTTCTCCTAAAGAACCTGGAACCATCTGAGGATAAGCCTCACTATAATCCACAATGGGAGCAAAAATCTCCGAGTCCTTTACCGCAGTGTAGCGAGCTATCTCCTCATTCAGTACAGGTATAGGAATTCCCAAGCCTACGGTAAGGGTAACTCCATATCCGGTCATGGTAGTACCCCGTAACCACTCCGGTTTCATCTGTTTTAAATCTCCAATAACTGCCAAGGTGCCTGCTCCTACACAGGGCACTCCATTTTCTTTTCTCTTGGCTTTAGGATTATGCTGAGTACCTTGCCAGGCAATATATCCTATCCCCCCTCCCAGAAATATTTTAGTCCCTATCCCGATAGTTTTATAATAGGGGTCATTTAGAAGGGGTGAGAGTTGTCCTGCACTACAGTAATGGGCATTTCCCAAACGGGGTTTTAGGATTCCCATATAGGTGTATAGGGTTCTATCTGAGAGGTTAACTGCTACGTTATAGTTCTGGGAACAGTTTCGAGGGTTAAAGAGAACCGCTTCATTAACTTCTCGAATATTTATCCAGATCTTTAGATGTTTACGAGGGTAGCAGTCAGTTCCATAGGCTTCTGCTTCCAGAAGAATATCTTTCCCCGCCACGAATTCCTCAATAACATGTCCACCCCCGTAGGGGAAGGAGCCTGGATGAACAGCATTCCTGGGATCATCATCTGGTAAGGCAGTACATCCCAGATAAATATCTACTGCTGACCAACCTGTATAGGCAGGAACACCATTCAGATAACATTTACCTCCTCCCAGTTTTATGCGGGGTTTGGCATGTCCTAAATTAATATAAATTCCACTGGAACACATAGGACCGAAAGTACCTGTAGTCACCACATCTACTTCTTCAGAGGCTTTTTTTGCTCCCTTTTCTTCCACTATATCTATCATTTCCTCCGCAGTTACCACCACCACCTCTCCTTTTCTTATCTTCTCGTTGATTTCCTTTATAGTCTTGGCCATCTAACCCCTCCTTTCTTAAAGCCATTATCTATAGGTATGCATCTGGATTAATTTAGATGCCATTTCCAATAAAGGCTTTCCATAGACTTTAGTCTGTTTTCTACCCATCTTTTCCCTTAATAAAATAAAGTTCTGTAGTTAAATATCTATCTCCCAGGTCCGGCAAGATGACTACTATTAACTTTCCCTGGTTCTCCTTTCTCTCTGCTACCTTTATGCCTGCCCATACAGCTGCTCCAGAGGATACTCCAGCAAAGATTCCCTCTTCCTTTACCAATCTCCGAGCCATATGAATTGCTTCTTCATCTGGAACAGTAATCACCTCATCAATTAAATCCATCTTCAGCACTTCGGGTATAAATACTGCTCCCATTCCCTGAATTTTATGAGGACCAGGTTGACCTCCGGAAAGCACAGGAGATTTTTCCGGCTCTACAGCTATGGCTTTAAACTCTGGTTTTCTCTTTTTTATCACCTCCGCTATCCCGGTAATTGTTCCTCCTGTTCCTACTCCCGCCACCAGAATATCTATCCTGCCTTCTGTATCTTTCCATATTTCTTCAGCAGTTGTTCTACGGTGTATCTCTGGATTAGCAGGATTTTTAAACTGTTGGGGCATAAAGGAGTTGGGAGTGCGAGATACAATCTCCTCTGCTTTACGCACAGCACCTTTCATTCCTTCTTCTCCCGGAGTAAGTATTAACTCCGCTCCAAAGGCTGCCAGCATCCTTCTCCTTTCCAGACTCATGGTCTCGGGCATGGTGAGAATTAAACGATATCCTTTGACTGCACATACAAAAGCCAGAGCAATTCCGGTATTTCCACTGGTAGGTTCCACAATAACCGTATCTTTATTTATCAATCCTTTCTTCTCCGCATCTTCAATCATGGATAACCCTATTCGATCTTTAACACTTCCGCAGGGGTTAAAAAACTCTAACTTGCCTACCAGTTCTCCCGGTAGCCCTTTAGCAATCCGGGCTAACCTTACTAAGGGAGTTCTACCGATAGTTTCCGTAATGTCCTCGTAAACTCTCATAATCTCCTCCCCTTCAAGTTCCTTCTCCGTCCTTCACTACAGTTTCAGAGGATTGTGTTTTCTCTTCTAAGGCTTTTAACTTCTTTTCCAGTTTCTTTATCCTTCCTTCCAGTTGTTTAATTGCTTCTACCACAGGATCGGGCAACTTTTCATGGTGAAGGTCAATCACCGAATGTCCTTTCTCTTTTACAATCCTTCCCGGAACTCCCACCACAGTAGAGTAAGGGGGGACACTCTTTATTACTACCGAGCCTCCTCCAATCTTAGACCATTCCCCTACAGTGATATTGCCCAGAATTTTTGCACCTGCTCCAATTACCACATGATCTTTAATGGTAGGATGGCGTTTCTTCTTTTCCAAACTTACCCCTCCCAGTACTGCCCCTTGATACATCAGCACATCATCTCCAATTTCTGAGGTCTCTCCAATCACCACTCCCATTCCGTGGTCTATAAAGAAACGTCTTCCAATCTTAGCCCCCGGATGGATTTCAATTCCGGTGAGAAAGCGATTTATGTGAGAGATAATTCTTCCCAAAAGATAAAATCTTTTTCTCCAGAACCAGTGAGCAATTCTGTGAAGCCATAGAGCATGTAGTCCAGGATAGCAGAGAATTATCTCCAGAGTGCTTCTGGCTGCAGGGTCTCTTTCAAATACCGTCTTTATATCCTCTTTCAAGGTTTCCCAAAAGCCTGTCATCTTAATCCCCCTTAAATTTGACTAATTTAGTCCAAAAAGGGCTTACAATTTTAAGCAAACTTTACCAATTTTGTCAAAAATTTGACTAACTTTAACCATTTTTCCGGTTCATAAGTTAAATTTTAACTTAAGATAGGAAATTTGTGTAGAAAAAATCACTTCATAGATGTTAATTTTACTTCAGGAAGATAGTAAAATTCCTTTTCAAAAAGGAGGCGAAAAATGGCTATCTGGGAAGAAATTGCCAATGGTGTCATTGGAGGAAAAGCGGAAGAGGTAAAAAGACTGGTAAAGAAGGCTCTGGAGGAAGGGGTAGAAATCAAGAAAATTCTGGATGATGGTCTAATTGCAGGAATGCAGGTAGTGGGAGAGAAATTTAAGAAAAATGAATTTTATGTCCCCGAAGTTCTAATCGCAGCCCGAGCCATGACCCAAGGCATGGAACTCTTAAGACCTCATCTGGAGAAGGGTGGGGTAGAACCTTTGGCAAAGTTTGTAATTGGCACAGTGAAAGGAGACCTGCATGATATTGGCAAAAACCTGGTAGCCATGATGTTAAGAGGAGCAGGGTTTGAGGTGATAGATCTGGGAGTGGATGTATCTCCGGAGAAATTTGTGGATACAGTGAAAGAGACAGGAGCTCCCTTAATGGGAATGAGTGCTTTACTTACTACTACCATGCCCTCTATGAAGGTGACTATAGAGGCTTTGAAAAATGCAGGGATAAGGGAGAAAGTGAAAGTAATGGTAGGAGGGGCTCCTCTCACTCAGGAATATGCTGATGAGATAGGAGCAGATGGCTACGCTCCTGATGCTGCCTCTGCAGTAGATAAGGCTAAGGGACTGCTGAAGTAGGACATAGTGGTGTCTGGATAGAAGGAGAGGTGCAGATTCTGGAAAAGGTGACAGGACTATTAAGAAAATATCCGGAGTAAAAGATGTTTAATCCAGAAGCAAGGTGGGATAGAAAATTTCCGGGAGAGGAGGAAGAGATAGGGGAAAAGGTGGAAGTTACTGTGTACTTCCGGAGAGGGAAAGCCTTCCCCCGTATGTTTATATGGAAAGGAGAGGTTCATAAGGTAGAGAAGGTCACCTATCACTGGGAAGAGAGGAGGGGAGAGGAGATTGTTCACTATTTTGGAGTGAAAGAAGGAAATAACCTTTATTATTTGAGTTTCTCCTCTTCTACCCTGCTATGGAGGTTAATAAAAGTATGGGAAGAGTGATAGTCTTTATAGATATGGATGCCTTCTTTGCCTCTGTAGAGCAGGCAATAAATCCTTTTCTTAAAAATAAGGCAGTGATAGTTATGGGGCGAGAAAACCCAAAAAGAAGTGTGGTATGTTCTGCTTCCTATGAGGCAAAAAAATACGGGATTGAGTCGGGAATGCCCACTTACCAGGCTTCTCGTCTCCTTCCCTCTGCTATTTTCTTACCTGCTCAGACTTCCAAGTACCTGTATGTATCGCAGAAAATCTGGGAGATGCTAACCGCGCTTACCTTGCCGGTCACCAGACTTTCTATAGATGAGTTTGTTCTGGATGCCTCCTCACGATTTTCTTCTGGGGAAAAAGCAGAAGGATGGGCAAGGGAGATAAAGGAAAGGATAAGGAAAGAGTTTCGGGTAACCTGTTCTATAGGAATAGGAGAATCTGTAATTATCTCTAAGGTAGCCTGCAATCTGGGTAAACCAGATGGGCTGGTGGTACTCTCTAAGAAGGAGTTTATCCAGCGGGTGAAGGATCTCCCAGTAGAGAAGATTCCAGGAGTAGGGGAGGCTACCCGGAGGAAACTTTCCACTTTGGGAGTGACTTGCTGGGGAGACCTCCTTAAAGTTTCTCTCTCTGTCTTAAAAGAGACTATGGGTAAATGGGGAGTGTATCTTTATTTCTTAGCCAGAGGGGAAGATATAGAAGAAATATGGAGAGTAGAGAGTACCCCCAAGTCTATAGGACATTCCACCACCTTTCCCCGCATTCTGGAGGAAGAGGAGGAGGTTAGAAAGAAGATGAGGATTCTCTCAGAGATGGTGGCCAGAAGATTGAGAAAACTGAGGATGGGAGGAAAAGTTCTTCGCCTCTCTATCCATATCCCGGGTAAGGGAGTGGTCTCTCGCCAGAGAAATTTTTCTTCACCTACCTGGGATGGGGAGAGAATTTACAAGAGAGCCTGGAGTATCTTTGATGGGTTGGGAAGACCTAAAGTAAGGGCTATGGGGATAAGTGTCTCTGGGCTATCTTATATCTCCTTACCTCTTTTAGAGGAAGAGAAAAAGAGAAACAGTTTACTTCAGGCTCTGGATAGAGTCAATGACCAGGAAGGAGAATGGACTATCTTCCCTGCTTCCCTTCTCTAAAGGGTCTTTAATGATCACTTTTTGCTTTCCTTCTTAGAAGGTTTAATTACCAGAAGGCTTCCAGAAGACCACTGAAGGGGGGCTACCCTTTCCACTTTTTCCTCCTCTTTTATTCCTTCCAGTGCTTCCAGTTCTTTGTTCAACTGCTTTATTCTCCTCTCCGAAAGTTCAGATAGAGTATGGTACTCCACATTTCCCCTCCTATCCACAAATCGGTAAAGTTCTCCCTTATCCTTCTGAATACACTTCTTAAAAACATCCATAGCCTTCTCCAGTTGGGCTCGATAATGGAGAGGAGAAAGTTCTGCTTTCTTTCTCTTGGCTATCTCCATATATACCTCTGCTAAGTGAAAAAGAGAGAGGGAGTCTCTGGCTCGGGAAGGGATATTTTCTAAAATTTCCTGTGCCAAATCCAAGTATCCCCTCTGCTTATAGGCTATGGCTTCCCGGACTTTCCTTCTCCATCTCATGCTCTTATTTTACTCATTCACAAGGATTTTTTGAATTTTCATAAAATATCTTAAGAGAAGGTCTATATTCCATCCATTGCCAGTTCTTATACTCTGAAGAGACAAAGTATTTTTCTCCTTCCCCTTCCCCTCCTTTAAGGAGTATTCCATAGTTATCTTTCTTTTTTTTCAACCAATCTTTAACCACTCTGGTAATATCCCACTCATAGGTTTTATAAGGTCCTTTAACTACTTCTGAATCTAGTACCTTATTATTATAATCTCCACCTGTCTTTTCCCAACGAATCTCTTTTTCTTTGAATTCCCAGGTTGTATTATATTCATCCCAGGAGGAAGATAAAGGATATGCATCTATTTGGAGAGTACCTTTATCACGCGGGTTATAAAGAGTAAACAACTGAAGTATTGCTTTTTTAATATGTATATCGTCAGGAAGTTCTTCCAAATTAAATCTTATGAGGATAGATGTTCCTTTCTTTATGAAGAGTTTTTGACTCCTTCCCTGAGGGACACTTTGTCCAGGGAAAATAGAGGTGTCCTGAACGAAGAAACCCTGGCTTGGAGAGATAGTTATAACTCCATAGGGAGGGAAATGCAGGTTTGTAATAATTTCTTTCTCTTTCCTTATTACCTTCATTATCTCTTCGAACATATCTTTACCCATTTTTTCTTTCAATCTTTCTACCAGTGATTTTACCAGTGATAGTCTCGCCTTGTGAAAATCTTCTGGCTTTAACCGCCAGGTTTTATAAGCATAATAAGAAAATGGTTGTAGTATATTGATAACTTCCTTTTCTTTTTCATTCCCCCAGAGTTTTTTAACCGTTCTTATATATCTTATATCGTCTATTCCTTCTCTTAATGCTTCTGATTGAAGAGTAGGGACAGGATAACCTTGGGCAGGGTAAAAGAAGTTAAATACTTTAAGCCATTGTCCTTTCCTTCCCGGATATTCCCGCCAATCCTTGTGATAGGGAAGACCTATCTGAAACGCATGGGTACAAAAAGGGAAAAATCCATCCAGTCCTGAACGATATAAGTAGAATCCACTTAACAACCGATTTTTTAAGGGCTCCTCTATCCAGCATTGCCAGTAATGAGTTTCAATCTCATGCTTTACTGTATATCTATCCCATGCTTTAATTTCCGGCTTACCATCGTATTCTTTCTTTATTACTGTAGAAGGTATAAAGATATGACTGAAATTAGCCCAATCCAGAGGTTGTACTGCATCCAATCTATTACACATATCTGTTCTTACTGCTGTCATTACCTTGCCTCCCATCTTTCTTATCCGGTAAGTCTTCCAAATATGTTGAGCCACTGTTTTTAATCCTACTTCATCCACCCCATAGAAGTAGGG
>CAZSGC010000053.1:0-10161 GCA_964606225.1 uncultured bacterium | reverse complement strand
GAGTGGGAGAAAAGATGGAAGATCTGGTGGAATTTTCTCCTCCTGTTTTTGTGAATAACCTCCTGGGTAAGTAAGATGAGGAAGGTGGAAGTTATAGAAAATATTTTCATTTTCCTGGCCATTTTCTCTATCTGGCCGGTAATCTTCAGATGGCCGGGAAGATTCTATCGTTACATTATGTATCTTTTTTTACCCATCCTGGGAATAATTCTCTTTAACCGTGCCCGAAGATTAAGAAAGTTATGGAAGAATTTTCAGGAAGAGGTGAAAAAAGAAGGTGAGAAATTTCGTCCTTAAATTTGCCCTGTGGGTATTTACCTTAAATATCCTGGCTATTCTTTTACTCCTGGTATTAGGAGGGAAAAAAATATCCACCTATTCTTATGATAAAATGGGAGATTATTTCTTTTGGCTTAGGAATTATGAGGAGGCCATTGAAAGTTGGGAGAGAGCCTCTACCCCTTCTACTGAGTTAAAGACCTTGAGGAAGATAGGAATTACCTACCTGATAGAAGGAAAGAGAGAAGAAGGTATAAGGTTCCATATTAAAGCCTTGAAAAAATATCCAGAAGACCCTTTTATAAGATTTAACTTAGCCCTTCTTTATCTCCAGGAGGAGAAACTTGAGGATTCTTTAAGGGAAGTAGAAAAAATACTCTCCCGATATCCTGGTTTTCCTCATGCTCATTATCTCAAAGGATTGGTTTACGAAAAGAAGGGAGAAGAGGAGAAAGCCTATCAGGAATTCATGCAGGAGTTAAATAATAATCCCGGATGTGCAGGAGCCTGGGGAAAAATTGAGATCTTAAAAAAGGAGTGAACAGATATGGGAGCTACTTGGCGAGGATTCTTTATAGGTATTATTTTTTGTGGAATAGCCGCCTTAATGGCTCACTATAGTATCAATATAGTACATGGGTCTTATATGGCTATAGACCATATGCCTATGGCGGGAATTTTTCTTTTCTTCCTTATAGTAGGGGTATTGAATGTCCTCCTGGCTCTTATAAGGAAACCCTTGCAACTTACTTCCGCCGAGTTACTTCAAATCTACATAATGTTGCTTTTAGCCTGTTCAGTAACCACTATGGGATTGGGTTCTCAATTTTTACCCATTATAAGTGCTCCTCATTACTATGCCTCTCCAGAGAATAGGTGGGGAGAGTTAATTTTACCTCACCTTAATAAGTGGTTATTTGTACAGGATAAGGAAGCAGTAAGGAGTTTCTTTGAAGGTCTTCCTAAAGATACTCCTTTACCCCTTAAACCCTGGTTAACGCCCATTTTGGCTTGGTCTCCCTTTCTACTTTCTCTTTTTGTGGTAATGATATGTATTCCCGTTATCCTGAGCAAACAATGGATTGAGAGAGAAAGACTTATCTTCCCTTTAGTCCATCTCCCCTTAGAGATGGTCAAGAAGGAATCCCCGGATAGCCTCTTCACTTCCTTTTATAAAAACAAACTCATGTGGCTGGGTTTCTTCATCCCTGTGTTTATAAGTAGTTTAGATTCTATCCTCCATTACTACCTTAAAATTATGCCCAGCATTTCTCTGGTTAAAGATGTACCCGCTTTCCGGCGCACCCGCAGTATACACTTCCGACTCAGTTTCCCTGTGTTGGGATTTATATACCTTACCAATCTCAATGTTTCTTTCAGTCTCTGGTTCTTCTCCCTTCTCTTTCAGATTGTCTCGGGAATTTTCAATATCACTGGAGTAGCCTCCATAGAAAACTTAGGGATTTACGGGACACGGGATGTCATATTTAACCATGTGGGAATAGGTGCCATTACCATTTATGCTCTATACGGTCTGTGGATAGCCAGGAGTCATTTGAAAGAGGTTTTCCGGAAGGCTCTGAAGGGAGGAGAGGAAGAGGGAGGAATTATTTCTTATCGGACAGCCTTCTGGGGGGCGGTAATTGGTAGTATAGTAATGATTTGCTGGCTGGTATTTGCTGGGATACCCCTTTTCCCTGCTCTATTCTACTTCTTCCTGGCTTTTGCTATTTATTTAGGGGTAACCCGGGTAGTGATAGAAGGAGGAGTCCCTACTTTGGTAGCCTCAGGAATTGCTACTCCTCAGACTATCTCTTCCCTGGGGACAAGTGTTATTGGAACCAAAGGATTGGCTAACATGGCTTTAACTTACGTTTATTCTGCAGATATTCGGACCTATGTAATGTCTGCTGCTTCTAACTCCCTTAAGATTGTCTATGAGGGGATAAAAAGGAATAGAAGGCTTATCTTCTTGTCCATGCTGGTAGCGGTAATAGCAAGTTTTACCACCTCTATTCTCATAGACTTTTATCTGGCATATCGGTATGGAGGGATAAACCTCAACAGTTGGTACTTTGTCGGAGGGCCCCAGGCACCTTACCGTTTCCTGGCGGATAAAATCCTTCATCCCACTCCCCCAAATTTAACCGGATGGATTGCTAAATTAACGGGAGGAGGGATCATGTTTCTCCTCATGTTCATGAGGGAGAGATTTATCTGGTGGCCTCTCCATCCCATTGGATTTGCTATAGGTTCGGTATGGCTCATGGACAAGTTATGGTTTTCCATCTTTCTGGCCTGGATGCTTAAAAGCCTCATCTTAAGGTATGGAGGACCTACCATTTACTTCCGAAGCCGACCATTTTTCTTAGGATTAATTCTTGGTCAGTATTTTGCAGCAGGGCTGTGGTTTGTGATAGACTTAATCACAGGGGTCACGGAGCATGTGGTGTTCTGGATTTGAGGAGGGAAGGATGGGAAGAAAAGTTTTCTTGGCTTGGATTTTTGTCTTGCTCTTTATTCCTCTTTTAGCCCAAGAAGGGGCAAAAAGTTCCTGGGGAGAGGTAAAAGAGGAGGAGATAAGAAAGGATCTTCAGTATCTCTCTTCTCTGGGTTCAAGGATCCCCGGTTACCCAGGTAATAAGAAGGCAGCCGATTTCGTATACCAGCGTTTTCTTAACTTAGGCCTTAAAAATGTAAAGAAGGAAGAGTTTGAGGTAACTATCCCTGTAGATAAAGGGGGCCAACTCTGGATAGCAGGAGAAGAAAAGAAATTTAAAGTTTACTCTCTCTGGCCCAACCTGGTTAGAACCTCTACTCTACCTCCGGAGGGGATAGAGGGGAAACTCTTATACGGAGGGAAGGGAGACTATGCCTTCTTAGAGGGTAAAGATATTAAGGGAAATATCTTACTCCTTGACTTCAACTGTGGGGATAGGTGGATAGAATGGGCTATGTTTGGAGCCCAGGCTATCATTTTCCTGGAGCCAGAGAATACTCATCGGTATCAGGCGGATAAGAAGTTTCTTTCTCATCCCTTAGATATCCCCCGCTTCTGGATAAACAGGGAGGACGGTCTTTATCTGATAAGGCGACTTAAAGAGAAAACTTTAAGAGTAAAACTTAAAGCCCGCATGCATTGGGAGAAGGTTACAACCTGGAATATAACAGGCTTTCTGGAAGGTTCGGATCCAGAATTGAAGAAAGAGACCATTATTCTCTCTTCCTTTTACGATTCCATCTCCGTAGTCCCTTCTCTTTCTCCAGGTGCGGAGAATGCCACAGGAATAGTGGCTCTTCTTCAGATAGCCAGAGTTCTTAAAGAGAATCCACCTGCCCGAAGTATTCTTTTCCTGGCTACTTCTGCTCATTTCCAGTATCTGAAAGGAATTAACACCTTTATACATCAACACCTGAGAAGAGAAGAGCCTTTTAAGTCCCGAATTAAGGAGCCAATAGAGGCTAAACTCTTCATTGGTTTAGACCTTTCCACAGGTTCGGATGAACTGGGGATATGGCATGGTAGCAGGGAGTTCTATTTCCAGAAGTTCTTTGCTCCTTTCGGGAAGAAATTTGAAAAGTACAATCAGGAAGTCTGTAAAGTTTTAGGATATCCTCCCGAGAATACTCTCACCAACGGTATCAGTCCCATACGAGGTATAAGTTGGGATACCTTAGTTCCCGAAGAAGTAAGGGTGGATGGACAGTTAGTTCTGTGGACAGGGACTCCTTCCCTTACTTTCTTTACCATAAACGATAGCCGTTCTTTGGTGGACACTCCTCTGGATACTGTGGGAAGACTTAATTTAAACCATCTCCTAAGGCAGATAAAGGTTCTAAATGGTCTTCTTCATCTTGCCTTAAATGACAAAAATCTCTTTCCTGAGTTTAAGATGGAACTTAAGGAAGATATAAGGACTCTCAAAGCCCAACTGGTTACTTTCAATCCCCGCACTTCCTTTGTCCCCTCTGATCCGGTGAAGGGAGCCATAGCCTATGCCTCTTCTACGGGTATAAAAAAGAATTATATGGGAGTGAGGGGATTCTTCTTAGAACTTACAGATGAGAAAGGTTATGCTATTTTTCCTGGCTGGACTAAAGAAATGCTCTCTGATGAAGTTTACCTTCAGGGCTTTTATCTGGATCCTTTAACTGGAGAAATAGTCTTGGCACCTGACCTGGGAGTGAATGGGAATGAGAACTACCCTATGAAAGTGAGAATTGACCTTATGGAGAAGGAACATATGATAGTCCTCTTCCCTTGTAAATCCATAAATGTTTTTGACCTCATGGATCCTGCCTTTCTCATTGCTCTGGACAGGTTAGATGTTTTTGATATGGGAAACAGTATCCCCTATGCTTATGGTCATTCTCTGATATTACCCCGTAAATGGTCCTGGAGTTCCCGGGTGGAACCAGTGGCTACAGTATTTGCTCAGCCTCATACCCGCCTAAAGGTTATAGGAAGTTCAGGCCCCTTAGGTAAGAGGTATCTTCTCCTTAATTCTCTCTCCTTTACCAAGAAAGAAGAGGCAGAGGGAATAGGATTTTCTGCCGATGAGGTAAAGAGCATTCTTCTTACCCCCTATCAGGGTGCCCATGACATGCTTTATCTTAATGAGTATCGTATACGCAATCAGATAAAGTATGGGATAAGTAATAAGAGACTGGAGAGTTTACATGGAAAAGCAAGAGAGTTCTTGGATAAGGCTACGGAGGCTTTAAAACATAAGGCCTGGGGAGACTTCATGCATTTTTCCAGGCGAGCCTTGGCTATTGAATCTCGTGCCTATCCTGATGTTAAGGCTACCTCTAATGATGTGATTAAGGGAATAATTTTCTACTTAGCGGTTCTTCTTCCTTTTGCCTATTTTGCGGAGAGGTTAGTCTTTGGATTCCCTGATATTAAGAGGCAATTGATAGGTATATTCGGTATCTTTATAGTTATCTACTGGATAATGAGAATGGTTCATCCTGCCTTCAAACTGGCTAATGCACCAGAGGTTATTCTTCTCTCCTTTATCCTCCTTGCCCTCTCGGTAATTGTAGTATCTCTTATAAGTGGGAAATTTGAAGAGCAGATGCAGCAGATGAAGAGGGAAAGAGCCAAGATTTACGAGGTGGATGTGGGGAGAATAAGTGCTACTGCTGCTGCTTTTGCTTTAGGAGTATCCAATATGAAGAGGAGGAAAGTGAGGACCTTTCTTACCTCTGTAACTTTGATCCTTCTTACCTTTACCGTTCTCTCCTTTACCTCAGTTAAGACTTACCTCCGTTTTAATAAGATCTTGAGACCCAACAAGCCCTTATACCAAGGGCTATTGATAAGGGATAGAGTATGGAATCCCATTGAAGAGCCTGCTCTTTACCATATTGAGAATGAGTTTAGAGGTAGAGCCACACTGGCTCCCCGTGCCTGGTTCATCTGTCCTCACATTGAGAGTCAAACCTTTATTAAGATAAGGAGGGGAGAGGAGAGGACCTTTGCTATGGGACTTCTGGGTATGACTCCAGAAGAAGCACAGATTACCCATCTGGATAAGTATCTTAGTAAGGGAAGATGGTTTAAAGAAAAAGATGAGGAGGCTATAATCCTCCCCAGAGAGATGGCAGAACTTCTGAATATAAAAGAGGAAGAGGTGGGTAAGGCAAAGGTAAGGGTGATGGGGAAAGAACTCACGGTGATTGGAATCCTGGATTCAGAGAAAATAAAGGATTTAAAGGATCTGGATGATGAGAGGATCACTCCCGTTAACTTCACCATGCTGGGGGCAAAAACTTTAAAGCGGTTAGAAGAGGAGAAGACAGTCCGGGCAGGAGTAGGAGGGAAAGGGATTCTTGAGTCCTTCACCCACATGGAAGTCTCTACTATCCCTATAGTCCCTTATGAGTTTGTTATGGAGAATGGAGGCACTCTCCAGTCTGTAGCGGTAAAGTTTCCTAAGGGGACCAACATCATCAAGGAAGCAGAAGATTTTGTTTCTCGATTGGGGATAACTATATTTACGGGGGTGAAGGATAAGGTATGGGTTTATAGCGCTGTAGGACTAACCTCTTTTTCAGGAATAGGGAATCTTGTAATACCCATACTAATTGCTTCTCTTATCGTTCTAAACACTATGCTGGGTTCAGTATATGAGAGGATAAAAGAGATAGGGACCTATTCCTCCGTGGGACTGGCTCCTGTTCATATTGCTGCTCTCTTCATTGCCGAAGCCTCCGTTTACGCTGTCTTGGGCGCAGTGGCAGGGTATCTCTTGGGACAGGTTATAGCCAAGGTAATGACCACTATAGGATTTTTAGCTGGACTCACTCTTAACTACTCCTCTTTATCAGCAGTATCTTCCACTCTGCTGGTGATGGCAGTAGTGATTCTCTCCACTATTTATCCTGCCCGCAAGGCTGCTCAGATGTCGGTTCCAGATGTGACCCGAAGGTGGGTTCTTCCTGAGCCTCAGGGAGATATCTGGGAGTTTGATTTTCCTTTCACTATAAGCGGTAGAGAAATCTTAGGGTTGTATGTGTTTTTCCGAAACTACTTCTCTTCCTATGCGGAAGAGTCAGTGGGGACTTTCTACACCTCGGGAGTAAAATTTACTTCTTTTGAAATGAAAGGAGAGAAGGGTTACTCCATAGAGATGCTGGTACATCTGGCTCCCTTTGATTTAGGAGTGAGTCAGTATACCCATCTTAAAGCCATCCCTACAGGAGAATATGGAATCTACCTTATCCGGGTAACTCTGGAGAGAAAAGGAGGAGAGATAGGTGCTTGGAAGAGAGTCAACCGAAGGTTTCTGGATACCTTAAGGAAACAGTTCTTGGTATGGAGGACTCTAAGTCCCAGAGTTAAAGAAGAGTATAGAAAGGAAGGGGAAGAGATTCTAAAGAGGGAAGAAAAGAATGAGTGATAAAGAAAGGACTGTAGAGAAGATATGGGAGAAAGAACCCTTTCAGGAGGGGTTCAATGTCAAGACTGTTCTGGCAGCCTTATTTATCGGATTTGTTATGCTACCCGGAGCCATATACCTGGGGCTTATTACAGGTGCTGGAATTGGAGGCGCTGCTCAGTGGGTTACCATTATCTTATTCGTGGAGATAGCCAAAAGATCTCTGGTAGAACTCAGAAGACAGGAGATTTATATAATTTATGTCTTAGCAGCCAGTCTCGTCGCTCCGGGTTTGATCATGGGAACTGCTTCTCTAACCCTTCAAGGAGGTGCCTTTGCAGAGAAGATATGGCAGCAGTATTTAAAACAGTCACCTTATGCGAAAGCCTTTGGCTTAGCGGATAAGATCCCTACCTGGGTAGTTCCTCCCGCAGATTCTCAGGCGCTTATGAAAAGGACTTTTCTCCACAGAGACTGGCTTATTCCCATTGCTCTACTCATAGGTCATCATATCCTTTTCCGGGTGAATTACTTTGGATTGGGGTACCTTTTCTATAAGTTAGCCAGCGATGTAGAAAGGCTACCCTTCCCCATGGCTCCGGTAGCGGCAGAAGGAGCTACAGCCTTGGCAGAAAGCAGTGCTAAGAGAGAAACCTGGCGATGGAGAATCTTTTCCATCTCCGCCATGATAGGGATAATCTTTGGGTTGTTCTATGTAGTGATACCCACCTTTACCGGACTTATGATGGCTAAACCCTTGATGCTAATTCCCATTCCCTGGCTGGATGCTACTGATGAAGTTGGCTCCTTCCTTCCTTCTTCCATAATAGGTTTTGTTACTGACCTGGGCACCCTTCTGGTAGGTTTTGTTTTGCCTTTCTGGGTGGTGATAGGAACCTTCATTGGGTCTGTGGGAGCCCAGTTTGTTATGAATCCCATCCTTTACAAGAGAGGCATTATCCAGCACTGGCGTCCAGGGATGACAGCCATCCCTGCCAACGTCACTACCATGATGGATGTGTGGATTTCTGTATCCATCGGATTAGGAGTGGTAGTGGGGTTGGTGGGAATGTGGAGAGTGATAACCACCTTTGTCAAGAAGCCCAAAGGGTCTGCTTCTTTAGAACCTCTCTCCAAGGAGGGAAGAGGAGATTTCCCTGTCTGGCTATCCCTTCTGGTATGGCTTGTCTCTACCACTCTCTATATTATCATCTGTCATAAATTAGTACCTCGATTTCCTTTATGGATTTTTATACTTTTTGGCTTTGTCTTCACTCCTCTCCTCTCCTTTATCTCCGCACGTATGTTTGGGATTACAGGAGTGGCTACGGGTATAAGTTTCCCTATGGTAAGGGAAGGCACTTTCATCCTTTCCGGATATAAAGGAGCAGATATCTGGTTTGCTCCAGTCCCTTACTTTAACCATGGATGGGTGACTCAGAGATTTCAGGAATTACATTTAACCAGGACTCGTTTCCCTTCTTGGGTAAAGGCAGAGTTCACTGCTTTAGGAGTTATGCTTCTCTGTTCTTTTCTCTTCTGGGAAATTATCTGGAGAATGGGTCCCATCCCTTCCTCTACCTATCCTTATGTTCAGAAAATGTGGCCTATGTCTGCCATATTCAAATCCCTCTGGGCTACTGCTACTTTACCCGGAGGGGCTAAATGGATGCTGGGAGCCTTAAAAATTAAATACATGATTTTAAGTTGTGGTATAGGTCTGGCCCTTTATTTCCTTATAAGTATCTTACGTATTCCTATCCCTACCTTTTATGGTATTGTGGGAGGGGTCTCTTTACTTCCTCATTACGCCTTACCCATGCTGGTGGGAGCTCTTTTGGGAAGATATTTCTTCGCTAAGAGGATAGGGGAAGAAACCTGGAGGCGCTATACTCCCATTATCCTGGCAGGATATGCATGCGGTATGGGATTGATTGGTATGGCAGCTATTGCCCTGGCCCTCATTGCTAAAACTGTAACTGCTTTAATTTTCTAATTTTTTCCATGTATAAATCCTTACGAGGGACAAGAGACCGTATAGGTAAAGAAGCAGAGGAATTTCATCTCATAGAGGAGAAGGCCAGAAAACTTTTTCAGACCTTTGCCTTCCGGGAAGTAAGAACACCTCTAATAGAGGAGACCGGGCTCTTTGTAAGAAGTATAGGAGAAAGTACCGATATTGTGGAGAAAGAGATGTTTTCCTTCCAGGATAAAAAGGGGAGGAATATCTCCTTAAGACCGGAAGGAACTGCACCGGTGGTGAGAGCCTACTTGGAGAAAGAAATCTATAAGCAAGAAAGTATGAGCCGATTTTACTATATCGGCTCCTTTTACCGTTACGAGAGACCTCAGGCAGGAAGAGAAAGGGAGTTTCATCAGGTGGGAGTGGAGGTGCTGGGTTCCTCCCATCCTGCTACTGATGCAGAGATAATCTATTTAGGGTATCTGTTTTTGAGGAGTCTGGGAATAAAGAATTTCAAAATATGGCTGGGAAGTGTAGGTTGCCGGAAAGATAGAGAATCTTTTAAGGAAAAAATCTTAAAGATTTTGAGAAGTAAAGAAAATCTCTTATGTAAGGACTGCCGGAGAAGAATGAAAGTAAACCCTTTAAGAGTATTTGACTGTAAGGTTAAGGAGTGTCAGAAGGTGGTTTCCTCTCTTCCTTCTCTTCTGGATTCCCTCTGTGAAGATTGTCGGCTCCATCTGGAAGAGGTGAAGGGATTTCTTAAAGAACTTGCAGTCCCCTTCCAGTTACATCCCAGTCTGGTGAGAGGGCTGGATTATTACACTCGCACCACTTTTGAGATGGAATTTCCCCTCCTGGGTGCGCAGAAGACACTCCTGGCTGGAGGGAGATACGACCATCTGGTGGAGGAACTGGGCGGTCCTTCCATCCCTGCCTGTGGTTTTGCGGCAGGAGTGGAGCGTCTGATAGTAGCTCGGGAAAAAGAAGGAAGGATAGAACTTCCTTCTTTTTCCCGTCCTCTGGTTTATC
>CAZSGC010000052.1:0-10198 GCA_964606225.1 uncultured bacterium | reverse complement strand
GGTAGGTGAAACACCGCATCAAATAATCACCGAACTCTGCCAGAAGCTCGTCCAGGTTAAACCTTCTCTTTCTCTAAATAGGGTGAAGGAAGAGGTTATAAGGAGAGAAGAGGCTATGAGTACAGGTTTGGAAAAAGGAGTAGCCTTACCTCACGCCCGATTAAGGGAAATTAGTGAGCCCATAATTGCCTTTGGCAGGTCCATTACAGGAGTGGATTGGGATTCTCGAGACGGCTTACCTGTAAATTTTGTTTTCTTGGTAATATCTCCGCAAAAGGAGATAGAACTGCAGACTCTTATACTGGCTGGTATTGCTAAAATTATGATGAAAGAAGGGGTAAGAAGAAAGTTAAGAGAAGCCCGGGAGGAAAAAGAGATTTTTCAGATTTTACAAGAGGCTATAATTAAAGAGACAAAAGAGAGAAGAGGTAAAGAATGCTTGAAGAAAAAGTAGAGAAAATCATAAGAGAACATGGATTACTGGAGGAGGGAGAAAAAGTTCTGGTGGGATTTTCTGGAGGACCGGATTCTCTTACTCTTCTTCATGTTTTGAAGAACCTTCCTTTTAAGTTAAAGATTTATATGGGGCATCTAAATCATCTCTTAAGAGGTAAGGAGTCCTTTCAAGACGAGGAGAAAGTAAAGGAATACGCTCAAAAATGGAAACTTCCCCTCTTTTTAGAAAGGAGGGAAGTAAGGAAACTCAAGAAAAAAGGGGAGTCCTTAGAAGAAGCAGCACGAAGAATTAGGTATGATTTTCTTATTCAGGTAGCCCAGAAAGAGGGAATTAAGAAAATTGCTCTCGGTCATCATTTGGATGACCAGGTGGAGACTGTTCTCCTTCGTCTTTTTCGCGGTAGTGGCCCAGGTGGTTTAGCAGGAATGAGGTTTTGCAGAGAAACACCTGTGGGAGTGACTATCATCCGTCCTCTGCTTCTGATTACCCGCAAGGAGATAGAAGCCTATCTTAAGGAGAATAACTTAGAACCTTGTATAGACTCCTCTAACTGGGACAGAAGAATACTGAGAAACAGGATCCGGTGGGAGTTAATTCCTTTAATAGAAAGAATATGTCCCCACTTTCGGGAAAATATCTGGAGGCTTTCTCAACTCTTATCTGAGGATGAAGAGTATCTGATCAAAGAAGCCCGAAGGTTTATAAAGAAAGGAGGTAAAGAGGGAGAGTTTAGGTTCTCTTTATCTCTTCTCAGGAGTTTGCCTCTTTCTTTAAAAAATCGACTATTCAGGGAGGTTATAAAAGAGATAAAGGGAGATATCAAAGGTTTTACCTATTCTCATGGAGAGGAGATAGGAAAAATCCTTAATACTTCCCGACCTAATGTAATAAAACAACTTCTTCCAGGGATAGAGATAAGAAAAGAATACGAATGGATTATAATTACTACTCCTACGGATGAAATTCTTCCCTATGAGTATTCTTTAAATATACCTGGAAGCGTTTATATCAAAGAACTTCAAAAGTTTGTAAGAGCAGATTGGGTGAAGAAAGAAGAGGTGAACTTTTCCTCCCCTTTAAGGGTCTTTCTGGATGGAGAAAACCTCAAACTCCCTTTAAAGGTGAGAAATCGGAGAAAGGGGGATAGATTCTATCCTCTGGGGAGTCCTGGAGAAAAGAAACTCAAAGATTTTTTTATAGAGAAGAAAGTTCCCTTCCGGGAAAGAGAAAGATGTCCTTTAGTGGTCTCCGGGAGAGATATCCTTTGGGTAGTGGAAAAAGAGATAAATCATCTTTACCGTATAAAGGAAGATACTAAGGTTATTCTCTCTTTATGGGTAGAGGAGGTCTTTTAAAAAACATTTCTCATATATGGTAAAATAAACTTATGAAAGAGAAAAAAAATCAAACCCAGGAAATTATAAAGGCTCTCTTTTTCTGGATCTTTCTGGGTATTCTCATTTTTGGTTTTATGAATCTTATCTCCAATGTAAAAAAAGTTCCTTCCCGAATATCTTACTCTCAATTTCTTTCTCTGGTGGAAGAAGGGAAGGTTGAGGAAGTAATCCTAATGGAGAACCATATAAGAGGAGTTCTTAAAAGTGGGGATACTTTTCTTACTTACGCTCCTGACGACCCGGACTTAGTTAAAATCTTAAGAGAGAAAAAAGTGAATATAGTAGCCAAGCCTCTGGAAAACATTTGGAGACAAATTCTGGTCTCTGTAATTCCCTTTATCTTTATTATGTTCTTCCTGTGGTTCTTCATTTATCGGCAAGTTCAGGCAGGAGGGAGCAGAGCCCTCTCCTTTGCCAAAAGCAGAGCCAAGTTAATAATTCAAGATCGTCCTAAGGTGACTTTTGAAGATGTAGCTGGTGTAGATGAGGCAAAGGAAGAACTGGTAGAGATAATAGAGTTTTTGAAAGATCCCCAAAGGTTTCAAAAACTGGGGGGTAAAATTCCCAAGGGAGTGCTTCTGGTAGGACCTCCGGGGACGGGGAAGACTCTTCTGGCCAAGGCTGTAGCCGGTGAGGCAAAAGTTCCCTTCTTCTCCATAAGTGGTTCAGACTTCGTAGAGATGTTTGTGGGAGTAGGAGCAGCCAGAGTAAGAGACCTTTTTGAGCAGGCTAAGAAACATTCTCCGTGTCTGGTCTTTATAGATGAAATAGATGCAGTGGGAAGACAGAGATTTGCTGGATTGGGAGGGGGGCATGACGAGAGGGAACAGACACTTAACCAACTCCTGGTAGAGATGGATGGTTTTGATACCAAAGAAGGTATTATTGTCATTGCTGCTACCAACCGACCGGATGTTTTAGACCCTGCTCTTTTAAGACCAGGAAGGTTTGACCGCCAGATTGTAATTGATAAACCGGATATCAAAGGAAGAGAGGCTATTTTAAAAGTCCACACTCGCAAAATTAAACTTGACAAAAAAGTGGACCTTACCGTAATTGCTAAACAAACTCCTGGCTTCTCTGGAGCAGACTTGGCTAATCTGGTTAATGAGGCTGCTCTTTTAGCTGCCCGAAGGGGAAAGAAGGCTGTAAGTATGGAGGAATTAGAAGAGGCAATTGAACGAGTAATGGCAGGACCTGAGAGAAAGAGCAGGGTAATAAGTGAATATGAAAAGGAACTGGTAGCCTACCACGAAGCAGGCCATGCTCTTCTGGCTCATTTGCTTCCCCATACCGACCCCGTTCATAAAGTCTCCATCATCCCGCGTGGTGTGGCGGCTTTGGGGTATACTATGCAACTTCCTTTAGAGGATAGATACCTTCTAACCAAAACAGAGTTAGAAGAGAAAGTGACTGTGCTCTTAGGAGGAAGGGCTGCAGAGAAGGTTTTCTTTAATGAATTCACTACCGGAGCCCATAACGACCTTAAAGTGGCTACAGAGATTGTACAGAAGATGGTCTGCGATTATGGAATGAGTGAAAGGCTGGGTCCGGTAACTTTGGGAAGAAAGGAAGAGCAGGTTTTCTTAGGCAGAGATTTGGTAAAGGAAAGGAATTACAGCGAGGCAGTTGCCTCGGAAATTGATGCAGAGGTAAGGAGAATAGTGGAGGAATGTTTTAAGAAAGCGGAGGAGATAATCAGAAAAAATAAAGAGAAGGTGAAAAGACTGGCTACTCGCCTTATAGAAAGTGAGGTTTTAGAAGAAAAGGAGATTGTGGAAATACTGGGCAAGAAGAAAGATATCCAGCGAGGTAAAGAAAAAAAGAAATCCTCTTAAATGCTTGCAGGTTGTTCCCGAGTAAAGGTGATGGGAATTTTGAACGTCACTCCTGACTCTTTTTATGATGGAGGAAGGTTCTTTGAGCCTTCTCTGGCCATAAGGAGAGCGGAGGAGATGGTTGAGGAAGGAGTGGATGTGATCGATGTGGGAGGAGTCTCTACACGCCCTGGTTCTGTAGCACCTGGAGAAGAGGAAGAGGTAAGAAGGGTTCTTCCGGTAATAGAGAGGCTGGTGGAGAGAGTAAAAGTTCCCCTCTCCATAGATACCTTCCGTTCTTCGGTAGCCTCCGCCTGTTTTAAGAAAGGAGTGAAAATTCTTAATGATGTTACCGCTCTAAGAGGGGATGAAAATATGGCTGAGGTGGCCAGAGATTATGGAGTAGAAGTCATACTCATGCATATGAAAGGTACACCTAAGGATATGCAGGAAAATCCTTATTATGAAGATGTGATTAAGGAAATAATGGATTTCTTTGAGGAAAGAATAGATTACGCAGTGAAAAAAGGTATACCCGAAGAAAAAATCTGGATAGATCCAGGAATAGGATTTGGGAAGACTTTGGAGCATAACCTTTTGATACTTAAAAACCTCAAAAAATTAAAATCCTTGGGAAGACCGGTACTGATAGGTCCTTCTCGTAAGTCTTTTATCGGAATGATTCTTAACTTGCCTCCAGAAGAGAGGCTCTATGGAACTCTGGCTACGGTAGCCCATGCTTTCTGGGAAGGAGTGGATATGGTAAGAGTACACGATGTAAGACCTGCTCGAGAGGTTCTGGAGGTGCTGGAGAGGATTCATTCTGTCTAAAAATGTGGAAAAATATCTTAGGAAAGTTCTCTGTAAGAGATGGAATAGAGGTTTTCATCTTGAGTTTCATAATCTACCGGGTTCTTCTCTTCATCCAGGGGAGGAGAGCTCTGCAAGTTTTCTATGGACTCTTGATTATTCTCTTCTCTGGTTTCTTAGCCCAAATCCTGAAACTGCAGACCATATCTTGGTTAGTTATGAATCTATTTGCCATCTGGGTGATTGCTCTTCTCATAGTATTTCAGCCTGAGTTAAGAAGAGGATTGGCCAGATTAGGAAGAAACCCTTTTACTGCACTGGGGGTAAGAGAAGAAGTTATAGATGAGATAGTGAAGGCCAGTAATTACCTGTCCCGTAATCGTCATGGGGCAATTTTGGTAGTAGGAAGGGAGATGGGACTTAGAGATTATATGGAGAGCGGAGTAATGATAGATTCTTATATATCTTCAGAGTTAATAACCACTATCTTTACTCCTACCAGTCCTCTTCATGATGGTGCGGTCATTATAGAAGAGGAAAGAATAATGTCCGCAAACTGTATCCTCCCTGTTCCGGAGGAGATGGATAATTTAAAAGGCATGGGAGCCCGTCACAGAGCAGCCCTTAATCTTTCCCGGGAGACGGATGCAGTGGTGATAGTAATCTCAGAGGAGACGGGAAAAATTTCACTTGCTTTTCAGGGGAAATTAGAACAGGGATTGGATGGAATAACTTTAAGAGAAAAATTAAGAGAAATTCTACTTGCTCAAGGAGGAAGGAGAAGGAGTGGATAAGTATATAAGGTGGTTGGTTTCCAATTGGTGGCTAAAACTTTTATCCTTCTTTCTCTCTTTAATTATATGGTTTTCTGTCACTGGACAGAAGAAAGTTTCTTCACCTATGCTCTCAGAAAAGAGTTTTTCTCGCGTTAAAATCAGAGTATTAACCGAACCACGCCCTTTACTGAAGATAGAGTTAGTTCCTTCCTATGCCTCTTTAGTAATTAAGGGAGAAAGTAGTTTGATAAATAAAGTAAGTAAGGAGGATATTATACTTTTTGTTGATGTGGCTGGCTTAAGAGAAGGAGAGTATGACCTCCCTGTATCTTCACGTTTGCCTGCCGAGGTCACTCTGATGAGTCTAAAGCCGAGTCATGTAAAAGTTAATATATCCCCTCTTCTTTCTAAAAGGGAGATAAAATGAAGTTTTTAGGAGTAAATGTTGACCATGTGGCTACTCTAAGAGAAGCGAGGAGAATAGACCTTCCTGATCCAGTGGAAGCAGCAGTAATCTGTGAGATAGCCGGGGCTCATAGTATTGTGGCTCATCTTCGAGAGGATAGGAGACATATAAAAGAAAGAGATATTAAATTGATTAAAGAAATTATCCATGTGAAATTTAATTTGGAGATGGCACCTACAGAGGAAATATTAAAAATTGCTTTAGAGGTTAAACCTCATCAGGCAACCCTGGTCCCGGAAAGAAGAGAGGAGGTAACTACTGAGGGTGGTCTGGATGTAGCCCGGCTTAAGGATAAATTAAAGGATTTTATTGTTTCTCTTAAAGAAGCCGGAATAAAGGTCTCTCTCTTTATAGATCCGGAGCCTCTTCAGGTGGAGTCCTCTAAGGAAGTGGAGGCAGATAGTGTGGAACTCCATACGGGAGACTATGCCAATGCAAAGGAAAGCCAGAGAGAAGAAGAATTAAAGAAGTTGAAAGAAAGCGCTATTCTGGCTAATAGACTGGGAATGGAAGTTCATGCTGGACATGGACTTAATTATTCCAATGTCCAGCCTGTGGCTGCTCTTCCCTTTGTAAAAGAGTTGAACATCGGTCACTCCATAATTTCTCGAGCAGTATTTGTAGGTTTGGAAAAAGCAGTTAAAGAAATGCTTTCCTTGATAAATGCAGTGTGAATTTCCTCCTTCTCTTGAGCCTATAAGGTCAAGAATGATGATGGCCAGCTATCTTTCCCGTGGACTCATGGTTTCCTTTTTCATTTCTACCTTTAAAGGCAAATCAGTTATAACCTTTCTCCTCCTAAAATGTTTTCTATAAACCGATTTTTCTCCTTACGTAATTTTTCTATCTCTTTTTCCGTATAAACAAGAATATTCACATCTAAGGGAATCTCACTGAAATAATCTATAAATTTGTCTTTTCTCTTTAAAAAATTCTCTTTCGATTCCCCCACCACAATAGCAATATCTAAGTCACTATAGGGAGTATAGTGGTTGGTGTGAAAAGAACCAAAAAGAATTACCTCTTTCACATTTTTGTTTTTTTTAATTTTGGAAGATATTTCCTTCAATTTTTTCTTTAGGAGATTTTTATTTAAGGATAATATCTCTACACCATTCCAGAATTTTTTTTGCAGCATCTATGGCCTCCTCAGCCATTTCTCGGTCGAAAAAATCACAGGGTGCACCTTCAGGAAATCCATTAGGGTACCTGGTCTCTATGTAATATCTGGTAAGTATTCTGGCATAGGAAAAGAATTCTTTCGGTATCTTGTAATAGGAGGCTAAACCTTGTAAAAGCCCAAGAATAGAATGTCCTCTTGCCTCCAAGTTATCTTTTTCATACACAGATTTTAATGCCTTCTCAGCAGCCTGTTGAGAAGAGAAGCATACCCATTCAAAGTCTGCAAACTTTAAGGAATTTTCTGCATGCTGTAAATCTCTCTGTGCCTGTCTTAACCAATCACCGCTTCTTTCCATCGATCAATTTTTCTCTATTATAACAAAAGTAGAGTAAAGAGTTCTTACGAAACCAGCATCTCTGGCTAACCCTTAAGAAATAGTAGAAATTTCGAGATGATTATGATATTTTTTTTCTCCCCAAAGAAGGAATAAATGGTTTTTTTATCTCCCTATGCGGTAAATATATTTTTATCTTTTATCTGGGCACTTTATATTGTTCTCTCCCGTTTTGCAGTTCAGTATCTCCCTCTTATGGCGGTAGGTTTATTCTCTCGTTCCATAGCGGTTATAGGACTGATTATGTGGATTTGGAAAGGCAGAAAGAAGGGTAATTTTTTTTATATGCAGGGTAAAGGAGGACTCCTTTTCCTGGTGGGCTTTTTTGCTTTTCTTCTGGATGCCTCTTCTTTTCTGGGCCTTAAATTTTCTACCGCTATAAACGGCTCTGTTCTTCTTCGGATGGATATAGTATTTATAATTCTCTTCAGTTATTTCTTCCTTAAAGAAAAATTTCATCCCGGAGATTGGCTATCTCTTTTATTGATGGTAGGGGGAGCATTATTGGTTATGAAGGAAAATCTTTTGAATTTTCGCCTGCAGGGTTGGGGAGACCTAATGTTTATACTCAGCGCCTTCTTTATCACCTGCAATGCTTTTATAATAAAATTGAAACTATCTTCTCTTCCTGATGAAACTATTGCTTTTTATAATAATCTATTTGCCACCCTCTTTTATGCTCTCTTCTTTCTATGGGGGGTAAAATGGGTAGGTGTAAAAGGAGAATTTACTCCTTTTCTTCCCTTAGTATTATTTCTCATGGGAGTGTGCGATGTCTTCCTTTATATAACCTATTACTACTCCTTGCGTCATCTTCCTGTATGGATAGTAAGGTCTCTTTTACTTCTGATTCCAGGATGGAGCATACTCTTAGGGTATTTTTTTCTTAAAGAAAGGATGGAGACACTGCAAAGTTTAGGGATGATACTTTTGATAGGTGGTGCAGGAACTCTAATATGGAGAAGGAAAGGGAGAAAAAACCTTCTCTTCTTAAAAGGTGTAAAGGGAGAGAAGAGTAAATTAAAACCTCCTTCCCCTGAAATTTGAGCCTTTTTTTGCTAAACTATTTTCCTGGAGGAAGAGATGAAAGTAGTAAGTTCTTCTGAAATGAAAGAAATTGATAAGAAGGCAATTGAAGGCTTGGGAATACCCAGTTTGGTCTTGATGGAAAATGCGGGAAGAAAGGTGGCTGAGGCTATAGCAAGGTTCTTCCCAGGAGTAGATAGGATAACCATCTTTTGTGGCCCAGGCAACAATGGAGGAGATGGTCTTGTCTGTGCCAGGCATCTTCACTTCGAGGGGAAAAAGGTAAAAGTTTATCTTACGGAAAGAGAAAAACTTTCCCCGGATGCCAAGCATAACTTGGGAATCCTGGAAAAACTTAAATTTCCCGTAAGTATCTTAAAATCGGTTGATGAGGGAATTCTTAAAGATACAGAATTGGTAGTAGATGCTTTATTAGGGACAGGGCTTAAAGGAGAAGCCAGAGGGAAGATAAGAGAGATAATAGAATTGATTAATTCCTCTTCACTCCCCGTAGTCTCAGTAGATACTCCTTCTGGTTTAGGGGAGGGAATAACTCCTAATTTAAAGAACACTGTAAAAGCAGATGTTACTGTAACTATGGGGTTACCCAAGAAAGAACAAGTAGTATTCCCTGGAGCAGAGTTTGTAGGTAAACTTTTGGTAGCCCGCATTGGTTTTCCTCCCTCTTTCCTAAATTCCTCAACCATAAAGGTCAATCTTTTGGAAGAGGAATATATAAAGAACCTTTTAATTCCCCGTAAGCCTGATACTCATAAAGGGACTTATGGTCATGTGTTTATATTAGCAGGTTCGGTAGGTTTCACCGGTGCTCCTTATCTGGCTACTCTCGGTGCTCTTTACTCAGGGGCAGGTTTAGTCTCCTTAGGACTTCCTTCCTCTATCTACTCCATAGTATCCTCCCGATTAGGGGAGGCAATGCCTAAGCCTTTACCGGAGACGGATGTTGGTTCTTTATCTCTGAAGGCTTTCCCCCAAATCAAAGAGTTTTCTCAAAGAATCACCTGTCTGGCTATAGGTCCGGGAATTTCCCTTCATCAGGAGACAGGAAAATTGGTTCTGAAGATAGCGGAAGAGATAGATAAACCTATGATTATAGATGCGGATGCTCTTACCCATCTTAAAGAGAACCTTTCTCTCCTTAAAAAAAGAAAATCTCCCACTATTCTCACTCCTCATCCTGGAGAGATGGCCAGACTGAGTGGTAAAGATAAGGAAATAGTGGCGAAAGAAAGGATCGGTATTGCTCAAGAAATGGCTACCACTTTTGGAGTGTATCTGGTGCTTAAGGGAGCGCGGTCGGTAATATCCACCCCAGAGGGCGAAGTTTATATCAATCCCACTGGGAACCCGGGAATGGCTTCTGGAGGAATGGGGGATGTGCTTACAGGTATGATTGCTGGATACCTGGCTCAAGGATATTCACCCAAGGATAGCCTCCTTCTAGGAGTTTTCCTGCATGGTCTGGCAGGGGATTACTTACGGAGGAGGAGAGGAGAGAGGGGGCTCTTGGCTTCTGAAGTAGCCCAGATTCTTCCGGAAGTGGTGGAAAAATTGGTTAGAGAAAGTATTGACCTTGAGTACTTTTTTGCTATAATTTAATAAAGGCTGGTGTAGCTCAGTGGTAGAGCAGGGGTCTTGTAAACCTCAGGTCGCCCGTTCGAATCGGGCCACCAGCTCCGGAGGGGTACCCAAGTGGACAAAGGGGGCAGACTGTAAATCTGCTGGCGTTGCCTTCGGAGGTTCGAATCCTCCCCCCTCCACGCGGGAATAGCTCAATGGTAGAGCATCGGCCTTCCAAGCCGAGGGTTGCGGGTTCGAGTCCCGTTTCCCGCTCTGCTGCTGTAGCTCAGGCGGTAAGAGCGCGTCCTTGGTAAGGACGAGGTCATGGGTTCGACCCCCATCAGCAGCTCA
>CAZSGC010000051.1:0-10253 GCA_964606225.1 uncultured bacterium | reverse complement strand
GATTTAGAGATAATTGTAATCAAGGGGGTTTTCCCTCAGGGTAAAGCCATAAATAAAGGGGCTAAAAAGGCAAAGGGAGAGATTCTGATTATTATGGACGACGACTCTTCTTTGGGTAATGAAAGAGTGATAGAGAATTTAGTTTACACTTTAAAGAAAGATGAAAAAATTGGAATGGCAGGAGCCTCTATCACTATCCCTCCTCATGCCTCCTCTTTCCAGAAATGGGTGAGCAAACAATTCCCCAGGTTCTCTGTCCCTGTAGTAAAAGAAATCACTAACTCGGATATGGCTTGTCATGGCTGTTGTGCTATGAAAAAAGAAATTTTCTGGGAAGTGGGGGGTGAGAGAGAGGAGTTAATAAGAGGATTAGACCCAGACCTCCGTCATAGACTCCGGGAAAGAGGTTATCGGATAGTTTTGGCTCCCCATTCTCCTGTCTATCATCCCCTTCCCTCCCATCTCTTTGGATTTCTCCGTCTTTTTTTTAGGAATGGGATGGGTTCAGCCTATGCTCAGAAATTCTTTCCTCATCTGGTTTTCGAGACTGATGAGAGGCTGAAAGATGAAGGATTTACTGAGAAAAGAAGTTTCCTCTTCCGTATGCTGAGATTTCCTTTAAGGATAATCCAGGCCCTGGCTAAACTCCAAATCTTAAAACTCCTGGCACTCCTCTCCTATGTTTTGGGTTTTATATGGGGATGGCTCTTCTCCCGCAGAGTGACTTAGGATGAGTTTTCTAAAGGTAATTCTTAAACGAATAATCCTAATTCTTCTCTCCTTCTTGGGTTACTCTTTGGGACTTCACCGGAGGAGAAAAGAAGGAGTACGTATACTTTACTACCACAGTGTGAATCCTTTAAGGAAGCACGAGGTAAATGTTTTACCTCATTGTTTTTATAAACAAATGCGCTTCCTGAAGGAACACTATAGAGTCATCTCTCTGGATGAGTTTATTCAGGGAAAATACTCCCCTGGCTCAATAATCCTTACCTTTGATGACGGTTACCAGGATAATTTCCTCTTTGCTTATCCCATCCTGCAAAAATTTAACTTTCCAGCCACCATTTTCTTAACCGTAGAGTATATAGATTCGGAGAGAATCCTTCCTCACGATAGGAAAGACCTCCCCTCTGCAAATAAATTACTGACTTGGGAAGAGATAAAAGAGATGAGGAAAGGAGGAATAGGCTTTGGGTCCCATGGACTTTCCCATCGTAGACTCTCCCTGCTTAAAACTCCAGAGATAAAAAGAGAGGTGGAGGAATCTAAAAAAAGGATAGAAGAAGTTCTCAAAGAGAAGGTCTATCATTTCTCCTACCCTTACGGCACCCAGGAAGAGATAAGTGAGGAAATAAAAGAAATTATCCAAAAAGCAGGGTATCTCTCTGCCCTCACTTCCCTCTATGGAGAAAATACTAACCCCTCCCACCCTTTCCTTCTCAAGAGGATAGGCATAGAAGGAAGTGACAACTTGTTCACTTTTAAGGCCAAGATTTGTGGCGCCTTAGATCTACTTAAAATTAAAGAAAGTAAAAAATGGAGAATTCTCATAAATTTCTTCAATAAAATCTTAGGAGTTTAATCTTCCTCCACCCTTTAAGAATATGGTAAACTAAACTCTATTATGTGAAATTTCAGGAAAATGAATATACTGGGAATCGGAGGATACTCCCACGACTCGGCAGCCTGTCTGGTCATAGATGGGAAACTGGTAGCAGCAGCTATGGAAGAGAGATTTACCCGAAGGAAACATGAGGGAGGGATACCCATAAAAGCTATCCAGTACTGTCTTAAGGAAGGGGGAATAAGGCTTGAGGATCTGGATTACATCGGAACTTACATGAATCCCTGGTTAAGATTGAGAAAAAGGGTTCCTTATAGAATCAAAAAATTCTTCCGTTCTCCTCTCTACTCCGCTTCCTATCTCTTATACGAGATTTATCATAATGCCACTTTTATCTTTGAAACCAGAAGTCTTAAGAAATCTCCTAAAACTAAAGTCCTTTTTCTTCCTCACCATCCCATGCATGCAGCCAGTGCTTTCTTTGTCTCTCCCTTCGAGAAGGCAGCCCTCTTCTCCATTGATTACATCGGTGAGATGTGCACCACTTTCTTGGGAATAGGAGAAGGGAAGACCATAAGAAAGATAAAGGAGATTGAGTATCCTCATTCTTTGGGAGTTGTTTACTCTGCGTTAACCGATTATCTGGGTTTTCAGAGGGCTAACGATGAGTATAAGGTCATGGGATTGGCTGCTTATGGTGAACCTACTTATTATGAAGAGTTCTCCAAAATTGTAAAGGTAACCGATGAGGGAGACTATAAGATTGACCTTTCTTACTTTATTTATCATTATAAACCGGGCTCTCGCTTAGGATATGTCTCGGATAAATTCATCAAAATATTCGGACCTCCCCGAAGAAAAGGAGAAGAAATCCAGAAGAGGCATATGGATATTGCCTCCAGTCTACAGAAAGTACTTGAGGATAGCGTATTGAAACTACTGGAGTATCTGTATAAAAAGACCAAATGTAAGAATCTGTGCATTGCTGGAGGTGTAGGACTTAACTCGGTAATGAATGGAAGAATTGAGAGAGAATCTCCCTTCCAAAATTTATATATTCAACCTGCTGCTTCAGATGAT
This sequence comes from uncultured bacterium, assembly GCA_964606225.1. Classification (GTDB taxonomy): domain Bacteria; phylum CAIJMQ01; class CAIJMQ01; order JAADFP01; family CAZSGC01; genus CAZSGC01. Next base: position 7,606 of record CAZSGC010000051.1, on the reverse strand, counting down.
GGAATCTCTATAGGAGCAGCCTTTTACATCTATCATTCTATCCTGGGGAAAGAGAGAAGTTTTGTAATGGAACACGCCTTCTGGGGACCCTCTTACTCCAACCGGGAGATAGAAGAGGAACTTAAACTCTGCAAACTGCCCTACAGAAAAATGAAGAATGTGGAAAGGGAAACTGCACAGTTACTAAGAGAGGGGAAAATTGTGGGATGGTTTCAAGGAAGAATGGAGTTCGGTCCCCGGGCCTTGGGAGCCAGAAGCATCCTCGCTGACCCCACCCGCAAGGATATGAAGGATATCATAAACAAGTTTGTAAAACACAGAGAAGAATTTCGTCCCTTTGCTCCTACTGTCTTAGAGGAAGAAGCACCTAAGTACTTTGAGGGATGTAAGAAATCTCCCTTTATGCTGCTGGTTTACCCGGTAGTAAAGGAGAAACAGGAAATTATTCCTGCGGTAACCCATGTGGATGGTAGTGCTCGAGTACAAACCATAGATAGTAAAACTGCTCCCCGCTACTATCGGATGATAAAAGAGTTTGAGAAATTAAAGGGAGTTCCCGTGGTTCTCAACACCTCTTTCAATGTTAAAGGAGAGCCTATAGTATGTTCCCCTCAAGATGCTCTCCGCTGTTTCTACTCTACGGGTATGGATGCTTTAGTTATAGGGGATTTCCTGGTAGAAAAAAGATAAATCCACCATGAAGGTATTTATGATAACTATGGATTTCCCTCCCATAGAAGGAGGAATAAGTTCTATCTCCTTTCATCTGGCAGAAAATCTCACTAAGAAAAACACCCAGATAACTGTTCTGGCTCCAAACTTTCCTGGTATAGAGTCCTGGGATAGGGAAAGGAAGTATCCGGTGATAAGATTTCCCGGTTACCGGTGGGGATACGGAAGGTTTTTCCCCTTTTCCCTTACCGCTTTAAAGCATACTCTTAAAGATAATTCTTCCTTAGTTCTGGGGATGAATGTAGCCTATGGAGGAACAGTGGGAATGCTTCTTCACCAGTGGATTAAACGTCCTTATGCGGTAGTAACTTATGCTTATGAATTTCTTAAGTTTTCCCCCCTTTCCTGGGGAAATCTTCTCATCACTCAAGTCTTGAAGCAAGCCTCTCTCATCTTGACTATCAGTTCCTACAGTCGCTCTGCTCTTATTTCTCAAGGTATCCCTGACTCTAAAATCCATATCTTTCCTTTAGGTGTGGATACCTCTTTATTTTTTCCTTCCTCTCCTGACCCAGAACTGGTAAGCAATCTGGGTATTGAAGATAAAAAAGTGATCCTTTCCATCGGGAGACTAATTGAAAGAAAAGGTTTTGATAAACTCATAATGTCCATGCCCTATATATTAAAGAAGTTTCCCGATGCAGTCCTTCTCATAATTGGGAGGGGCCCAGAAGAAGAGAGACTTATAAAATTAAGGGATGAAATGGGGCTCGGAGAGAAAGTTAAATTTTTGGGTAAAATAGAACATTCCTCTCTTCCTAAGTTCTATAACCTATGTGATGTCTTTGTTCTTCCTAATCGAAAAGGTAAGAAAAAGGGAGATGTGGAAGGGTTTGGTTTAGTATTCATTGAAGCCAATGCCTGTGGCAAACCAGTGGTGGGGGGGAATTCAGGAGGAACAGTAGATGCCATAGTAGAAGGAGAAACAGGGTTTCTGGTAAATTCCTTGGAGGAGAAAGAAATAGCCTCTAAGGTAATTACTCTCCTTAAAGATGAGAAGTTAGCCCGGGAAATGGGGAAGAAAGGAAGGGAGAGAGTGGAGAAAAAGTTTAACTGGCCATATTCTTCAGAAATTGTGAAAGAGGCTCTGGGTAAAATACTGGTGTGAAAAGAATTAAAGTTGTACATATAATAACTCGCATGGTGAGAGGAGGAGCACAGGAGAATACTCTCTTTACTCTTAAGTACTTAGATAGAAGTAAATACGAAATCTTCCTTATCACTGGTCCTCCCTTAGGGGGGGAAGGAAGTTTAGAGGAAGAAATCCCGGAGGATGTGAAAGTCTTCCGTATAAATGAACTTGTTCGTCCCATAAATCCTTTAAAGGACCTTATGGCTTTCCTCAAACTTTACTTTTATCTTCAGAAGAATAACTTCACCATAGTACATACTCACACTTCTAAAGCAGGTATCTTGGGAAGATGGGCAGCCCGAGTAGCAGGCATCCCTTTTATTATCCATACTCCTCATGGACATGTTTTCTACGGTTATAGCAACCCTCTGATGACCAAAATTTATATCTGGCTGGAGAGAGTAACTTCCCGTATAACTTCTCGAATAATTGCCCTGACAGAAAGGGGTAAAGAAGAATATATCCAACAGGGGATTGGAGATAATCTAAAGATACAAGTTATCCCCAGTGGTGTCCCTCTGGAGAAATTTTTGTCTCCGCGTGATAAAATTAGAGATCGTCTTAAGTTAGGACTACCTACGGATGCTTTTATAATAGGAAATGTGGGAAGAATGGTTCCTGTAAAAGGACAGGTTTACTTTATCCGAGCAGTTCCCCAAATCTTGAAGGAATTCCCTCAAACTCATTTTCTTCTCATGGGAGAGGGAGAATTAAAAGAAACTTTAAAGAAAGAAGTTAAAAAATTAAAGGTGGAGAATTGCTTCCACTTCATACCTCCCCAAGAAGAGGTACTACCGGTCTTCTCTTCCCTGGATCTGTTCGTCCTTCCCTCTCTGAATGAAGGGATGGGGAGAGTAATTGTTCAGGCCATGGCTATGGGTAAACCTGTAGTAGCCACTCGGGTAGGAGGAGTTCCTGACCTTATAACTGACGGGGTAAATGGGTTTCTTGTTCCTCCTAAGGATGAACACTCTTTAGCCCAAGCCATTATCAAAATTTTAAGAAATCCCTCTCTACGATTAGAGATGGGAAAGAGAGGGAAAGAAAGAGCTCAGGAATTTTCTCTGGAAAATATGATAAAAAAGATAGAAAATTTATACCAGGAAGTAATAAAGAAAGGAGTGTAAAAATGGAGAGTTTCTTGGCTAAACAAAGATTCTTAGTCATTGCTCCCCACGCAGATGATGAGGTCTTCGGATGCGCGGGGACCATGGCTAAGATAAAAGACCTGGGAGGAGAGGTTTATGTAGTGGTGGTAACTATTGGAGACATTGAGCAATATACAGAACATAGTCTGAAGATGATCCCTGGTAGTGTGCGGGAAAAGGAATTCTATGATGCTTTAAGACTCTTAGAGGTAGATGACTATGATATCCTTTACAGAGACCCTGAAATACATCTCCGCCTGGATACCATATCCAGAAGAGACCTGGTGGAGAAGTTGGAGAGAAAGGGAAAGTTAGCCATTGATAAACTCAAACCCACCATAATTGCTTTACCCGCTATCTCCTATAACCAAGACCATGAAGCAGTTTTTCGAGCAGGGTTTACTGCCTGTAGACCGCATCTTCCCTGGGTAAAACCATTCCAGAGAGTGGTCTTAGCCTACGATAATACCAGTCTCTCCTGGACTATGGAGAGAGAAAAGTTTCATCCCAATTTTTATGTAGATATATCTAAGTATCTGGATAAGAAGTTGAAGGCTTTAGCCTGTTACCGTTCCCAGTTGAAACCAGATATTCATCATGCCAGTCTGAAAAATGTGGAGAACTGGGCAAAGGTAAGAGGAAGGGAAATCTCTGTGGAGGCAGCCGAAGCCTATATGTGCCTGAGATTTGTCATTTAAATCCATGATATGCGCCATTCACCAGTTACATTATCTTCCCTGGATTCGCTATTTCCATAAGATTTGGGCAAGCGATGTATTTGTGATTCTGGATGATGCACAGTTTAACAAAAATGGCTGGCAGAATCGTAATAAAATCAAGAATTCCCAAGGATGGATGTATCTTACCATCCCGGTAAAGTTTAAAAAGGGAATGAAGATTAATGAGGTGAGAATTGATAATCAGCAATTCTGGAGAAAGAAACATCTCCACTCCCTTATCACCAACTACAATTCTTCTCCCTATTTTTCCTTATATCTGGAGTATCTCCAAAAATTTTACAGTCAAAACTGGAACTACCTTAAAGACCCCTGTTTAGAGATGCTCTCTTTTCTCCTCAAAGAGCTTAAAATAGATAGACCTCTTATCCTAAGTTCTGAGCTTAAAATCAAAGGTGAGGCTACGGAGAGGTTGGTGAAAATTTGTAAAGAGGTAGGGGCTACTGCCTATCTAACGGGTAAATATGCCCTTGAGTCTTACCTGGAACCAGAAAAATTTGTTCAAGAAGGTATCCGACTTCTCTATCAGGAATGGAAATGCCCCCTCTACCGCCAGCAGTTTCCTAAGGTGAATTTTATCCCTGATCTTTCCGTCCTGGATCTATTATTCAATGAAGGTCCCCATAGTCTGGAGATTATCAAAAAGGGAGGAAAGGTTCTTGAGTATAATCCCTCACTCCCGTCCCACTCTGAATGAGGAGGAGATTGAGGCGATAGGAAAAGTAGTAAAAAGAGGGGAAATTGCCTGTGGTGAAGAAGTTAAGAAACTTGAGGAAAGTTTTTCTCAATTTACGGGAAGGAAATATTCAGTAGCCTTAAACTCAGGCACTTCTTCCCTTTTTCTTGCCTTATATGCTTTGGGATTGGGAGAGAAAGATAAAGTTATAATTCCCAGTTATACCTGTTCAGCACTTCTTCATGCAGTTCTGCAGCTTAAAGCCCATCCCATAGTTGTGGACATTTCTCCGGAAGATTTACAACTGGATGCGGAAAAAATGAAAGAGAATCTTTCCCCTGATGTAAAAGCAATAATACTTCCCCATATGTTTGGAATTGTCGCCAGAGTGGAAAACTATTTAATCCCAGGAGTTTATCTTATAGAAGACTGCGCGCAAGCCTTAGGTGCAAAGAGGGGAGGGAAGAAAGGAATTATGACTGTTTATTCTTTTTATGCTACCAAACTCATAACCACTGGGGAAGGAGGAATGATTACCACAGACCAGGAGAAAATAGCGGAAGACTTAAAAGATTTGAGAGAATATGATAAAAAAAACTCCTTTCGGTTAAGGTTTAATATGAAGATGAGCGACCTTCAGGCATCCTTAGGAAGAGTACAGTTGAAGAAATTACCTTTCTTCTTGGAAAGAAGGCAAGAGATAGCCAAATTTTACCACTCCTATTTCTTAAAGAAAGGGTTAACCTCTCCTTCCTGTACAGTAAGAGAAAATATCTTTTACAGATATTTAATAAAAGTGAAGGAAGATAAACTCCCTCAGATTCAAGAAGAATTCCTGAAAGAAGGGATAGAATGCAAGAGACCTGTTTTTCTCCCTCTTCACCGCTATCTTAATCTGAAAGACTCTTTCTTCCCTCATACATCTGAAGCCTACAATTCTCTACTCTCCCTCCCTATCTATCCTTCCCTTAAAGATAGTGAAGTGGAGAGGGTGGTGGAGGTAGCCAAAAGAATCTTTGGAAAATGAGTTCTTTAATTATAGTAGCGGGAATCTCCTTTGGGATGGTAGCCTTGATAACTCCTTTGATGGGAAAACTGGCTATAAAAATCAATATGGTAGACCATCCTTCGGAGAGAAAAATCCACCGTAAACCTATCCCTCTTCTGGGGGGACTGGCTATCTATCTGGGCTTCCTTCCCGGGGTTCTCAGTACTCTGGATTATCACCCCCATCTTGTGGGAGTTCTTATTGGCGGTTCGATCATAATGCTTACAGGAATAATCGATGACAAATATCACTTACCTGCTCTCCCTAAACTTTTAATTCAAATTATAGCCTCTTTGATTCTTTTAAAGTACGGGATTGTTATAAAAGCCATTCCCCATCCTCTGGTAGCAGGGTTAGTCACTATTTTTGGGGTGGTGGGAATAACTAATGCGATAAACTTCCTGGATAATATGGATGGATTGGCAGCTGGACTTACTGCTATCGGGTGTTACTCCTTTTTTATAATTTCTCAACTTACGGGGCAGAAATTTTTGGGATATCTCACTTTATCTCTGGGCACTTCCTGTGTGGCTTTTCTCCTTTATAATTTTAAGCCCGCCAAGATATTTATGGGAGATGCAGGTAGTACTTTCTTAGGATTCAATCTGGCTGCCTTAGCTATAATGGGGTCTTGGGCTTACAATGTATTTGTAGCCATCACTGTCCCTGTCTTGGTACTGGCCATCCCTATCTTTGATACCACCCTTATTACCATCTTAAGAATAAAGGAAGGAAAGGTGAGGAATCTCAAACAATGGTTAGAACATACTGACCTGGACCATCTTTCCCACCGTTTAGCCGGTCTGGGTGTGGGAGAGAAAGGAGCGGTACTCATAATCTACGCTATAGCCGCCTTCCTGGGAGGATTAGCAATAGTGGTACAGACAATAGAGAATACTCTGTTCACCGTAAGTGTCTGGTTATTCCTGGGTGCTCTCTCTCTTTGGGGAGTAAGATTTCTCTCTCGTTACCGGTTTCCCAAATAATTTTCCTCTAAGGTTTCTCCGAAAAAAGATTCTGGATACCAAAATCACATTCTTATAGCCTTAAGGTGAATACTCTTTAACAACCTTATCTCTCTAAAAGAAAGCCCAGGAAATTATACTCCTCTCACCATAATCCTGTTAGCCATTCCGTAACCCAGAACTATCCTTACATTCCCAATAGCCACTACACAAGGACCGGGGAAAATATTCTGAATAACCTTAACCCGCACTCCTTCTGCTATCCCCATCTCCATTAGTCTTTTTCTCCACCCTCTCCCTCCCCTTATATCTACTATTATCCCCTCTTCTCCAGGAGAAAGCCAACTTAAAGGAATGATATTCACTTTATCTCCTTAAAATCTTTTGTATTTCCTGATTAGTTGCAATTGATAATCATTCTCAATAATTACTTACATCTATTTTACCTTACTCTGGCATTCCTGGCAATACCCCTTTATCCCCAGTCTATACTCCACGGGATGGAAACCGTATTTCTTACATATATCCTGTTGCAACCTCTCAATCCTTTCATCGTAGAACTCAATTACCTTTCCACATCTCATGCATACCAGATGGTCATGATGTTTTTCTCCCCATATATGTTCATAAATTCCTCTGCCTTCGCATCTCATTACTTCTCTTATAATGCCACTCTCCACAAGAAGGGGAAGTGTGCGATAAATGGTAGCCAAAGAAACCTTTCTCTTCCTTCTACTCTTTATCCTCCTATATAACTCTTCTGCATGGAAATGCCCATGGTGAGAGAATATCTCTTCCAGCACTACTCTTCTCTCCGGAGTTAACTTATAACCCTTTTCCCGGAGAAATTGCTCCCACTTTTCTATTTCAGAAATTCTGGTCTCCATGGTTATTGTAATTAATTCTCAATCTCAATTATACCTAAAAAAATTTTTATGTCAACGGTTTGAACTCTCCAGTTAAAATATTTTTTCGCCTTTCAGGAATAAAAGAAGTTAATGGTATCCAGTATAGTGCGGTAACTCTCTTCACATCTATCTTCAGGCATATTTTCTGTGATACCTATAAGAAAGGCAGGGTAATCTCTGGCCTCCTCCAGAAATTGGAGAGTAACTTCCCGAACCTTCTCCTTACCTAAGAGATGAACTGAGGAGGGGAAATTTATCCA
>CAZSGC010000050.1:0-10604 GCA_964606225.1 uncultured bacterium | reverse complement strand
GTAAAGGGAGGAGTCACCAAAAGAAATCTCTGCCTCCCTTTGTGCAGTATGGAAGATACTTACCAGTTTTCCATCGTTGTGGGCAATTCTCATTCCCTTTCCACCTCCTCCTGCCCGGGCTTTAAGAATTACCGGGTATCCAACCTTATGGGCGGTCTGAATAGCCTCTTCTGGACTCTTCACCACTCCTTCACTTCCCGGTATAACCGGTATTCCTGCCTTTTCCATAGTCCTTCTTGCTTCCACCTTATCCCCCATTTTTTGGATAACCTCAGCAGAAGGCCCAATAAAGGTAATATTGCAGGACTCACAGACTTCTGCAAAATGAGCATTCTCCGCTAAGAAACCATAACCAGGATGAATAGCTTCTGCATCGGTAACCTCAGCAGCACTTATTATTCTGGCCATATTCAGGTAACTCTCCGAGGGAGGAGAAGGTCCTATACATATGGCCTCATCGGCTATCTTTACATGGAGAGAGTCTCTATCTGCCTGAGAGTATACAGCAATAGAAGTTATGCCCATCTCTTTCAGGGTTCTTATAATCCTTACCGCAATTTCTCCCCGATTGGCTACTAAAACCCGGGAAAACATCTTGAAAACTTAGGGAAGGGGCTCTATAAGGAAGAGAGGCTGTCCAAACTCCACAGGGGCGCCGTTCTCAACCAAAATTTTCTTAATTCTACCTTTTCTCTCCGCCTTAATTTCATTCATTATTTTCATAGCCTCAATTATGCACACTACATCATCTTCATTAACCTCGTCTCCCTCTTCCACAAAAGGAGGTGCGTCTGGGGCAGGGGCACGGTAAAAGGTCCCCACCATGGGAGAGGTTAACTCTACCAGGTTTTCTTCTGCCTTTTTTTCTTCTTTTCTTTCATGCTGAGGTAAAGAGGCCTCCACCTGAGGGATAGAAAGATTATTGGTCACCATACTTACAGGTACTCCCTTCTTTAACTTTATCTTAACCCCTTCCCTTTCTATCTCCAGTTCGCTCAATTGAGACCCTTCAAAAATCTGAATGATTTTTCTTAAAGTTTTAAAGTCTATATTCATAAATTCAGAAGATTTTAACACATAACTTTATCCTTCACAACTCATTGTATAAGTCCATATCATAGGAAGAAAAATTCTCTTTAATCTAATTTTAAAGGAGTAAGAGAAACTTCCTACTGAGTACCTAATTCCCAGGAGGAAAGGTATCTTTCTTGTTCAGGAGTCAGTGTCTCTACCTTCAAACCCATGGAGAGAAGTTTTAATCTGGCTATTTCTTCATCTACTTGGGAAGGTACCGGATGCACCTCATTACTCAACTCCCTTCCCTTCTTCCAGAGAAACTCCACGCATAAAGCCTGATTGGAGAAACTCATATCCATCACTTCCGGAGGGTGACCTTCGGCAACTGCCAGATTTACCAATCTACCCTCTGCCAGAAGATAAATTCTTCTCCCGTCAGGGAGAAAGAATTCTTCTACCATATCCCGCACTTTCCTCCTGGAAACACTCATTTTCTCTAAAGCAGGCAAGTCTATCTCCACATTGAAATGTCCAGAATTGACCAGAATAGCCCCATCTTTCATCTTCTGGATATGCTCCTCCCTTATTACTTTAATATTCCCGGTAAGAGTGATAAAAACCTCTCCTACTTCTGAAGCCTCCTCCATATTCGTCACCAGGTATCCATCCATAGCTGCTTCCAGAGCCTTAAGAGGATTACTCTCCACTATCCAGACAATAGCCCCCATACCCTTTGCTCTCATGGCTACCCCTTTTCCACACCACCCATAACCACAGACCACTACCTTCTTACCTGCCAGGAGAATATTAGTAGCCCGAAGCAATCCATCAATAGTAGATTGTCCTGTGCCATAACGATTATCAAAAAGATACTTGGTAAAAGCATCATTCACCGCCACCATGGGGTAGGCAAGTTTACCTTCCTTAGCCAAAGCCCTGAGTCTTATTACCCCAGTAGTAGTCTCCTCCGTCCCCCCCAGAATGTTAGGAAGAAGTTCTCGCCGGGAAGAGTGAAGAGTGGATACCAGGTCTGCCCCATCATCCACTGTAACCTGAGGATTAGCATCCAGCACTTTATTTATATGCTCATAGTAATCTTCTTTACTCTCTCCTTTCCAAGCAAAAACCGGGATCTCGTAATCTTTTACCAGGGAGGCTGCTACTTCATCCTGAGTGGAGAGGGGATTGGAGGCACAGAGAAAAGGTTTCGCTCCCCCCTCTTTCAAAGTTATTACTAAGTTAGCTGTCTCAGAAGTTACATGAAGGCAGCAACCCACTTTAAGGTCTTTTAAAGGTTTCTCCTTGGCAAATCTGGTTCGTAACATTTGAAGAACCGGCATTCTACGACCAGCCCATTCAATCTTACTTTTCCCTTCTGAAGCGAGTTTTAAGTCTTTTACTCTAAACTCCATTATAAACCAGCCTCCTTCTTAAAGAACTCTACTTTATCGGTCTTCTCCCAGGTAAACTCCTCCTCATTTCTACCAAAGTGTCCATAACAGGCGGTCTTCTTATATATGGGTCTCCTCAGGTTTAGATAGTTGATAATCCCTCGAGGAGTAAGGTCAAAACTCTCCCTTATGATTTCTACAATTTTCCCCTCCGGAATTTTACCAGTCCCATAGGTATTCACCATCAGGGAAACTGGCTCCGCTACCCCAATAGCGTAGGCTACCTGCATTTCGCATTTATCTGCAATTCCAGAAGCCACAATATTTTTGGCTAAATACCGCATCATATAGGCTGCGGAACGGTCTACTTTGGTAGGATCCTTCCCAGAGAAACATCCTCCTCCATGTCTCCCAAATCCTCCATAAGTATCCACCATTATCTTCCTTCCCGTAACTCCTGTATCTCCCTGAGGACCTCCAACAACAAATCTTCCGGTAGGATTAACGTAATACTTTATATTCTTAGCCCTCAAATCTTCCGGTATAACTTCCTTCACCACAGCCTCTACAATATCTGAATAAAGAGTGGAAATTTCCACCTCCGGGTCATGCTGGGCAGAGATAACCACCGCCGTCACCTCCTTAGGCTCACCATTCTCATAAAGCACAGTCACCTGACTCTTCCCATCTGGGCGAAGATAAGGAAGAATCTTTTCCTTTCTTACCTGAGCCAACCTCCTCACCAGTTTATGAGCCAGTATGATGGGTAAAGGCATGAGTTCTGGAGTCTCCCGGTTAGCAAATCCGAACATCATTCCCTGATCACCTGCTCCTCCCTGATCCACTCCCACAGCAATATCCTGAGACTGTTCCTGAATAGCAGTAATAACTCCACAGTTCAGGAAATCAAATCCGTACTCCGGTTTCACGTATCCTGCTTCTTTAATAGTTTCTCTCACCACCCCTGGGATATCCACATAACAGGTAGTGGAGATCTCGCCTGCCACAAAGACAAGTCCTGTGGTCACCAGAGTCTCACAGGCTACCCTCCCCTGTGGGTCCTGAGCCATAACCGAATCCAGAACCGCATCCGAAATCTGGTCCGCTATCTTATCTGGATGACCTTCCGTTACAGACTCAGAAGTGAAGAGATATTTGCCTTTCAATTTCTTCCCTCCTTCTGGAAATTTTTTCTGGCTTCTTCCAGGGTCTCCAGAGAACCTATATCATACCATAATCCCTCGAAAATATACCCGTAAACTTCCTCCCGGGAAGAAACCCACTCTATAAAGTATCCAGGAGCATCCGGATTATTCCCTTCCTCCAGATATTTTTTCACCAGAGAAAGTTTATTCTTGGGAAAAGCATAAATTCCGATGGCTGCCAGATTACTAAAAGGATGGAGGGGTTTTTCCTTAAATTGTAAGATTCTTCCCTCTTCATCCAGAAGTACTACACCGTAACGTTTAATTCTTTCCCTATCTTCCACCTTAAGTATTCCCACCATAAATTTACCTTCTTTCCTAAACTTCTCCACAAATTCTTTTAAAGAAAAGTCAAATAAATTGTCTCCTGCCAGGATAAGAAGGTCATCTTCAGGGTCTTGATTTTCCAGATAAAAGTGAATATCCCCTATGGCTCCCCTTCTATTTTCCACAGAATCTGAACCATCGTTAAGAACTTGGATATGGGGTTTATCTCCTCTCCATCTTAAAAATTCTTTAAAAAAACGGGCGTTGGATACAATAGTTATATCTCTGATTCCTGTCTCCTCAATTTTCTCTATCAGGTGTTCTACAATGGGTTTACCATTTATATCCAGAAGCCCTTTGGGAAAGTTTTTAGTCAAGGGGTAGAGTCTGGTCCCATATCCTGCATTAAGGAGAAGAGCCTTCATCTCTCATCATCTTTTTAAGAAGAGATATACTTTTTATCTCGGTAGGATCTACACCATTTAGAATTCCCAGATAGTAACTCACATAGTCACCTATATAAACTAAAGAAAATATTCTCTCCAGAAGACTTTCTCCCCGGGCATTAACTTCTATAAGAAAGGCGGGTTTTCCTCCCATTATCTTAAGGGTATTTTCAATCCTCTTAACCATCCTTTCCGGCTCATATCTATCCATCAATACTACTACCGTAAAATCCTTCCTTTCTACTCCCTCCCATCCCATAATTTCATTGTGATCCAGTTCAGGAAAGACGCAGAAGTAACAGGGATGTTTAGCATTCTCATTTATCTGGGTTTTCCATCTCATAGCCACCCCTTCCAAAAAATCAGAGGTGGAGTAGATAAGGGGAATTGTATTGTGTATCTTAGAAGCAATATCTATGGCCAGGTTGGGATAAACTTGGGGTTTTAACTCCTCCCTTAACTCTTCTAATAATTCTTTAGTCTGGAGGATTTCTTCCCTTTTTCTCTTTATCAGTTGCAGTTTCTCTAAGGATAAGACCAGAGCAAAAAAAAGATAACCTAAAGCAGCCCGGGGAGGTAAACCAGAAGGGATTTTTATCCAGGGACACCCCTTGTCTTGACATTCCTTACCTAACTTTCCTCCCGAAGTTATCCCCATAATCTGGGCTCCCTTCTCCCAGGAAGCCTGAAAACTGGAAAGAGTCTCTTCCGTATTTCCTGAGTAACTCACACAGATGGAGAGAGTCTCTTCTCCCACCCATTGAGGAAGAGTATAACTCCTATTAACCAGAAGGGGAAGGGAAAGTTCCTCTCTCAGATAACCTCTGAGAAGGTCGCCCCCAATAGCAGAACCTCCTAAGCCATTTATAATTATATTTCTCACTCCCTGGAAAGGGGAAGGGAACTTGACCTCCTCCATAATCTTTAAGGTCTCTTCTATCTGGGAAGGCAGGTTATATATGAGGTCTCCCATCCCAGACCTGTCCAGTTCCTTTATCTTTTCTTCAAGTTTATATCCTCTCAATTACTCCCCCTTTTTTCGAATGAGTAAGTACATGGGATCACGCATCTTTCTCAAGAAGACATTAACCTCTTCCGGAGTGGAAAAGGTAAGAACCTTCTCCACCAGTTCTTTCGCCTCCTGATAGGTAACCAGGCGGATAACCTGCTTCACTTGAGGAATAGCCACCGGCCCCATGCTGAACTCATCCAGTCCCAGTCCCAGAAGAATGAGAGTGTAGTGTATATCTCCCGCCATCTCTCCACACATAGCCACTCTCAATCCATAGTTATGCCCGGTTTCTATAATGTGTTTTATAAGTCTGAGCACCGCTGGATGAGCAGGCTGGTAGAGGTAGGCTATTTTTTCATTCCCTCTATCTACAGCCAGAGCATACTGAATAAGGTCATTAGTCCCAATAGAAAAGAAAGAAACCTCTCTGGCCAAGAGGTCCACAGTCAAGGCTGCAGAAGGAGTTTCAATCATTGCCCCAACTTCTATATCAGGGTCAAATTCTTTACCTTCCTCGCTTAACTCTTTCTTGGCTTCCTCCAGAATTCTGTTGGCTTTTCTGATCTCCTCCACCGTAGAGATCATGGGGTACATAAGTTTCACATTACCCCTGGCTCCTGCTCTCAAGATAGCCTTTAGTTGAATAATAAATACATCCGGCCGAGCCAGACAGAATCGAATGGCTCTCCATCCCATGAAAGGATTTAACTCCTCGGGAATTTCCAGAGGAGAAGCAAACTTATCCCCTCCTAAGTCCAGAGTTCTTATCACCACCGGCAAGGGAGAAACTTTTTCTGCTACATACCTATAAACCTCATACTGCTCATCCTCTGTAGGCAAGGTCTCACGATTGAGAAAGAAAAACTCTGTGCGGAATAATCCTATACCCTCTGCTCCATACTTTTCCAGTTCTTCCACCTCCTTTGGTAACTCAATATTAGCCATAAGTTTCACTCTGTGCCCGTCAATAGTCTGAGCAGGGAGATTCTTTAACTTGCTCAATTTCCTCTCCAGATATACCACCCTTCTCTTCTTCATCGTGTATCTCTTTAAGGTATCCTCTACAGGATTAACTATAACTGCTCCCTGGTTCCCATCCACTATTATCAGGTCTCCCGTAGAGACCTTCTTAGTTATATCTCCCAGTCCTACTACTGCCGGTATAGCCAGAGCCCGAGCCATGATAGCCGTATGGGAAGTTCTTCCCCCAATATCCGTGGCGAAAGCCACCACCTTACTCTTATCCATCTGCGCAGTCTCGGAAGGAGAAAGGTCATAAGCCACTATGATAGACCTTCTCTTCAAATTCTCTAAACTTTCTTCCTTCTTCCCAGTAAGGTTACGGAGAACCCTCCGGGAAACATCCTTTATATCCTGTGCCCTCTCCCTTAGATACTCATCCTCCACCGACTTAAAAGTCTCTATTAACTTAATTACTACCTCTGCAAAGGCTTTCTCCGCATTCAGGTTTTCCTCCTCAATCTTTTTAATAGTCCCTTCTATAAGCATGGGGTCATCAAGAAAAAGAAGGTGTGCAGTGAAGATGTCCGAGTAACTCACTCCCATCTCTTCCTTTACTTTCTGCTGAATTCTTTTTAATTCCTCTTTGGTAGCCACAATGCTATCCATGAATCGTTTAACCTCTCCAGGAATTTTCCCTTTACTTATTCGAAAAGCTGGAACGCACAAAACCTCGCTCTTCAACACAAATGCCTCCCCAATGGCTATTCCTGGAGATACTGGTACTCCTTTAAATCTCATGTCTTAAAGAGTAACTTTCTAAATCTTTTCCTGTGAAAGAAGACTTACCACCTCTCGTAAGGCCTCCCTCTCATCTTCCCCCATGGCGATAACCTTCACCACATCTCCTTTCTCCGCTGCCAGGGTAAGAACTTCCAGAATACTTTTTCCGTCTACTTTTTCACCGTTTTTTTCCAAGAGGATCTGGGAACGAAACTTCTTGGCAGTCTTCACTACTTTTGCCGCTGGTCGAGCATGAAGTCCCAAAGGGTTAGCAATGGTAATCTCTTTAACCACCATCCTATTTCTTCTTCATAAGAGCACAGGCTTCCCTAATAGAATTTTTGCCCGCTCTTACCAATCTCATGGTCAATTCATCAATATCTTCTATATTCCGACAATTGTATAACTCTAAAAGCATAGGAAGGTTGACACCGGTTATTACCCGAATATCTCTCTCCCCAGCTAAGGAAGCACATATATTGGTAGCACTTCCCCCAAATACATCGGTAAGAGCAATAATTTCCTCGCTTTTCAATTCTCTTATCGCCTTCCTAACTTTCTCCTTTATCTCCACATGTGTATCTTCCTCATCCACACAGATGGGGCTAACTTCTGGTATCTCTCCCACAATCTTCTCTGCGATCTCCATTAAGTATTTAGCCAGTCTTCCATGACCGGCTATAATAACCCCAATCATGACCCTTCTCCTTTATGCTTTGCCAGAACATCCAAATAGCCTCATCTTGGCTTTAATAGCCTCTTTCATAGCCTCACGTGCTGGACCCAGTAATTTTCTTATATCATACTTGGGTGGATTGGGCTCCTCTCCCACTTCCAGGGTAGATTCAAACTGAGCAAGGTAGGTATTCCATTTCTGGTCCAGAGTTTCCCTGATGGAGCGTTCAAAAGCCATTCTTATCTGAGTATCTATATTTACCTTCTTAATCCCCAGTTTTATAGCCTCTTTTACCACATCTGGCGGAACCCCTGTACCTCCATGCATAACCAGAGGCACATCCACAACTTCTCTCACCTTTCTTATAACATCCAGTTCAATTATGGGTTTTCCTTTATAGGGTCCGTGCTTTGTCCCAAAGGCTATAGCCAAAGCATCAACTCCTGTTTCCTCCACAAATCTTTTAGCGTCTTCCGGCTGAGTAAGCAGAACTCTTCTCTCTTCCGGGCTCATATCATCGGTTATCTCCCCTAAAGCACCCATCTCCCCTTCCACAGAGATATACCGGGATTGCTTCCTGGCATACTCCACTACTTTCCTGGTTTCTGCAATATTTTCCTCTATCTCGGTTTTGGTTTTCCCATCCTCTTTAAGAGAACCATCTCTCATAACCGAGCTAAAACCAGCATCTATGCATCTTTTACAGGATTCAAAACTTCTTCCATGGTCCAGATGCACCACTACCGGAACTGTAGCCCTCTTGACCAGTGCCCATACTATACCCAGAAGTTCTTCCAGATGAGTATAGGTGGGTTTCCCTGGTTTACCAATGGTAGTTTCCGTAATCTGCACAATCACGGGTGCCCTCTCTTCTTCTGCCGCAGCAAAAATTGCCTGAGCAGTCTCCATATTTACCATGTTGAAAGCCCCCACTGCATACCCACCCTTCTCTGCCTCTTCTAATACCTCCTTTAAAGTTACCAGAGCCATTCTTCACCTCCTTTGAAAATTATAGATACGCACAAAGGAATCCACTTTTAAAGAGGCTCCCCCCACCAGAACTCCATCTATCTGAGGTTCCTTCATTAAATCATCTATATTATCTGGCTTTACACTCCCTCCATAAAGTATCCTCACCACATCTCCAACAGAGTCTCCCCACCTCTTTTTCAGGCACTCCCTCAAGAAAGAATGCATTCTTTCTGCTTCTTGAGGAGTAGCCGTCTTCCCCGTCCCTATTGCCCACACAGGTTCATAGGCTATCACTACCTTCTTCACCTCTTCCTCTCCCATTCCTTGAAGTCCTCCTTCCAATTGCCTTAAAACCACCTCTCTTTCCACACCTTTCTCTCTCTCCTCCAGAGTCTCTCCTACGCAGAAGATAGGAACTAACCCATACTTTAAAGCAGATTTTATCTTAAGATTCACCATTTGGTCATCTTCCCTAAAGTACTTCCTTCTCTCTGAATGTCCTATAATAACGAACTTACAACCCAAGTCCTTCAACATAAGAGGGGAGATTTCTCCTGTATAGGCCCCTTTCTCTTCCCAGAACATATTCTGTGCCCCTAACTGAATAAAACTTCCCTCCAAGACTTTCCCTACCCTTTCTAAGGAGGTATAGGGTGGACATAACACCATATCCACTCCTTCCCTCCTCTCCACCTTCTCTTTAATCCCTGAGGCTAAAGCCTCTGACTCTTTCAAAGTCATATTCATCTTCCAGTTACCTGCTATCAGATAATTCCTCATTTAAGCGGTACCTCCTTTTCTTCCCTCTCTTTAATTATCTCAAAAACTTCCTGGGGACTACGGGCTTTAAGAAGTTTATCCCGGAAGGAACTGTCCCTTAAAAAACGAGAAATTCTGGCTAAAGACTTAAGATACAGAGTAGCATGGGAGGGAGAGGCTACTAAAAGAAAAAAAAGGTGAACTGGTTTTCCATCCAGGCTATCAAAATCCACTCCTTTCTTAGATATTCCCACGGCCAGAGCAATCTCACTAATTACTGGTGCCTTCCCATGAGGAATAGCCACCCCATATCCAATGGCAGTAGAACCCAACTCTTCCCTTTCTTTAAGAGACTCCAGGATTCCATTCTTCCATTCTTCATCCACCACTTTCCCCTTTACCAGTAAATCCACCAGATTTGCCAATACCTCTTCTTTACTTTCACCCTCCAATTCTACGGTTATGCATTCTTTAGGAAGATAATCAATTAACTTCATTTTGTCCCTCTTTAAACTCTACTTTCTTCCTGACGATGAGAAGAGATCTTCTTCCCTTTAAAACCCTTAATCTGCCGAATTATTCTGTCCTCCGCTTCTTCTATAGCAGACCGAAAGTCGGTGGTCTGAGCATGGGAATGAAGAGAGGAACCTTTGACCTCCAGATTTACTTCCGCAATCCAGCGATGTTTCTCCTGACTAACTATCACCTCACAGTTAAGAATTTTAGAATAGAAGCGGTCCAGTTTCTTAAATTTTTTTTGAATATATTCCTGCATTACCGGAGTTATCTCAACATTCTTTCCGGTGATAGTTATCTCCATTTTCTCCTCCTACCCAGTTAAGTTCTTAATAAAAAATTGTGGAGCTGGGGGGATTCGAACCCCCGACCTTCTCCACGCCAAGGAGACGCGCTCCCAACTGCGCCACAGCCCCTTTACAGTTAATTTTAATAGAAGGAGATCTAAAAATCAAGTGAGTGTAGTAAATGGTTCAATAGATTGCTACCAGGGTAAGGGATTAAAGAAGATAGAGGAATTTATTAAAATAGCTGGTCTTCCCCCAGGAAGAATACTTCCAGGAGGCAAGAAAGGAGGTAGACCGGCTATGGAGATATTTT
>CAZSGC010000049.1:0-10611 GCA_964606225.1 uncultured bacterium | reverse complement strand
CCTCCACCGACAAGAGCAATACCACCTTTCTTCAATACTCTATAGATTTCCTTAAATACCCGCACCTTATCTTCCCAGCAATGATATGAACCTCTACTGATTATAAAATCCGCAAATTCATTCTCGAAAGGCAGGTCATGGGCATCGCCCAGAACGGGAATTATCTTATCTGTCAATCCTTCCTTTTCAATGTTCATACGCGCTACTTCGTATATTGCTTTGACCTTTTCCAATGCATATATCTTCAATTTGGAATGTCTGCATAACTCAATTGCAAAAACAGCTGTGCCACAGCCAACATCCACACATATACCTTCCAAAACACCATAATCCTCAATGATTTGTCTAACCATCGAGATAATTGCAGGCATAAAGTTTTCTTTGACCTTTTTATCAAAACGCTTTGCCTCCAGAAGGTCCATTTCGGTGTAATCAGCAGGAACGCGCTCCTCAGGCATAATTTATTCTCCTTTTAATTTATATTAATATCTCCTGTTTCACCCCCTTTTAACTGGATAAGTTTCCTTTCTGCCTTTAAATCACCACCCTTACGTCTAATTTTACCTGATATTATTTATCCGGGCAAAGAAAAATGAAGGAAGGAAATTTATTTAATTTTCCAATATCTTTCTGAACTTATCTCTTAAGCAAAACATAACCATAAAGGATAAGAAACTGGAGGAGTGAAAAACAATTTGCCCTTTATATGAACATAATAACAAATGTTCCAATGTTTTTAAGAATATTGGAGGAAAAAGGGGAAAATTTCTTCAGGAAAAGCCGGGATATCTTTGCTTTTTGATTTGGTTGAATTTTTCTGTGCTTAAAATTTACCAGAAAATCTATACATTCTGGAAAGAAAGGGGTAAGATACAGGAATTATGGAGGGAGAAACATCTAATAAAAACTTAAAAGGTTTCCTTTATGCCTTTGGGGGGACATTTCTGGTTTCTACTAATTATGTAACTGCCAAGTATGGATTAGGTGCCTTTAATCCGGAGACTTTTTCCTTAGTCTGGACATCAGCAGCAGCCTTCTATTCCTTTCTGGTTGTTCTTTTTAATGGGCAGGGGAGAGAACTCCGGTTATCCCGAGAGAGTTTTCTTCCCGTTTTTTTTATGGGATTCTTCACGGGAGTAGGAATGATATTATGCTGGGGAGGGCTAAAGTACCTTGACCCTACTTTTTCTGCCTTTTTGTGGAGGTTACAGCCAGTCCTCACTATTCTCTTAAGTGGAATTTTTCTTAAAGAAAGACTTCACTGGGAAGAATTTCCCCCTCTCCTTCTCTTAGTGATAGGAGGTTGTATCAGTACCTGGGGAAGATGGCATATTGTAGGATTGGGAGTGGTCCTTACCCTTTCCGCCTGTTTTACCTCCACTATCCAGGTTATGCTGGCTAAAAGTATGATAAGGGATATTCATCCCAATATCCTGGTTTTCTATCGCGCCAGCATTGGTTCTCTCTTTATTGCTCTCTGGACTCTTCTAATAACTAAAAGGGGAGATTTCCACATTCCTTTGCCTTACTGGGGAGTGACTCTTTTAGGTGCTTTTCTGGGACCCTGTGCCAGTTTCCTTCTTACCTTCCGTTCTTATCGATACTGGGAACTCTCTCGCTCCAGTATGGTGGGAATGGTGAGCCCCTTGATTGCTCTTCCCTTAGCCTATATTTTCTTAAATCAATTTCCGGCTAAGAGAGAAATCTACGGAGGAATACTTATTCTGGCAGGTTCTTTCTGGCTTTCCTGGGTTTACTTTTTTAAAAGAACCCCTCACCAGCCACTTTGACAGGGTTATCTCGCTCTGATAAAATTTCTCACCATGGAGGAAAGAGTTTTTATTTTTGATACTACCTTGAGAGATGGTGAACAATGTGCAGGGGTAACCCTTTCTGTGGAGGAGAAACTTCAGATAGCCAGACAACTGGAGAAACTGGGAGTAGATGTTATAGAAGCAGGATTCCCTATAAGTTCACCCGGAGATTTTGAGGCGGTTAAAGTGATTGCCCAGAAGGTAAGAACCCCTGTTATTGCTGGGCTGGCCAGGGCTCTTAAAGGAGATATTGATAGATGCTGGGAAGCAGTGAAACATGCCCGTCATCCTCGTATTCATGTATTTCTGGCTACTTCTGAGATTCATATGAAGTATAAACTCAGGAAAGCCAGGGAAGAAATCTTAAAAATGGCTGTAGAAAGTGTAAGGTATGCCAAAAGTTTAAGCCCAGAGGTAGAATTTTCTCCTGAGGATGCCTCTCGCACAGACCCTGAGTTTCTCAAGGTGGTGGTGGAGAAGGTGATTGATGCAGGAGCAGATGTGGTTAACATACCGGATACTGTAGGATACGCCTATCCAGAAGAATTTGGGAATCTCATAAAGTTCTTGAAAGAAAACGTACCCAATATTGATAAGGCTATTCTAAGTGTTCACTGTCATAATGACTTAGGGCTGGCTACTGCTAACTCTTTGGTGGCTCTGGAAAATGGAGCCCGGCAGATAGAGTGTACCATTAATGGGATTGGAGAAAGAGCAGGAAACGCTGCCCTGGAAGAAGTGGTTATGATACTTCATACTCGAAAGGAGAGATTTCCCTTCACTACCCGTATAAATACCCGGGAGATTTTCCGCACCAGCCGATTGGTATCTAAACTTACGGGCATGAGTGTTCAGCCTAATAAGGCTGTGGTGGGAGCCAATGCTTTTGCCCACTCTTCAGGCATACATCTGGACGGAATACTGAAAGACCGTAGAACTTACGAGATAATTAAGCCTGAAGAGGTAGGTGTGAAAGGTCATAGAATAATACTAACTGCACGTTCGGGAAGACATGCTTTAAAGACCAGAATAAGGGAATTGGGCTATGAACTCTCTGAAGAAGACTTAGAGAGAGCCTATGAGATTTTTGTTCAGATAGCCGACCGCAAGAAAGAGGTATTTGATGAAGACCTTATAGCCATTGTAGAAGACGAAATCTTAAGAATACCGGAGACCTTCCATCTTCTCTATATTCATGTGGTTACCGGTAATCGCACCATACCTACAGCCACGGTAAGGATAAGGAAGGGGAAGCGGATAATGGAGGAAGCAGCCTGTGGAGATGGTCCAGTAGATGCGGCTTGTAAAGCCATAGATAGAGTTACTGGTATCACTCCCCGATTGGTAGATTATAACTTGAGAGCAGTAACGGGGGGGAAAGAGGCTGTGGGTGAGGTAACCGTGAGAATTAAGAGCGAGGAGGTGGAGGTAGTAGGAAGGGGTATCTCTACGGATATAATTGAAGCCAGTGCTCGGGCTTATATAAATGCTATTAATCGTCTCCTATACCGTAAAAAGCGATTTTCCACCTCATGAGAGTTATCTCGCCAGGAGAAATTTCTTCTACGGTTAAAGAACTTTACCTGAGAGCCAACTTTTTCCTTCCCCCTCAGGTTAAAGATTTAATTGCTCAAGCCTTTGAAAGGGAGGTTTCTACCTTGGGGAAGGAAGTGTTAAAGGAGGTGATAGAAAATATAAATATTGCTGAGAAAGAAAGGATCCCTCTCTGTCAGGATACAGGGATGGCAGTAGTGTTTCTCCAGGTGGGAAGGGAGGTAAGACTTAAAGGTGACCTGGCAGAAAGTGTGAATAAAGGTATTCGGGAGGCAGTTAAGGAAGGTTATCTACGTGCCTCTGTGGTAGAAAAACCCCTGAGTTTACGAAAGAATACCCAGGATAACACTCCCGCAGTTATCCATGAGAAGATAGTCTCTGGAGACAGGCTCAAGATAACGGTGATGGTTAAAGGTTTTGGAGCAGAAAATGCCTCTGGGGTGTTTCTTCTCCCTCCTCATTCAGGATGGGAGGGGGTGGAAGAGGTTGTGGTTGAGACGGTGAAAGAGAAGGGTGTAAATGCCTGTCCACCTCTCTTTATTGGGGTAGGGGTAGGAGGCACAGTGGAGAAGGCGACTCAACTGGCTAAGGAGGCTCTCCTTAAAGATTCTTCTACAGAGAAAGAGAAGAAAATTTTAGATAGGGTTAACCAACTGGGGATTGGTCCTGGAGGAGTAGGGGGGAAGTTTACCGCTTTAAGGGTTACGGTTCTTGAGTATCCCACCCATATTGCGGGTTTACCGGTGGCTGTAAATTTGAATTGTCATGCCTTAAGATACTCTACGGCGATTATTTAATATGAGAAAAAAAATCAATGCTCCCTTAAGGGAAGAGGAAATACTATCCCTTAAAGCAGGGGAACAGGTCTCTCTCTCAGGAACTATATATACTCTCCGGGATGCTTCCCATAGGAAGTTAATTAAGTGTCTTGAGGAGAAAAAGAAGTTACCCTTTAATTTAAAGGGAGCAGTTATTTACTACTGTGGACCTACTCCTGCACCTCCGGGTAAAGTGATAGGCTCATGTGGTCCTACCACCAGCAACAGGATGGACCCCTATACCCCCTACCTGCTTAAGGAGGGTTTAAAGGGAATGATAGGTAAGGGAGATAGAAGTGAAGAGGTAAGGAGGGCTATCCAGCGTTATCAGGCTGTCTACTTTCTGGCTACCGGAGGAGCAGGTGCATATCTGTCCAAGTTTGTAAAGGAAGCAGAGGTAATACTTTTCCCTGAACTGGGGACAGAGGCAGTCTTTCGTCTACGGGTATCGGATTTCCCCCTTATTGTAGGAATAGATGCTCGGGGAGATACGGTTTTCTCTAAATTTTAGGGAAAGGAGAACTTATGAGGCAGGATGGAAGGAGAGAGGATGAGTTAAGACCTCTCCTCTTAAAGCGAAGGTATCTCAAACATACTGATGGTTCCTGTTATATTCAGATGGGGGATACCTGGGTGATTTGCAGTGCCACTATTGAGGAGAGGGTCCCTCCCTTCCTGAAAGATACGGGTACAGGCTGGATAACCGCAGAGTACAGTATGATTCCTGGTTCCACAGAGATAAGAATTTCTCGGGAACACGCAGCGGGAGGGAGGAGTCAGGAAATCCAGAGAATGATTGGGAGAAGTCTCCGGGCAGTAGTGGACCTCTCCCGTCTGGGGGAGAGAACCATTCGCATAGATTGTGATGTAATCCAGGCTGATGGAGGGACCAGAGTGGCATCGGTGATAGGTGGATTTGTAGCCCTTACAGAAGCCATCTACCAATTACGCTGGAAAAAAATAATCTCTCGCTGGCCTCTTAAGGATTGGTTAGGAGCAGTAGATGTGGGTCTGGTAGGAGGCAAACCTATGTTGGACCTTAACTTCAGTGAGGACTCTCAGGCAGATGCGGATATGAATGTGGTTATGACCTCTAAGGGAGAAATAGTGGAGATTCAGGTGACTGCAGAGAGAAGAACTATCCGGAGGGAAGATTTTAATGCCCTTCTTAATCTTGCCTGGCGGGGTATAGAGAAGGTAATAGAACAATTGAAGAAGGAACTACAGGAAATATGGATGGATTCCTCCTGATAGATAAACCCAAAGGACTCACTTCTCATGATGTGGTGGATGAGATAAGGAGAAGGTTTCGCCTTAGAAAGGTAGGGCATCTGGGCACCTTGGACCCTCTGGCTACTGGTCTCCTGCCTCTGGCTATAGGAGAAGCCACCAAACTGGTCTCCTACTTTTTGAAAAAAGATAAGGAATACGAGGGTAAGTTCATCTTGGGAATAACTACCGATACCTACGATATAGAGGGGAAGGTAGTGGAGAGAAGAGAGAATTTTAAGGTGAGTAGTGAAGACCTGGAGAAGGTGAGAAAGAAATTTTTAGGAGAGAGGGAGCAAATCCCACCCATGTACTCTGCACTTAAAAGAAGAGGAAAAAGGCTTTACGAGTTAGCCCGTGAAGGGAAAACTATCCACAGACCTCCTCGCAAGATTACCATTTATTCCTTCCAGATTTATCATTTCTCCCCTCCTCAAGTGGAGTTTCGCATACACTGTTCTGCAGGTACTTACATCCGTTCTATAGTGTATGATATAGGGAAAATTCTGGGCTGTGGAGCCACTCTCCAGGAATTAAGAAGAATAAGATGTGGAGATTTTCATCTGAAGGATGCCTACCCCCTGGAAAGGATTCTTTCTCAAAATCAACTATCCTCTTATCTTTTACCTGTAGAGGAATATCTTTCCGAATTCCCGGAAGTTAAGGTAGATAAAGATTTTTTAAGATACATTGTCCATGGCACGCCAGTCTATAAGAACAAGGTAAAGAGTTACCCTTCTCACTTAAAGAAAGGAGACATGGTGAGAATTATGGATAGCCAGGGAAAACTTCTTTGCCTGGCTGAGAGTAGGATAAATGGAGAGGATTTCCCTCGCCTTTCTGACAATAATATTGTTTTTCAACCCCGAAGGATTTTTCACTTCTCCTAAATGAGGGTAATTTATCTGCCTTCTGAAGTTTCTCTTACCCGTCCTTTAGTTTTAACCATAGGAGTTTTTGATGGTATTCACAGGGGGCATCTGGCCATCCTTTCCCATGTTTTGGAATCTTCTCAAAGAGAAGGGATGGTCTCCTGTATCTTTACTTTCCCTTACCATCCTTCCCATGTATTAAGTCCCACCTCTCCTGTTCCTCTGCTTACTCCACTTCCTGAGAAACTGAGAATTTTCCGCCAGATGCAGATAGACATAGTTTTTCTGGTAGATTTTAAGAGAATATACTTTCTCTCTCCGGAAGAATTTTTAAATACTTATTTAAGCAGGCTTCCTCTCTTTAAAGTAGTAGTGGGAGAAAATTTCCGGTTTGGAAAGGATAGGAAAGGGGATGTAGAGTTACTTAAAAAGTTTGGTGAAATGAGAAGTTTCCGAGTAGAGGCGTTTCCATCTTTTAAGATAGATAATCAAGTGGTGAGTAGCACCCTTATCCGAAGATTGATTCGGGAAGGGAAGGTGGAAGAGGTAGAAAAATTCCTGGGAAGATATTACTCAGTCTCTGGTAAGGTGAAGAAGGGAAGAGGTGCTGGGAGAAGGTGGGGTATACCCACGGCTAATATTCTGCTTAAGTCTTACCTTCTCCCCCCTCCGGGTGTATACGCGGGGTGGACAACTTTTTCTCATTGCCGCTATCCTTCCTGCTTTGACTTGAGAAAACTTCGTAAGCACTATCTTATGGAGGTCTATCTTATAGGTTTTGAGGGGAACCTTTATTTGCGCAAACTCCGGGTTTCTTTCGTGAGATTTTTAAGGGAAAGAAAGATTTTTAAAGAGGACGAGGGTAGAATCAGACAGATAAGAGAAGATATTGCGATAGCAGAAAATATTTTGTCTTCTACTTAAGTTTCCTTATTTTCTTGATAAAGAAATCCTCTTCTGCTCAAAGAAATAAATGGAAAATAAGAAGAATAAAGGATAAAATAAGAGGATTTAACCTGCTGGTTTTACAAATAAAGGATAATAGATGCTGAGATGGATAAAATTTATAGGATTTCTTTTAGTGGGTCTGGCGATTTTTTCCCTCTTTCCGGCTTCCGTAGATTATGCAGAGAGATTCATCCAGAAGTTTGAGGATAAATCCTGGGCAGGGACTGCTTACTACCAACTGGGGAATCATTGCTACCGCACCCTTCGGTATGGGAAGGCTCTTGAGATTTATGAAAAGGCTCTGCGTAAGTATCCCCGTCATCCTCTCTCCTCTCTGGCTATGTTCCGGGTCGCCGTGTGCTTGGAGAAGCTGAATAGGAATAGAGAGGCTATAAGAGCCTATAAAAGGTTTCTTAAAAAGAACCCTCATCATTATCTGGCTCCACAAGCCAGAAATGAGTTGAAGAGACTGGAAGAGTTAGAAGGTAAGTAATTAAAGTAATCCCAGTATATATCTCCTCACCAGGTCCAGGGCTACCTGAGAGGCTCTGAATTTAATGGTCTGACGAGAACCTGAGAATTGATGCTTCTCTACCTTAGTCTTGTCTTTAGTGGCTATTCCCACAAAGACCAGTCCCACCGGTTTCTCCACACTCCCCCCTCCTGGTCCGGCAATGCCCGTTACGGCTATTCCAATGTCACTATCTGCTTTTTTCCGGATGCCTCTGGCCATAGCCTCACAGACCTCTCCACTTACCGCTCCCTGCTCTTTGATCAATTTTTCCTCCACCCCCAATTCTTTGATTTTGGACTCATTGGAGTAGGTTACCACACTCATAAGAAAATAATTAGAACTTCCCGGCACATTGGTTATACGATGAGAGATAAGCCCTCCTGTACAGGATTCTGCTACACTTAAGGTAAGTTTGTTTACGGTAAGTAACATTCCCACCACTTTCTCCATGGTGTTCTCATCCACCGCATATACATGGTCTCCCAAACGGGAATTAACTTCCTCCTCAGTCTTTTCCAGAATCTCCTCTGCCATAATTTCTGAGCCTGCCTTTACCATAATAGATATATTCACTCCCTCTGGAGTTACCCGTAGCCCTACTTGAGGATTATCTTTTTCCATAATTTCCTTGATTCTTTCGTTAACTATGCATTCCGGTAATCCTACAGTTTTAATAATTCTCCTTTTTATCACTGCATTCTTCTCAGGAAGTATCTTCTCCTCCACCCGACTCCATACATCTTTCATCTCCTCGGGTATTCCCGGAAGAACTATAATCAGTCTTCCTTCATGTTCCAGGTATATCCCCGGTGCCATCCCTACATAATTGGGTATAGGTATACTCCCCTGGGGGAAAAGAGCCATATTCTCATGAATAGGGAGAAATCTCCTGCCCAATCGGGAATATCTTGCCTTTAACTCCTTAAGAACTTTTTTGTTAAGTATAAGTCTCCTTCCTGTAGCCTGAGATAGAGAGAAGCGGGTTATATCGTCTCGGGTAGAACCAAGTCCACCAGTGAGAATTATAATCCGGGAACGGGAGAGAGCAATCTTGATGACTTCTTTTAATCTTTCCTCCTCATCTCCTACCGTAACCTGATAATCCACTCCTACTCCATGTTCTAATAATTTAGGAGCCAGATAGGTAAAATTGGTATTTAGAACCTCTCCTTGAAGTAACTCTGAACCTACCGAGATAATCTCTGCTCCCATAGGAAGAAGTCCTCCTTTTAAGTTAAATGTGAGCCGGGGGTGAGATTCGAACTCACGACCTGAGCATTACGAGTGCTCTGCTCTACCCCTGAGCTACCCCGGCTTTAAGAAAGGCAAATTTTCTTCTCTATCTACATACTTTCTCACAGGTGCACTTATCCAGTAGCTTACCACAGCCCTCATATACTCCATTTACTATCTTCCGCATTTAAAGAGAAAATCCACCATTATTATAATTCAGCAGGGATATAAAGTAAACGGGGTCAATTACATCCTCAAAAATCTTTCCTGAAGGGAAGAAGAAAATAAAATAGAGCGACCTGCCTGCCTTCTGGGAGCAAGCAAGCATGGGAGAGGATATGCAAGATAAGGCTCTCCTTT
Source organism: uncultured bacterium (assembly GCA_964606225.1). Lineage (GTDB taxonomy): Bacteria > CAIJMQ01 > CAIJMQ01 > JAADFP01 > CAZSGC01 > CAZSGC01. The sequence continues at coordinate 1,229 of CAZSGC010000049.1, read as the reverse complement.
TTACAGGGAAAAATGGGACTTGACTTTATTAAACTCTTGCTTTCCATCTCTTCCAATAATAGAAGAGCAAAATGAAGAGCGCAAGGTCAACAGTGATTGTGGAGGTAACCACACCTATGGAGGCTAAGCGTGGAATGAGCAAAGAATTTAGAAATAGTTTCACCCCCAAAAGAGATAGAAGGCAGGAGGCACATTTTTTTTCGTTCCCTGTTCCTTTGAGAAGGGAGAGAAGGATTAAATTGAGAAATACCAAAGGTAAGGTAGAGAAAAGGAGTTTTGAAATTTTTGCCACCTCCCAAAAATCTTTTCCATAAATAAAGGAAACCAAGGGATGGGCAAAGAAAATTACCATTATAGAAAGGAAAATGGAGAGAGGAAGAAGACCTTTTACGCTATCCTTAAAAATTTGGTGTAGAAAGGATTTCTCTTTGTATGAGGCTGAGATAGAAGGGAAAAGGACAATCATAATGGATTGGGGTAAGAGCAGAAAAACCTCACGAAGCTTAAATCCTGCACCGTAAATTCCGGTTTCCCTGAATCCATGAAAAAGAGTGAGCATCACTGAATCAATCCGATAGTAAATAATGGGTAAATAAGCTATTATGGCGAAAGGTAGGGAATTTCTAAGAAGATTGATAAAAACTTGCCTGGAAGGTTTTCTAAATCTTACGGGAACAATTTTTCTTCCCAGCCACCATCCTGTTCCCAAAAGAAGGAGAGAGGCTAATAAATGTCCTAAAAAGACATGTAATAGCCCTCCCCCTAATTTCAAAGCAGAATAAACAAAGAGAATCAGGAATATCCTACTTAGGACTCCACACAGGATATTATATTTAATTTTTTGAAAAGCAATAAAGATTGCTCCAAAGGTGAAATAAAAACTCTCTAAGGAGAGGAAAAGGGAAGAAAGCAAAAGAAGGGGGAGTATATCCGGATGGAATAAAAGAGAAACTATCCCTATACTTCCATACAGAGTGAGGATTAGCAATAGACGAAGGCTTAAGACGGAAGACACTATTTTTCCCACATCTGCTTTGCTTCTGGCAATTTCTCTGGTAAGAAAAGTGTTTATACCTATTTCCGAAAAAGGGAGAAGAATTCCCGGTAAAGAGAGAAGGAAAAAATACTTTCCAAGGTTTCCCTTCCCCAGAAACTTTGCGATGCAGATAATTAGAAGATAAAAGGAAAATTTGTAAAAAATATTGGCACTCACATAATGCAAAATATCT
>CAZSGC010000048.1:0-11717 GCA_964606225.1 uncultured bacterium | reverse complement strand
AGTTTCGATACTCTGGGAGTATCAAGCCAGTGGAAAGAATTGTTGCTCCTCCCTCCGATTGGATTTATACCGGACAGGTAATATTCCAGAATCAAGTAGTAGCCATGATAAACAACCCTTCTACAGGAGAGACGCGATTTGTTAAAAAGGGTGATTGGATAGATACCTTCCAGGTAGAAGAGGTTACTCCCCAGGCTATTTTACTCAAATCAGGAAATGCTAAGAGTAGAATTCCTTACACCGGTGGCTAATTTCTATGCAAACAAATAATGAGAGATATTGAAATTGCTCCCAGTATATTAGCGGCCGATTTTACTCGTTTAGGGGAAGAAATCAAGAAAGCAGAGCAATTGAAAGCAGGAAGACTCCATATTGATGTAATGGATGGAATTTTTGTTCCCAATATTAGTATTGGACAAGTGGTAGTGGAGTGGATAAGCAAAATAACCTCCCTTTTTTTAGATGTGCACCTTATGATTGAGAAGCCTCATAGATACTTTGAAGATTTCAAGAAAGCAGGAGCTCATCAAATTACTTTTCATGTAGAAGAGTACGGAATCCCTTATCCTGAAAGATACTCTTATCCTAAAAGAGTAGAGAAAGCGGATGAAGAGGAGTTAAGGAAACGGATAGAGGAGGTAAAATCTTTAGGATTGAAGGTCTGTCTGGCTTTTAATCCTCCCACCCCTTTATGTGCAAAATCTCTCTTCCCGCTCTTGGATGAAATCTTAATAATGACAGTAAATCCGGGTTTTGGGGGACAGAAGTTTATTCCCGAATGTCTTCCTAAGATAAGGGAGACCCGAAAAATTTTCCGGGGAAGAATTAAGGTGGATGGAGGAATAAATAAAAAAACCATCCCTCAGGTAGTTGAAGCAGGAGCTGATATCCTGGTGATGGGGACGAGTTTCTTCAGAAGTCCTGAGGTAAAAGAGATATTAAGAGAACTAAAAAATTATTGATGAAACCTCTCCACTTTTTTGATTATCCATAATTTAAAAAGTATCCACGCTCAACGGTAGAGGGTATTGCTTAATACTCTAACTTAAGTTTTTCAAATTCTTCAGGTTTAAGATAAATTCCTGTCAAGGATAGATGAAAAGAGGCAGGTTAACGCTCTCCGCCAGGAAATCTCTTCAAAAGAGTAAGGATAATAGAAGGGAGGTATGGAAGAGATTGCATCTGCTCCTCTTTCCTCAGCATGTTTAGCTAAATGAATAGCCTCTCGGGTAGTTAAACTGCCCACATGAACGATAATCCTGGTTTTTACCCTTTGCCTCTTCCAGAACTATTTTGGTGACTTTTCTTCTTTCCTCTCCAGTTAGCAATAACCCTTCTCCAGCGCTACCACAAAGATATAGACCGTCCACCTGTTTCTTAAGAAGAAATCTAATCAACTTCCGTAGCGAGTCTTCATCTACATTCTCCTTCTTATCGAAGGGAGTAAGAAGAGATACGAATATCCCTTTAAATTCCTTCTCTATTTGTTTACTCAGCATTTATTTATGAAAAATTTATCAAATAAGAGATATGTGCAAGTTATAAGGGATAAGGCTTCCTCTTCCAGGATCATTACTCCTCTCCTTTCTCCTGAACCGTTTACTCTTACTTGTTGACAAAGAAGAGAAAAGTCTGTTAAATTGGGTATTGGTTAATCGTTAAACCAAAATGGTAGGTATAAGTTTGAAGGATATCGGGAAAAAGGTGGGAGTATCCCAAACCGCAGTGAGTAAAGTCTTAAATAATCTTCCTATTCGTATAAGCGAGGAGAAAAGGCAGAAGATTAAAGAAATTGCCGAAAGGTTCAATTACCGACCCAATATTATTGCTCGCAGTCTAAGAGATAAAAAAACTAAAACTATCGGCATTGTAGTGCCTGGAATGAGTACTCTGTTTTATCCAGAGTTAATTAAAAGTATAGAAATAAAATTATTCTCTTACGGTTACTGCAGTATTGTATGTGACAGTGAAGATGACCCTTCCTGTGAAAGGTCCCACTTAGAAGATTTAGTTAGTCGTTGGGTAGATGGTTTAGTTATTGCCCCTGCTACAGGGAGGGAGAATATAGAATTTTTAAGGTCTCTTGGGGAAACCAATCGTCCTCTTATTTTAATAGATAGATACTTCCCAGAAGAAAATTTCTCTTTTGTAATCTCCGAGAATAAGAGAGGAGCAAGGGAAGGGGTGAAGGTACTCCTCCAGCAAGGGGTTTCTCGGATTATTTATATAGGAGAAAAGGATAGAAATCCTTCCCTGGATGACCGTCTGCAAGGTGTCAAGGAAGAAGCGAAAGAGAGAAATATCTCTTTTACAGATGAAGATATATTTCTCTCTTATCCAGAGCGAAGCCAAGTTAAGAAAATCTGTAATTTCATATTTGAAGGTCTATCCAGGAAAGAATTGCGCGATACGGGAATTTTTCTGGAATCCAATCGGTTTCTTATGGGACTGTTGGACTCTGCTCGAGATAAAGGATTCTTTATCCCCGATGATTTCAAGGTGATAGGATTTGATCCCTTCGGGCCGGAGATTATTTATCCGGAGGATTTAATTTCTCTCCGGGTTCTGAAGAGCCCCATTCCTATTATTAAACAGGATATAAAGGGAATGGGAGAGAAGGTTAGCCAGTATTTGTTTACCTGTCTTAAGGAAAATACCAGATTTCACTGGCAGGTGAAACTTCCGGTGGAGATAATAGTACCGGAATAAAGGGAAAGGAGAAGAAAATGAAGGCTCTTCAGATTATTAAGCCTTATGAATTTAGAATTGTAGAGATTCCCAAACCAGAGCCAGAGGAAGATGATGCTGGAAGTGGTCCCATGCTTTATATGGAATATATGAGGAGGAAGGCAAATAATATGGTTCCCATTAATAAGAAAATTCTACCAGAAGAGGCAGCCGTATTAGAACTCTTTGGCTGTGTGCCTCACTTTGTAGAAATTGCAGGAAAGATGAAAAATAAGAAGGTATCTCTTTCTGGCTTGGATTCCGCAGGACTGGCTATTCTTCAATTATTAAAGTTAAAGTCTCCTGCTGAAATTATAGGAGTGGAAAATATCGGATAAAAGAGCAGAACTATGGGACTGGATAGAATAATAAATCCTTCTGGTAAAGAAGGAGCAGATTTGGTAATTGATGTCACGGGAGTTTCCCAATTCATTCTAAATTCTTTTGAGATAACTGGAAAAGAAGTAGTTATCTTTGGTTTTACCAACAATTTTAGGATATAACCCTCAATATGATATATTTAAATTCGTGGATGAGGCAATAAGTTTTAGAAGATTAGGCAGGAGAAGAACTCCTATAAAGTATAAAGGATAGATAAAAAGGAGATAACCATGAGAAGAGTTAGATACGGGGTCATAGGACTGGGATTTTTTGGAGAAAAACATGTAGAAGTTCTTTCTTCTCTTCCTCAGGCAGAACTTGTAGCCGTCTGCACTCGAAGAGAGTGGCGACTAAAAGAGATAGCCCAGAAATTTGGGATTCCCCACACTTACACAGATTATAATGAACTTCTGAGAAATGAAGAGATAGATGCGGTCAGCATTGTCACTCATGCTAAAGACCATCTTCTTCCCACTCTTTCTGCTATCCGAGCAGGTAAACATATACTTCTGGAGAAACCCATGGCTCTAACTAAGGAAGAATGCTTTAAGATATTGAGGGCTCTTAAGAACTATGATAGGTTCTTTATGGTAGGACATATCTGCAGATTTGATCCTTCTTATGCCATAGCCAAGAGGTATATTGAAGAGGGCAAGATTGGCAAGATTGTCTCTATTTATGCCCGAAGAAATATCCCTAAGGACATAAGCGAATCTGTTCTGGAAAAAATTTCTCCTATTACCGGAGATGGAGTGCATGATATCGATCTTATGCTCTGGTATACAGGTTCCAGGGTAAAAAGTGTATATGCGGTAGAGGTGAGAGTAAGAAATCTTAAGTTTCCAGATATAGGATGGGCAATGTACAGATTTGAAAATGGGGCAGTGGGAGTAACTGAAAATGTCTGGTTTTTACCCGAAAATACTCCCTACAATCTGGATGCCAAGATGGAAATTATAGGAGAGAAAGGGGCTATATATATAGATAGCCCTGGAGAATCTCTGAGGATAAATTTAAAGGAAGGCTGGAAGTGTCCGGAAACAGTCTACTGGCCTAAAATATATAAGTGGAGAACAGGGGCTTTGCGAGAAGAACTTTCTTATTTCCTAAATTGCATAATCTCTCACCAAAAACCGAGTATTATTACTCCGGAGGAGTCTATGAGAGCAGTGGAAGCGGTGGAGGCAGCGGAGAAATCCGCAAAAAAAGGAGAGGTAATGATTCTATGATGAAGTTCGACCATATAGGTTTAATCACTCGAAAAAAGAAGGGAAAGGAAATCTGGATAGAGAAGACAAAACTCTGAGTTATGGATTATAAAAAACTCCCCTTCTTTTGATGTGAGAGTTGCTATAGTGGGTTTTATGAGACAGAAGGTGGCGGTTATAGAGTTAATGGAGTATAAATAACCAGAAATTTCCGAGTTCCTCTCATATAATGGTTTACTTAAATTAGGAGGGTGGAAATGTATAGAGAGAAGGTTAGTATTGGATTTGTGGGATGTGGTGATCACGCCACTCGTGCTTTGTTCCCGGTGATTCCTACTATTCCCGAGATAGAGTTGACCGCCGTATGTGATTTAAAAGAAGAACTGGCAAAAAGAAATGCCAGAAATTTTGGGGCAAAGAGATGGTATACGGATGTAGATAAAATGCTTTCCGAGGAAGAATTAGATGGGGTAATTATCTGTGGTCCACCTCAGATGCATTGTGAAATTGGAAGAAAATGTCTGGATAAAGGTCTACCTATATTTGTAGAAAAGCCCTCTGCCATTTCTTCTAAGGAAGCAGTAAAACTTGCTGAGTATGCTCGAAAGAAGGGACTTTGGGGTTCGGTGGCATATATGAAGAGATACTCCGTCTGTTATAAGATGGCTAAGGAAATTGTTAAAAGAGAAGAATTTGGGAAGATAAACATAGTGGAGGCGAGATTCTCCAACGGCCCCTATCCCAAAATCTGGGGTATTGAAGAAAATGCCAGAGCCTTCCTTATAGGTCAGGTCATTCATATATTTAATCTCATTCGTTTCTTTGCCCAAGAGGTTAAGGAGGTCTATGCCAAATTAAGACAGGTGACCTCTGATAAATTTGGTTACGCCATAACCTTAGAGTTTAAAAATGGAGCCATAGGAGTATTAAATCTGAATGCTCTGGAGAAACCAGACTGGTGTGCAAGTGAGAAATTTATAATTACTGGAGAAGATGCCTGGTTGGAGATTGAAAATATGGTTCATCTCCGCTATCATCCAAAAGATGCTCCTGTAAAAGGATTTGAGGTGGGAGGGAGATATCAAACTATTCAATGGCAACCAGACTGGACCGAACTTATGTCTACAAAGTCAGAAGGAGCCTTTGGCTACCGAGGAGAGATAGAGAATTTTGCTCTTTCTCTTCTGGGAAAAGAGAAACCCAGAGCAGACCTTTTTGATGGGGCAAAGGACTTACAGATTGCTGAGGCTGTATGGAAGAGTGCTCAGGAAGCAAAAGTAGTGAAAGTAGGAGGAAACCATGATTAAGATAGGGATTGTAGGAGGAGCAAAGAGTTATCATGGTTTAAGTTTTTGCCAGATATTCAATGGATATAACCGGCAGGAAGCCCTTAAAAAAGGATGGAAAGCTCTTTATGAGGAGAGATTAAAGAAGGAGGCGAGAATTACCCACATCTGGGACGAAAATAGAAAAGATGCTCAGGAAGTAGCCCAGATCTGCAGTATTGAAAAGGTAGTAGAGAAGAAAGAAGATATGATAGGAGAGATAGATGGAGTAATAATTACTGATGACGGCACCATGAAACACCAAAAAAGGGCTATCCCTTTTCTCAAGGAAGGTATCCCTACTTTTATTGATAAACCCCTTTCTCCAGATATAAGGGAAGCAGAAGAAATTATAGAGTTAGCCAAAAAGTGTAAAGCGTCTTTAATGTCCTGTTCCGCCCTTCGTTATGCTAAGGAGACAGAAATTTTGAGAGAAGGAAAAGAAAAACTGGGAGAAATTCTCACTGGTCTTAGTATCTGTAGAGAATGGCAAGGAAGTCTCATCTTCTATGGTATCCATGCTCTGGAACTCCTCTACTCCATAATTGGAGGGGGGATAAAATCAGTAAGGAATGTGGGAGAGGAAAGGGAAGACCTTCTGATTCTTACCTATAAAGATGGTCGTCGTTTTATAGTCTCTTCTTACGAAGCAATTTCGCCCCTTTATCAGATAAACCTCTACGGTACCCAGGGATACAGGTCCATCCTCATCCAAGACTATGGATATTTTTACACCCGGATGCTGGAAGAATTCGTAACCATGGTGGAAACAAAGATAGAACCCTTCCCCCCTGAGGAAACATTGGAGATAATCCGGGTGCTGGTTATGGGAGAAAATTCCCGAAAAGAAGGGAAAGCCAAAGAGATCCCTCTTATTTAGGAACTCTGAGGAAGTCGGAAGTTTGAAAGGAAAATGTGAATTAGGGTATAATTAGCGATGTGCATAGAGGGATAGGAAAAGGGCGCCTGTAGCTCAGATTGGATAGAGCAGCGGACTTCTAATCCGCGGGTCGGGGGTTCGAGTCCCTCCAGGCGCGCGAGTGGAAAATGTTAAAGTCTACTATTGGTACTCTTATTTCACTTCTCCTGATAGCAGCTGGCTCTCGTCTCATCTATTATCTGTGGGAAAAAATTTTTATAAAAATTTCTCATAAGACCCCTTTTAAACTGGACACCAGAATTTTAGAAGAAACCAGAAGACCTGCCTTTTACTTTCTCATCATCTTCGGCTTTTACTTAGTTCTACAGCGGTATTTCTCTCTCCCTGCCCTTTCCCAGTCCCATCTGGCAAAGTTTATCCTGGGAATTTTTTACTCCCTCACGGTTCTGGTTATAACTTATCTATCTTTCTCTTTCTTCCAAGCATTGGCAAAATGGTATCTGGAAGAGGTAGCCCATCGAACCAAGACTACATTGGATGAAGAATTTATCCCTCTCCTTACTCGTCTGCTCAGGATAGTACTTTTCTTCATAGCCATAACTATTATACTTTCGCACTTTAAAGTCAATATAACTGGATTTATTGCCACAGCGGGAGTAGCCTCCTTAGCCGTTGCTTTTGCTGCTCAGGAAACTCTGGCTAACTTTATCTCTGGTTTTACTATTATGGTGGATAGACCTTTTCGAGTAGGAGACAGAATACAACTTCCTTCGGGAGAGATTGGGGATGTCTATGAGATAGGGCTGAGAACCACCAAGATACTTTCTTTTGACCATAATCTAATTATTGTCCCCAATAGTGAGATGACCAAAAGCAAGATTCTCAACTATTCCTATCCCACTGCACGATTCAAGATAAGAATGAATCTGGGGGTAGCCTATGGCTCGGATATGGAGAAAGTCAAAAAAATAATATATGATATCCTCCAAAAGCATAAAGATGTCCTGGATAACCCTCCTCCCCAGGTCTTCTTCACCAATTTTGGAGATTCTTCCTTAGACCTTCTCATCATCTACTGGATAGAAGATTATCGAGAGAGGTTAAGAATTATGGATGAGATAAATATGAGTATAGATAGAAGATTTGCTGAGGAAGGAATTACCATTCCTTTCCCTCAGAGAGACATACATATAATTCCTCCACCCGAGGAAGAGTAAGATGATAGATTCTTATTCCTTCGGTAATATGGTGATAGAGGGTAAAAGATATTTCCGTGACCTTATCATTTATCCAGAACGAATAAGGGAAAACTGGTGGAGAAAAGAGGGACACTCTCTCTGCTACGAGGATATTAAAGAGATAGTAGAGTATAAACCAGAGGTGCTGGTGATAGGGACGGGTTACTTCGGAGCTATGAGGGTTCCTCCAGAAGTGGTAAATTATCTTCAGTCTCAGGGAATAGAAGTTATTATAAAGAACACCAAAGAAGCGGTGAGCACATTTAATAAGTTGAGGAGAGTGAAAAAGGTGGTGGGTGCATTTCACCTGACTTGCTGAGTATTTGCAATAACTTGTCTCACTTCTTATAATAAGCAAAGATGAAAGCCTTATTAGTTTATTTCTCCTTGACTGGAAATACTCAGAAATTGTCTCTTCTTTTTACTGAGGAACTGATAAAGAAAGGTATAAAGGTAGAAACTGTGCGTTTGAAGGGTGGAGAGGGAACTTTTGTGGGAGAATCTATACGGGCGCTTCTTAAAAAGAAAGTAAAATTGGAGAGAGAATACGATGCTTCTGATTATGACTTGATTTTTATAGGCAGTCCGGTATGGGCTTTTTCTCCTACTCCTGCTATCTACACTTTTTTAGAGGAGATTAAAGGGGTGGAGAACAAGAGGTCTTTTATTTTTATAACTTATGGAAGTGGAGCAGGAAAAGACCGAGCCTTAAGAATAATGAAAGAGATTTTAAGAAAAAAAGGAAGTAAAGACATATATGCTTTTCACATAGGAGAAAGGGAATTAAAAAATCTTAAGAGAGTTAGAGAAAAAGTAAAATTTTTCCTGGAGTCCTCTCTGCCTTCTTTACTTTCATGATTAAAACAGGTTGTTGTGGGTTTCCTGTAAAGAGGGATTTATACTTCCGGGAATTGGAATTAGTAGAAATTCAGCAAACCTTTTACCAACCCCCTTCTCCTAAGACCCTGGAAAGATGGAGAGAAGAAGCACCGAAGGGATTTGAGTTCACCCTTAAAGCTTGGCAAATTATTACTCATCCCTCTTCTTCTCCCACTTATCGTCGGTTAAAGGAGAGATTGGGAAAAGAGGAAAATTACGGTTTTTTCCAGCCCACCTCAGAAGTGTGGAAAGCCTGGGAAAGAGTCAAAGAAGCAGGGAAAATCCTGGGAAGCAAATTTATTGTTTTCCAGTGTCCTAAATCTTTTGCTCCTTCTAAGGAGAATGTGGAAAACTTGAAGAAATTTTTTTCTCAGGTGGAGAGAGAAAATTTTATCTTTGTCTTAGAATTACGAGGAGAGTGGGAAGATAACTTAATTAAAGATCTCTGCAGAGAGTTAAATCTTATTGACGGAGTAGATCCTTTTAAGAGGGAAAGTGTCTTCGGGCAGTTTCAGTATTTCCGTTTACATGGAAAGAGAGGTTATTCTTATAGATATTCCGATGAAGAGCTTAAGGAACTTAAAGAATGGTGTAAGAGAAAACCCACCTATTGTCTATTTAATAACGTATATATGTGGGAAGACTCTCTAAGATTTAAAAATATGATTTAAGAGTAAAATGGGGGATAATAAGTTCTCTGAGAAAAAGGAAAGGAGGTATGGATGGCGGATAAAATTTTAGTGGTGGAAGATAATGCAGAAGTAAGGGAAGTTCTTAAGACATATCTGGAGAATGTGCTCGGTTTTGAGGTTATTACTGCTTCTGATGGAGTACGGGCTTTACAACTTTTACGGAGCCAGAAGCCAGAATTGAAAGCGGCTATTCTGGACATAATGATGCGGAGTCATGGTGGTACCGTGGCTGATTTTCTTAAAAAGGACCCCCAATATAAAGATACAGTTATAATTTATCACACAGCCTTGACCCAAGAACAGGTGGATAAAAGAATTCTGGAAGGAGCCCATTTTGTGCATAAGGGTGGGGACAGTTTAAAAGAAATAGCAGCCATTCTCCGTAAGGAGTTAAGGTGAGTAAAGATATTTCTTCTAAAGAATATCGTAAGAAACTACAAAGTTTTAAGGAAAGAGCAAAAGAAGTGCTGGAAAGAGGGGAAAATCCTGATTTCCTCTTAAAAGAAGCAGAGTTTTTACTACAACTGAGATCTATCTATCCTGAAGTTTTTCAAGATTTTGAAGATATAGAAGTTATGGTAGGAGACCTTCTCTCTCTTAAAGAAAGACAAAAATTTCCTTTTGGCGGTTAAAGAAATTTTTCTATTTCCTCTTCCACAAATTTTTCCAACTGCCCCAGGGTGTGGGCAAAGTCAAAAAGAGTATATCGAGCCCTAATGAATCTGCCATAAAGAATAGCCTTTTTAAGTTCTTCCTTTCCCAATCCCAGGTCTTTAACTCTCATGGGAGAAGCACTTTTCTGGAGGAGGGTGTCTACAAAGTGAGGAGAGGAGATGAGGGGTTTTGTACAACTTTTAATTTTTTCCCAGTTCTTTAGAATAAAGGTTTTTTCTCTTTCTGTATCTTTCTTTTTCTGAATGTATTCTTTCCACACCCGGGGAGTAAATTCACCAAAAATGGGGTAAAGTTCCTCCAGTCTTGCCTCTTTTGAAGATCCCTCCTCTTTTCCCCTTTCCCACAATCTTTGGTAAAGATATGCACTTACTCTGGTACCTATGGCTACCTGTAAACCATGAAGATTGTGTCTTGTAGAAGGTAGAGTCATATCCCAGAAATGGGATACCAGATGCTCTGCTCCTGAGGTGGGTGAGGAAGTGCCTGCTGCAGTCATGGAAAGTCCGGAGAGAAAAAGTAGTTTGCAGAGGATTTCTATATCTTTTTTTCTCCTTTCCTTAATTCCTTCTGAAATTTCTTCCAATAGTAATTCCATTTCTTTCAGCATCTTTAGAGGGAACTTGCAGAAATAACTGCCTCTTACTATATGTGCCAATTTCCAATCTCCATGAGCCACGGTCTTAGAAAGGAGGTCACAAAAACCTGCTTTTATCATGGGAAGGGGAGCGGAAGATAAAATTTCCAGATCCGCCATAATGGCTAAGGGGGGTTTTGCCTCCAAAGTACTCTTAATTCCCTTTACGATAAGAGCAGCGATGGAGGAAGTATAACCATTCATGGAAGGAGCAGTAGGGTAGGAGAGAAAAGGAGTGCCCATTTTATAGGAAGCATATCTCACTAAGTCAGTAATAGTTCCCGAACCTACCGAAAGGGTGAAATCCACCTCAGATAAATCCTCCAGTAGAGAAAGGCTATACTCCAGTCTGGGAGTTAACCTCTTACCTGGAGAGGTAAAAATTTTTTCTCTGACCTGGTAACCACAAGCAGAAAGAAAGATAGCCAATTCTTCTCCCGCTATCTCCCAGGTGTTTTCATCTCCTACCATTAGGATTTTTCTTCCCATGGAAAAATTTCGCAGCCATCTTACCATTACTTTTTTAGCCTCATATCCAAGGTAAATAAACTGTACAGGGAAACTGTGAACCCTTCCACAAGAACACTTAAATTCTTTACCCAGATACTTCTCTGATAAATACTTTTCCCACTTATACATTTTTTAAATATATTAGGGGCAGGATAGAAACCATGGTTATCGCTCCACTGACTATAAAGGGATAATTTATAGAATACTTTCCTACCCACCCGGCTATCAGAGGTCCCACTATCCATCCTATTCCTTCTATAGAGAGAACTTTACTTACATCTGCCCCCCGTCGGGAAGGGCGAGAAAATTTCTGGATTAACATGGATCGAGCAGGCACCCATACACTTGCTCCCAAAATATCATGCAGTAGCCAGATGAAGGTAGCCAGAATAAAATAGGGAATAAAAGGGGTGAGAAAAAGGAAAAATCCTTGGAGGAATATAAAGCCCAGAGTTAAAAACTTCAAATTACCTTTAATAATTTTACCTGCGATTATCATAGGAATTCCTAAGCAGATTCTATGTATGGCTAAAATTACAGAAACTACTTCTGTGGAGACAGAAAATTT
>CAZSGC010000047.1:3893-12144 GCA_964606225.1 uncultured bacterium | reverse complement strand
GATAGTATATCCAAACGGTTGGGGGTTAAAAAATACGGTGGAGAGTGGGTAAGGGCAGGCAATATAATTGTAAGACAGAGAGGCACAAGGTTTAAACCTGGAAGAAATGTAGGATTGGGAAGAGATGATACTCTCTTTGCCTTAACCGATGGTTATGTGGTCTTTCAGGGAAGAAAGGTAAATGTCGTTTCTACTTCTTCATGAAGAGAATTACCATTCTTGGCTCCACCGGTTCTATAGGGAGGAATGTTTTAGAGGTTATAAATACGGTTGGGGAAGAATTTGAGGTAGTGGCTCTCTCCACTTATCAGAATATTTCCCTCTTAGAGGAGCAGATTAAGAAGTTTTCTCCCTCTATGGTAGCGGTGAAGGATGAAGAAAAAGGGAAAATTCTCAAAAGTAAATTCCCTCATTTATCTGTATTATGGGGTGAGGAGGGTATTCTGGAGATTGCCCGAAAGAAAGTGGATTTAGTCGTAGTAGCTATTGTGGGAATGGCTGCTCTCCTACCCACTCGAGAGGCTATAAAAGCAGGAAATGACTTGGCTCTGGCTAATAAAGAAATAGTTGTTTCTACGGGAGAAAGACTAATGGAGGAAGTTAAGAAGAGAGGGGTGAGAATCTTCCCCTTAGATAGTGAGCACTCTGCCATCTTCCAGATTCTGGAAGGGAAGAAGAAAGAGGAAGTGGAGAAGATTATCCTTACTGCTTCAGGGGGACCTTTTTATCACTGCTCTTCAGACCAACTCTATAATTTAAGTGTGGAAGAAGCTCTAAGGCATCCAGTCTGGAAAATGGGGAAGAAGATAACCATTGATTCTGCCACTCTTATGAACAAAGGATTTGAAGTAATTACTGCTCACTGGCTCTTTAATTTAGATTGGGAGAAAATTCAGGTTCTTATACATCCTCAGGCCATGATTCATGCTATAGTGGAGATGAGGGATGGTTTCTCTTTTGCTCTTCTGGCTACTCCAGATATGAAAGGACCTATTCAGTATGTTCTTACTTATCCCCAAAGAAGGAAAGGGTTAATAAAGAAGATGAAGTGGGAAGAACTTACTAATCTTTCCTTCTTCCTCCCTGATGAAGAAAAATTTCCCGCCTTAAGGATAGCCAGAGAAGCGGGTAAGAAAGGAATGACTTACCCTGCAGTTCTCAATGCTGCCAATGAGGTATGCGTTCAGGCTTTCCTGGAGAAGAAGATCAAGTTCCCTCATATATGGGAAATCTCTCAGAGAGTTTTATCTTCTCACCGACCAGTTCCTAATCCAGACTGGGATAAGTTAATGGAGGCAGATCGCTGGGGAAGGCAGGAGGCTTGGAAACTGGTGGAGGAATATGAGAAAGTTACTACCCGTTCTTCTTAATTTTTTCTTAAGTGCAGGAATACTCTGGGTTTCTCTTTCTCTTTATACTTTTTATAGGGAAAGTAAGAATTCTCTGGCTTGGGAAGGTGAGGAGAAGCAGAAGGAAGTTTTTACTGGGGAGGGGAGTAAAAAAGATATGAGTTATTACAGGGTTATCTATAAGAGAAATCTCTTTCCTGCGCCGGGAAAAAAATTAATCTCTTCTATCAAGCCTGAAGAGAAAAAGATTAATTTGAAGTTGAAAGGCACGGTCACAGGAAGGGAAGAATTATCCTTTGCAGTTATAGAAGATGAGGCTACCCACAGAGAAGACCTTTATCATCTGGGAGATATGGTCAAAGATATGAAGATTATGGCTATAAACTCTGATTCCGTTACTCTTAAAAAGGGAGAGGAAGAGATTGTCCTGATGCTTGAAGAAGGGGCAGCAGGGAAAGCAATTCTCTCCTCTCCCACCGTGCGAGTAGTGCCCAGACAGGAGGTGGAGGAGGCTATAAATCGGGTAAGAGAGATTCTTTCCCAGGTGAGGATTTCTCCTTACTTCAAGAAAGGAAAGATGGAAGGATTTCGGGTAAGTTATGTAGTTCCTGGAAGTCTGGTGGAGAAAATGGGGGTTAAGAAAGGGGACATAATAAGGAGTGTGAATAAAGAAATCCTGGATACTCCAGGAAAGGTCTTCCAACTTTATAAAAAGTTAAGAGATGCTTCCCGTATTGAAGTGGAAGTGGTAAGAGATGGAGTGAGAAAAACTCTTTTATATCAGATACAGGGGTAAAAGAGAAATGAAGAAGGTAATTTTGGTGTTTTTCCTGCTGGTTTCTTTGACAGGTTTAAAGAGTGAAGAACTGGTCTCCATTAACTTTAACAATGTGGATATTCGGGTAGTGGTGAAGTTTGTCTCCGAGGTTACAGGGAAAAATTTCCTCTTAGATGAGCAGGTGCGAGGGACAGTTACGGTTATTTCTCCTACCAAGATCCCGGTGGATGAAGTATATAAAGTTTTTGAGTCCATTCTGGAAGTGAAGGGATTTACGGCTATTCCCGCAGGGAAAGTCATAAAAATTGTTCCTGCTCGGGTGGCTAAACAATCTCCGGTTAGTATTAGTATAGGGAAAGAAGCAGAGAAGATACCTTTTGAGGACCGCATAATTACTCAACTTATCCCCTTGGAATATGCAGATGCTTCCCAGATTCTTTCCCTTCTCTCCCCCTTAGTCTCTCCCCATGGGAATATAACCGTCTACTCTCCCACTAATACTCTGATATGTACTGATTTTGCCTCCAATATGAAGAAGATAGCTACTATTGTTCAGACCCTGGATAAACCAGGAGCCAGGATGGAGACTACTATTATACCTTTGCAATATGCTTCTGCCACGGAGGTAAGCCAGATACTCACTCAGGTTCTGGAGAGTTTGGCAGGGAAAAAAGAAAGTATCAGAAGAATTACTCCTCGAGCCAGGACTCTTCCCACCCTGCCTACCGGAGGAGTAAGTCTGGCTCGTATAATTCCTGAAGAGAGGACCAACTCCCTTATAGTAGTAGCCAATCCTCAGGATACAGAGAGAATAAAGAAACTTGTTTCTCAGTTAGATAAACCTGCCCCCCGGGGAAAAGAAAGAATACAGGTATATTATCTTAAGAATGCAGATGCAGAGGATTTAGCCAAGATTTTGACTTCTACTCCTCTTCTTAAGAAGGGGAAGGGAGAGAAAAGAGGTATAGGGGAGGAGATTAGTATTGTAGCGGATAAATCTACTAACTCTTTAATCATAAGTGCCTCTCCTCAGGATTATGAGGAAATTTTGAAGGTGATTGAGAAACTGGATGTGGTAAGACCTCAGGTTCTGGTGGAAGCCTTAATAGCAGATGTGAGCATGGATAAACTCTTCCAACTGGGAATAGAGTGGACTACCTTGGATAAAGCTGTGGAGGAAGAAGTGAGAGGGTTTGGAGGCACCCGATACAGTATGGAAGCAGCCAATCTATATCAACGGGCTCTACAGATGGAGGGACTGATGGTAGGATTGATGAAAGGAACTACAGAAGGAGTCCCCAATATAGGAGCCCTTCTTCAGGCATACAGTAAGGATACTGGCTTCCGGGTTCTCTCCACCCCTCATATTCTCACCCTGGACAACGAGGAGGCTAAAATTGTGGTGGGACAGAATGTTCCCTTTGTTACTTCTTCGCGTATTACTGAGCAGGAGACAGTAGTGAGAAGTTATGAGTATCGGGATGTGGGGATAATTCTTACCATCACCCCTCATATAAATCCAGAGGGATTTGTTAAACTCAAAATCCATCAGACGGTTACCAATCTTGCTCCTGAGGCTATGTTTGCAGAGGCTCCGGTAACCGCCAAAAGAGAAGCAGAGACTACAGTTACCGTGAAGGACAAGAGCACTGTGGTTATCGGTGGTCTGATAAGGAATGATAAGACGGAAGTTCTTCATAAAGTCCCTGTTCTGGGGGACATACCTGTGGTGGGGGTTCTCTTCCGGAGGAAAGAGACCACTATGGAGAGGAGAAATCTCCTTATATTTCTTACCCCTCATATAATAAGAACTCCTGAAGAGGCAGAGGCACTTAAAGAAGAGAAGGAGAAAACCTTTAAGCAGGGAATCCTTAAAGAAGATGAAATCCCTTAAAGATTATTTCCTCAAGGCCGGTATCCTTAAAGAAGAAGAGTGGAGAAGAGCCGAAGAACTACAGAAGAAGAAAGGATTAAGAATTGACCGTGTTCTCTTAGAGGAGGGTATGGTGGATGAATATACCTTACTGAAAGCCTACTCTCAGGTCCTGAATTTACCTCTCCAGGAGAATGTGGAGATAAAGAAGTTAGACCCTGCCATCCTAAAAGTACTTCCTCTCCATCTTCTTAAGAATTATCATCTTCTACCCATAAATATCAGTGATGGAGAGATAACCCTGGCTACTTCTGACCCTTTAAGTTTGACCTTCCTTCATGAAATTCCTTCCCTCACCGGTAAAGAAACCCAACTGGTACTCATGCCTGAAGAAGAGATAAGAAAAGGTCTGGAGCATCTTTCTCACCCAGATGAGAGAACTACGGAGGAGGTATTTGGAATTATGGAGGAAGAAAGAGAGACTGTTGAGGAAGGAAGGGAGAAGATAGAGGATTTGCTGGACATGGCTCATAAGGCACCGGTTATCAAACTGGTGAATTTGATTCTCTATCAGGCTCTGGAAAAGAGGGCTACAGATATCCATATTGAGCCTCAGGAGAAGAAACTCCGGGTGAGATACCGTATAGATGGTTTACTCTATGATGTCTTAAGCCCTCCTCTCCATTATGCTCAAGCCATAATCTCCCGGATAAAGGTAATGGCTTCCCTTAATATTGCGGAGAGAAGGCTTCCTCAGGATGGACGATTTAAGATAAGGAGAGGAAAAGAAGAGGTTGATGTACGGGTTTCCATAATTCCTGTCACCTGGGGGGAAAGAGTAGTCCTGAGGTTGTTGAATAGAGCGAATCTATTAGACCTGGCAGAGTTAGGATTGAGTAAGGAGAACTACAGAGTAATGGAGAAACTTATTCATCTTCCTTACGGGATAATCCTGGTTACTGGTC
Organism: uncultured bacterium; assembly: GCA_964606225.1. Taxonomy (GTDB): domain Bacteria; phylum CAIJMQ01; class CAIJMQ01; order JAADFP01; family CAZSGC01; genus CAZSGC01. The sequence continues at coordinate 7,179 of CAZSGC010000047.1, read as the reverse complement.
CTACAGGGAGTGGGAAGACTACTACTTTATACGCTGCTCTCTCCCGTATTAATTCTCCGGAGAAAAACATAATCACCATTGAAGACCCTGTGGAGTATCAACTCCCGGGAATTGCCCAGATACAGGTAAAACCTTCCATAGGGCTTACCTTTTCCAAAGGATTAAGGTCAGTGTTACGCCATGACCCAGATGTATTGATGGTGGGAGAGATGAGAGACAGAGAGACTGCAGAGATTGCTATCCGAGCCTCCCTTACTGGGCACTTGGTTTTCTCTACCCTTCATACCAATGATGCTGCCAGTGCCATAACCCGCCTCTTGGACATAGGGATAGAACCTTATCTGGTAGCCTCTTCGGTAAGAGCCATTATTGCTCAAAGATTGGTAAGAAAGATATGCCCTTACTGTAAGAAAGAAGTTCTTCTGGAGGGGAAAGAATGGATGAACCTGGGAGATTCTCACCCTCCTACCAAGGTATGGAGAGGTGAAGGTTGTGATAAATGTTTAAATACTGGTTACTTAGGGAGAACGGGAATTTATGAGATACTTCTTCTGGATTCCGAGATTAGGAAGATGATAACCGAAAAGGTAGAAGCCCACATTATAAAAAGAAGAGCGGTAGAGAAAGGGATGAAGACCCTGCGTATGGATGGATTAGATAAGGTTAGAGAAGGAATAACCACTTTGGAAGAAGTTATGAGGGTAACCCAGGAAGTAGAGAGATACTGATGGGAGTATTTGAGTATAAAGCCTTTAATCCTCAGGGTAAAGTGATCCGAGGGATTGTGGATGCAGGAACTCTTGAAGAGGCCAGAGAAAAGTTAAGGAAGGAAAATTTTTTTCCCATACAGGTTCTCCCTACCCAGGAGACCGTAGAGAGGGAGAGAGTTATATTCTGGAGGGGGATTCCTCTCCAGGAGGTGGCTATCTTCACTCGTCAGTTATCTTCTCTCCTCCATAGTGGTCTTCCTCTGGTAGAAGCCATGGAGGCTCTGATAAAACAATACGAAAGGCATCCTCTTAAAAGAGTGCTTATGGATATCTGTGAGAAATTAAAGGAAGGGAAAACCCTTTCTCAGAGTCTTTCTTTCCACCCACGAATATTTTCTCCTATCTACGTTAGTATGGTGAAGACAGGGGAGGAGAGTGGAGAACTACATAACATTCTTCAGAGGGTCTCCGTGCTTCTATTCCGTAATCTAACCATACGTAATAGAATAAAGAACGCTTTTACTTATCCTGTTTTTGTAGCGGTGGTAGGAGCAGGAGTTCTCTTTCTTCTTCTAAACTATGTAATACCTTCCTTAAGCAAACTCTTTTCTCAATTCCATTACTCTCTCCCCTTCCTCACCCAATCTCTTATAAATTTCTCTCAGTTTATTAGAACAAAAGGGAGATGGATTCTTTTAGTTCTCCTCTTAGTTTGCCTTTTCCTCTTTTTTATGGGAAGACAGAAGAAAGTAAAAGGGTGGATAGGAGAGGTAAAGTTGAAGATCCCTCTTATAGGAAGACTTATTCGGAAATCTCTGCTGGTAAATTTTACCTTTACTCTATCCGCTCTTCTTAAAGGTGGAGTTCCCCTTCTTACTGCTCTGGCTCTTTCCAGGCCTCTTCTTCAGAATCAGGAACTGGAAGAAATCATTAAAGAAGCAGAGGAAAGGATAAATCGGGGAGAATCTTTCTCCAGCACCTTGAAGCGTTCTTCTTTCTTTCCTCCTCTATTCACTCAGATGGTAGAAGTGGGAGAAAGAACCGGGAATCTGGAAGAGATGCTGGAAGAGGTATCCCAGGCTATGGAAGAGGATCTGGAAATTTCCCTTTCTCAATTTACCATCCTCTTAGAACCTGCAGTTATACTGGTTATTGGTGTGGTAGTGGGTATTATTGTAATCTCGGTGCTTTTACCCATTTTTGAGATGAATAGACTTCTTTTGGGTAAGTAAATAAAGGAGGAAGAGATGTTTTCCGGAAGTATAGTGGCTCTGGTTACTCCCTTCAGAAATGGGAAGGTAGATTATCCCACTCTGGAGAAGTTGATAGAGTGGCATATTAAGGAAGGGACTGATGCCCTTCTCCCCTGTGGTACCACTGGAGAATCTGCTACCTTAACCCACCAGGAGCATAAAGAAGTAATAAAGTTTGTGGTGGAGAGAGCGAGGGGAAGATGTAAGGTAATTGCAGGTACAGGTTCTAACTCTACTCAGGAGGCCTTGAAATTGACAGCCTTCTCCAAAGAAGTAGGAGCGGATGGAGCCTTACTCATTACCCCTTACTACAATAAACCTACCCAGAAAGGGCTTTACCTGCATTATGAGAAGATAGCCAGAGAAGTGGATATCCCTATAGTCCTTTATAATGTTCCTTCTCGTACAGGTATAAATATTGCTCCAGAGACGGTAAGAGACCTTTCTGCTATTCCCAATATTGTAGCCATAAAAGAAGCCAGTGGTAATCTGGACCAGATAAGCAAGATAATCGCTTCTTCCACTCTTACCGTACTCTCAGGAGATGATTCCTTAACTTTCCCTATAATGGCTTTAGGAGGGAAAGGAGTTGTTTCTGTAGCTGCCAATATTGTACCCAGGAAGGTGAAAGAGATGGTGCATTTATTCCTTAAGGGAGATATAGAATCTTCTCGGAAACTACATTATCAACTCTATCCCCTTTTTAAAGTGCTCTTTATAGAGACTAACCCTATACCTGTTAAGACTGCTCTGGGGATGATGGGGATGTTAGAGCCGGAGTTAAGACTACCCTTATGTCCTTTAAAAGAAGAAAATAAAGAGGTATTGAAAGAAGTTCTTCATAAACTGGAGATACCGCTTACCTCCAAATAATTGTTGACACTTTTCCCTTCAGATGTTAAATTCTTAAGCGGGAAGGAGGAAGATCTATGCCCTGTGGTAGAAAGAGATTGAGAAGAAAAATGAAGACTCATAAACTTAAAAAGCGCAGAAAAAGAGATCGCCATAAGAGGAAGAAGTGAAGAATAAATTAACCTTCTCTATTCTCCTGGTAAGTACTCTTATTATTTTACTCTTTCTGGGGAATTCTCCCTTACACAATGAGGGGATATACCCCCAGATGGAGTTATTCTCCAAAGTGATGGCTATCATACAGCAGAATTATGTGAAAGAAGTCTCGGTAAAGAAATTGATAGAAGGTGCTCTGGAAGGGATGCTTTCCTCTTTAGACCCTTACAGTCAATTTATGCCTCCTGAAGTTTATCAGGAAGTTAAGATAGAAACAGAGGGCAAATTCGGGGGAGTAGGGATGGTAATTACTCG
>CAZSGC010000047.1:0-3793 GCA_964606225.1 uncultured bacterium | reverse complement strand
GGAATAGGATACCTGAGAATCAGTGCTTTTCGAGAAGACACGGATGAGGAACTTCGTAAAGCCTTAGAGGTACTTAAGGAGAAGAGGGTAAAGGCTCTTATCCTGGATTTGAGGAATAATCCTGGTGGACTGCTTCAGCAGGCAGTGGAAGTCTCGGATATTTTTCTCCCCCCTGAGAAACTGGTGGTTTATACCGAAGGTAGAAACAGGACTAATAGAAAAAACTACTATTCCCGCCACCCTGCTCTCTTCACTTCTCCCTTCCCTGTGGTGATTATGGTGAATGAGGGAAGTGCCAGTGCCTCAGAGATTGTGGCTGCTGCTCTTAAAGACTGGAAGGTAGGTATTCTTCTGGGAGAGAAAACCTTTGGGAAAGGGTCTGTGCAGAGTATCATCCCGATAGATGAAGAGTACCATATCCGTCTTACCACTGCTTATTACTATGCTCCTTTTGGAGAATGTATAGAAGGTAAAGGGCTGGTTCCGGATATAGAAGTTCCCCTCACTCCAGAGGAAGAGGAGAAAGTTTGGGAGGCTATTCTGGAAGGGAAGAGAGAGGATGATATTCAGTTAAAGAAAGCCATAGAATTCCTGAAACAGGAGATGGCTAAACTTGGCTCGGGATGAGAAATGGCTTCTGTGGGGTTTAATTTTACTTATAGTCTTTGAGTTCTGTTTCTGGAATATCTTAAAACATAAAGAGTCTATAGAGAGGATTTCCTCTTCCTTTTTCGTAGAAGATACCCTTAATCAGGTGCTTCTCTCATTAGGAATTAAAGAAGAAAACATCAGGGAAAAGTTCTGGAGGGAGAAGGGGAAAGAGGTAGTGGGGTATCAAACCATCCATCTCCCTTCTCATTATACCTTAGGTAATTTTCTAAGGTCCTTAAGAGAAAGACTGGCTAAAAAAGGGATAAAGGTAAGACTGGAGGAAAAAGGGAAGGATTTCCTAAAACTGGCTATTGGAAGTGCTCAAAGGATTACTCACTATCTCAGGCTGGAAAGTAACTCTCTCCCTTTAATCTCCATAGTAGTGGATGATGTGGGATACGGAGGGGAAGGAGACAGGCTGGCTTTATCTTTGCCCTCTCCAGTGACTCTCTCCATTCTCCCTCAACTTCCTTACTCTCCAATCCTTGCCTCTCGTGCTCATGAAAGAGGGATGGAAGTTCTTCTCCATCAACCCCTGGAGTCCCTTTCCCCGGACATTGAAAGAACCTCTGGTCTTTTGAAGAGAAATATGGGAAGGAAAGAGATGGCTAAAATTCTTACCGCCAATCTTAAGACTGTTCCCTATGCTTGCGGTGTTAATAATCATGAAGGTTCCCTGGCTCTGGCGGATGAGAGATTCCTTAAAAATTTCTTTTCCTTACTGAAAGAAAGAGACTTATTTTTCTTAGATTCTCTTACCACCTCTAAAAGTAAATCTTTTCAGGTAGGAGAAGAACTCTCCTTACCTGTTTTGAGGAGAGATGTTTTTCTGGATAACCGGAAAGAGGAGAAATATATAAAGGAACAACTGCAGGAACTGATTTCTCGTGCCCGTGTTCAGGGTTATGCCATTGGGATTTGTCATGCCCATCCCCTGACCATGAAGGTACTCCTTAACCAATTACCGGATATAGAAAAGAAGGCACGTTTGGTAACTCTTTCTCACCTCTTAGAAGCAAAGTCTTCTCTTAAGCCTTAAATCCTTTTAAGTTATGAAAAGCGAGAAGGGAATTATCTTAGGGATTGATACTTCCTGTGATGATACCTCGGTAAGTCTGGTTAAAGAGGGGAAGAAGATTCTCTCTTCCTTAGTCAGTTCTCAAGTTTCCCTTCACTCCCCTTACGGGGGAGTAATTCCTGAACTTGCTTCCCGCGCTCATATAGAGAGGATTGGGGTTATAATCTTGGAATCCCTGAAAGAGGCAAACCTTCGATTTAAAGATATTGAAGGGATTGGAGTTACCAAAGGGCCGGGATTGCCGGGTTCTCTTCTGGTGGGAGTAGAGGTAGGTAAAGCCTTGAGTATGGCTCTGGGGATTCCTATAGTGGGGATAAATCACCTTGAGGCTCATCTCTATTCCCCTTTTCTCACCTCTTCAGGTATCCAGTTTCCGGTAGTAGGACTGGTAGCCTCAGGAGGACATACTTTGCTGGCTTTTTCTCCTTATCCCTACCATTTTTTTCTTCTGGGGCAGACCCGAGACGATGCCTGTGGAGAAGCCTTAGATAAAGTAGCCAGGTTTCTGGGCTTGGGTTATCCGGGAGGTCCAGAACTGGAGAGACTGGCTTCCCAGGGAGACTCTTCTCGTTACTCCTTTCCCACCCGTATACTTCCGGATAGTTTTGACTTCAGTTTCAGTGGGCTTAAAACCGCAGTTATCCGATTAATGAAAAGAGAGAAGGTAAAGAAAGAAGACCTGGCTGCTTCTTTCCAGGAGTGTATTGTAGAAATACTGGTAGAGAAGACTTTCTACGCTGCTAAAGAGAAGAAAGCCAGAAGTATAATAATTGGTGGAGGGGTAATTTCTAACCAGAGGCTTAGAGAAAGAATGTTAGCCAGAAGCAGACAGGAAAAAGTTCCTATCTACATTCCTCCCCCCTCTCTCTGCACAGACAATGCAGCCATGGTAGCAGGACTGGCCTACTGGAGGATTAAAGAAGGGAGGGTAGACTCTTTGGAGATGGATATCTCTCCTAACTTCTCTTTGCCCCATGAATAGTGAAAGACTTATCCTACTCCTTTCCTGGCTACTGGCTTTCACTCTGGGGACTCAGGAAGGAGCCAATCTTACTGCTCCCTTGGTTTTCTCCCGTTCCTATCCTTTAAGACGCTCTCTTTTCCTCACTTCCTTAGGAGTTACCTTAGGACCCTTTGTCTTGGGAGGAGAAGTTAGTCGTCTTTTCAGCCAGGGGCTGGTGAAAGAGGGATTTTTCTCTTCTCAGATCATTATGGTAATTCTTTTTTCTGTTCTACTCTGGAAATCTCTGGGTTGGTATGCAGGGTTACCCATCTCCTTTTCCCATTCCCTTCTGGGAGGTTTTATAGGAGGAGCCTTAGCCTCGGAAGGATTAAAAGTTCTTGATTTTGGCGGGGTTATGAAGGTAATCCTTTTCCTTCTCTTCACACCTCTCTTAGGAATAATAGGAGGGATACTTCTCTTAAAGTTTTTCCATTACTGGGGAAGAAATTTACCTTTTAGATTTCATAACCCCCTTAAAAAAGGGAGTAACTTGGGATTATTTTTCCTCTCCTTGGGGCAGGGAGCCAATGATGGGCAGAAACTTCTGGGAGTAATAATCCTTTATTTTTCTACTTCCTCCCAAACCCCTACAATTCCCTTCTGGTTTTCTCTTCTGGTAATCTCAGGGATGCCCATAGGTCTCTGGCTGGGAGGTAAGAATATCCTCCATACTCTGGGAAGAAGACTTTACCGCCTTAAAGACTATCATTGTTTTATCTCCTATTCTCTTTCCTCTCTGGTAGTGATTGTCTCTACTCTTATGGGTGGGCCGGTAAGCATAACCCAGGTTAACACCTCCACTCTTATGGGAGCAGGGATTGGGGAGCATCCTAAAAGGGTAAGATGGACTACTATAAAACTAATCTTGGCTTCCTGGGTGATAACTCTCCCTGGAGTTGCACTCCTCACTTATGTTTTAACTAAGATTCTTTTAAGGTCAGGGATGTGAAGAGGGTTTTGGATATGTAGATATCCCTTCTCTGGTATAATAAAAGGTTTTTTTAAGGAAAGGAGGTTAAAAATTCATTTCTTTCAGTATCATAAGGGAATACTTCATTGTG
>CAZSGC010000046.1:11977-12286 GCA_964606225.1 uncultured bacterium | reverse complement strand
CTGTATCAGATTCAGGGATACTGGAGCAAGAAGGCAAAGGAGAAAGGGATTCTTACGGAAGAAGACTTGAAAAGATACTTGAAAGATTGAAAGTAGTTTTTGACACCAATATTTTTATTTCTGCCCTAGTAGTGCCAGGAAGTCAAGTAAATCGGTAAGAGTTCATATACTCAAAGATGAATTTGACAATAGAATACTGGAGTGCGCTGTAGAGAGTAAATCTGATTTAATCGTAACGGGTGACAAAGAGATATTGAAATTGAAAGAATATAAAGGAGTAAGAATCATAAGTTTAAGGGAGTATCTGCA
>CAZSGC010000046.1:0-11967 GCA_964606225.1 uncultured bacterium | reverse complement strand
TCTACGAAGTATAGAGTTTTGGGGTAAAACTTTAAGCCCTGAACTTATCACTTACCTCGATTATCTCTTTCTCGGTGATGATGAGGTTTACGGGTAAGTCGTGTTTGTCCACGGGGATTTCTTCTACTATCTGGAAGGAGTAGACTAAGGAGATGCGGGGGAGGGAAGGAGGAAGGTGGGAGAGGAAACGGTCATAGAAACCTTTGCCTCTTCCCAGACGGTTCCCTTTTCGGTCAAAGGCTACTCCAGGAACTATGAGAAAATCTAACTTTTGAGGCTGAATAACTTCCAGTTTCTCTTTCTTAGGCTGTAAGATCCCCCAGGGACCGGGTTCTAAGTCTTGTAGAGATTTCACTATTGCGGGAACCATCTCTCCTTCCACGCTCACTATGTAGGGGACGGCTACTCTTTTCCCCAGATTAAGACTTCTTTCTATAAGAGAAAAGGTATCTACTTCCTTAGCAAAAGAGACATAGGTCATAAAGAAGGAGGAGTTTTTATAAAGAGGCAGGGAGAGGAGTTTTTCTATTATTATCCGGCTTTTTTCTCTTAACTCCTCCTCAGAACAGGAATCAAGTCTCTTTAGAATTTCCTTCCTTAAGTCTTTTTTCTTTCTTTTTTCTCCAGGCATCCAGTCTCTCTTTTATTACTTTTTCAAACCCTATTAAGGTGGGCTGGTAGTAAATTTTTTCCTTCTCCAGATATTTCTGCTCCACCCAACCTCCAGGATAATCATGGGGATACTTGTAACCCTGTCCTCTTCCCAGTTTCTTAGCCCCTGGATAAGTTCCCACCCGCAGGTGAGAGGGGACTTTCTGAGTAACTTCTTTTTTCACGTCTTCCTCTGCTTTTTTTAAAGCCTGGTAAGAGGCATTACTTTTGGGAGCAGTAGCCAGATAAATGGCTGCCTGAGCCAGGGGGATTTTTGCCTCGGGCATTCCCACAAATTCCTGTGCCTGAAAGGCACTGACCGCTACCTGAAGAGCCTGAGGGTCAGCATTACCTATATCTTCTGAGGCAAATATCACCATTCTGCGAGCAATGAAGCGAGGGTCTTCCCCTGCCTCCAGCATCTTAGAAAGCCAGTAGATGGTAGCGTCGGGGTCAGAACCTCTCATGCTCTTTATGAAGGCAGAGATGGTATCGTAATGCTCGTCCTCATCCCGGTCGTAAGGGATGAATTTTCTCTGTATGGATTCCTCTGCCACCTGAAGGGTGAAGTGAATGAAGCCGTCAGAGGAGGGAGGAGTGGTAAGAACTCCCACTTCCAGGGCGTTCAAGGCTCTTCGAGCATCTCCTTGAGAAATTCTGGCTATATGCTCTAAAGCTTGTTTCTCTATCTTCACCGGATAGTTCCCCAGCCCTCTTTCCTTATCCTCCAGCGCCCTCTTCAATATTACCTTTATTTGTTCTTCGGTGAGGGGATGAAACTCAAAGATTTGAGAACGGGAGAGTAGAGGAGCGTTGAGAGCGAAGAAGGGGTTATGAGTGGTAGTTCCTATAAGGGTAATTATTCCTTCCTCAAGGGAAGGAAGAAGGGAATCCTGCTGTGCTTTATTGAAGCGATGGAGTTCATCGATGAAAAGGATGGTTCTTTTACCAGAGACCTCTCTTCTATTTCTGGCTGCCTCTACCAGATCTCTCAGTTCCTGTACCCCGGAAGTTACTGCGTTGATTCTCTCAAAATGAGCCTGGGTGAGATTGGCAATAATGTAGGCCAGAGCAGTCTTTCCTGTACCTGGTGGTCCGTAGAGAATGAGGGAGGAGATTCTGTCTGCTTCTATGGCTCTCCTTAATAGTTTCCCTTTACCCAGAATGTGCTCCTGTCCCACAAATTCTTCCAGGGTGCGGGGACGCATCCTTAAAGCCAGAGGTTGAGGTGAGGATTTTTTCTCCTTAGCGAAAAGGTCTTCCCTCATCCCAGTATCTCCACCCCCAGTTCTTCTTTCTTTTTCTTAATCCACTCCTCTATGGCCTGATTGGCTTTCTTCTTGAAGAGGATGTTTCTTATCTCCTCTTTTACCTCCTCGAAAGGACGGGGAGGCACCTTCTTTATCCCTTCCAGTTTTATTATGTGGTAGCCATCGCTACATTTTATGGGAGAGGAAATCTCTCCCACTTTTATACTCTTTATTTTTAATCTGATCTCGGGAAGAAGATGATTTTCCTTTACGAATCCTATCCTCCCCCCCTGGTCAGCAAAGGGACCTTCAGAAAATTCCTTGGCGAGCATATAAAAATCTTCTCCTTTCTGGATTCTTCCCCAGATCTGTTTGGCTTTCTCCTCCGCTTCTTTCGAGCCCCCTTTGATTAAAATCTGAGATAAGTTAACTTCAGGAGGGAGGGAGAAATCATCCTGGTATTGGTGGTAGAACTCTTCCATTTCTTTAAGACTCACCTTTATCTTGGAAAGGACTTCAATTTGTAAAACTTTCTTTATCAATAACTGCTTCTTTATACCTTCCTTAAACTGACGGAAATCTTTTCCCTCCTTTTCTATGGCTTTCTTAAACTCCTCTTCGGAAAGGAATCTGGATTTTAAATCTTTTATAACTTCCTCCATTTCTCTCTCTGTAACTTCCAGATTCAGTTTTTTGGCTTCCTGAAGGAGGATTTTCTCCTCAATAAGACCTTCCAGAATCTCCTCTCGAGCAATCCTGACTCTTTTTCCCCAATCCTGACCAGAGTAAATTTTTTTATACTGCTTGAGAACAGGCTCCAGTCGCTCTTCCACTTCGCTCAAAGTAATTACTTCCTCTCCCACCCGGGCTACAATCTTATCTATGACCTCTCCCCTTAAGGGGAGGAGAAATAAAAAAGAAAACCCCAATATTAGAGTGCAGAATTTCATCTTAATCCATTATAGGAGAAAGAGGAGGAGCGTTCAACAATTGAAGGAGAAAACTGAGAGGGGATTGTCCCTCCTTTCCCTTCTTAAGAATTATCCCTATCTCTCCCTGGGGGGTAATAAAGACTCTACCCGGCATTAGCTGGTGGAGTTGTTCTGCCTTTTCCTTCAGAGAAATATTGGGGGAATAACGGAGATAGAGGGTCTCGTTTTTCCTCCGTATATGCTCTATACCCGCCTTAAAGGCGCGAATCTTAATTCTCTGCACCTGTAAGAGGTTTTCTACGGAAGGAGGAAGTTTACCAAATCTATCTTCTAATTCTTCTCGGATATTCTCTATTTCCTCCTCGCGGGTGGCATCGGAGATTCTTTTATAGAAGAGAAGTTTTTCCCTCTCCTCTCCTATATAGGTGGGAGGGAAGGAGAGAGGAATTCCCAGTTCTACCTGAGTCATAATACGGGGAAGGAAAGTCTCTCCCTTAATCTCGGCAATAGCCCGGGAAAGGAGCTCGGTATAGAGTTGAAGACCTACAGCCTGAATATGTCCATGCTGTTCTTCTCCCAGGATATTACCCGCTCCTCTTATCTGAAGGTCCTGAACAGCCAGTTGATAACTGGAACCCAGATAGGAAAACTCCTGAATAGCGTAAAGCCTTCTGCGGGCTTCTGAGGAAAGGGTCTGGTGAGAGGGTATAAGAAGATAGGCATACGCCTTAACCTTATACCTTCCCACTCTCCCCCGCAACTGATAGAGATCCGCCAGCCCAAACTTATGGGCATTGTTAATAATTATGGTATTGGCGTTGGGGATATCTAATCCAGAGGCAATGATGGTGGTGGTGAGGAGAACATCCACCTCTTTATTTAAGAATTTAATCATCACCTTTTCCAGTTCTCTGCTCTTCATCTGCCCGTGGGCTACAGAGATTCTGGCTTCGGGTACCAGTTTCCTTAAATACTCCTTTATCCGGGGAATTTCCTCTACCCGATTATGGACGTAAAAGACCTGCCCCCCTCTCTCCATTTCTTTCCTTATTACTTCTTGAATAAGAGGGGGATCAAACTCTCTTATAATGGTCTCCACATCCAGCCTCTCCGGTGGAGGGGTGGAGATGAGGGATATATCTTTCACCCCTACTAAGGAGAGATAGAGGGTGCGAGGGATAGGGGTAGCGGAGAGAGTAAGGACATCCACCAGTCTTTTGAGTAACTTAATTTTCTCCTTATGTCTTACCCCAAACCGCTGTTCTTCATCGATTATAAGAAGCCCCAAATCCTTAAAATTTACATCTTCCTGCAGGAGGCGGTGAGTCCCTATAACAATGTCTACTTTCCCTTCCTCCAGTTCTCTCAAGATTTCCTTAATTCGGGAAGGTTTCTGGAAACGGGAAAGAACCTCCACTCTTACCGAAAAATTCTGGAGTCTGGCTTTAAAGTTCAGGTAATGTTGCTGAGCCAGGAGAGTGGTGGGGACCAGTACCGCTACCTGTTTACCATCCATTACCGCCTTAAAAGCCGCTCTTATAGCCACCTCTGTTTTCCCAAATCCTGCGTCTCCACAGACCAGTCTGTCCATAGGAGAGGGATGCTCCATATCTCTCTTCACTTCATCTATGGCTTTCTTCTGGTCAGGAGTTTCCTCATAGGGGAAGAGGGATTCAAACTCTTTCTGCCATACATTATCTGGAGAGAAGGCAAAACCTTTACTCACTTCTCTTAAAGCCTGAGTGTAAAGAAGTTCGCTGGCTAAGTCCTTCACGGCTCGGGCTACTTTCTCCTTGGTTCTTCTCCATCGGGTTCCTCCCAGCCGAGAGAGTTTAGGAGGTTCATCTCCAATACCCACATACTTCTCCACTAACTGAAGACTCTCCACGGGGACATAAAGCAGGTTTCCTCCCTCATACTCAATTACCATTAACTCTCTTCTCCTCCCTCCTAACTTTTCCTCCCGCAATCCTAAGAATCTCCCAATTCCGTGAATGAGATGGACTACATAATCTCCGGGTTTTAAATCAAAAGGGGTGAGGAGGGGATATCCTCTCTCTTTCCTTCGGGAGGGAGGATGATACCCTACCATTTCCTGTTGTGTAAGTACCACCATTTTCAGGGATGAGGAGAGGAAGCCCTCTTTAAGGTTAGCCTCCACTATCTCCCACCCTTCCGAAATTCCCCGATGTTTTAAGATCTCCTCTATTCTGGCTCTCTCCATCTCTCCAAAGCCAGACAGAAACACCTCCATTCCCTCTTTCTTCCACTTCTTCATATTCTTCACCATCTCTTCCCAGTTAGGAATCAGACCCTTTATAGGCTGGAAAGAGAGAGAGAAAAGTTCTTCAAACTTCAAAGCAGGTCTTTGGGGTATCCAGGAGGTTAAAATTATTTTCCGTCCGGATAAATTCTTAAGAATCTGACTCCAGGGAAGATACTGAGCATTTTCAGATAAGGAAGAGAGAGCCTTTATTCTTTCCTTTATGTGGGGACTCTCATGAAGAACCAAGATATCTCCAGAGTCCAGAAAGTCTAAAAGATTACCTCCCTCTCCTTTTCTCCTCTCCGGAATTCGAGCAGGTAGAAGATGAGTTTCTTTGAGAGAGTAAAGCGACTTCTGGGTCAGAGGGTCAAAAACTCTTAAAGAAACTATACTCTCCTCCCCAAGTTCTATTCGGAGAGGATTCTCTTCGGAGGGAGGAAATATATCCAGAATTCCTCCTCTTACACTGAACTCTCCAGGAATTTCTACCTCATAAGTTCTCTCATAGCCCAGTCTGAGGAAACTATGAAGGATTTCTTCTCGATTTCTTCTCTGTCCCACTTTAAGGTATAAAGACTTCTCTTTCACTTCCTGGGGAGTAGGGAGAATCTCTGCCATACTGATAGGGGAAGCAATCACCACTACCGGATGAGGAGCAAGAAGAGCATGAAGAGTACAGAGTCTTTCTCTCTCTCCCCTGAGGTTACTTTCTGCTCGATAGATAGAAGGAAAATTAAAGACTCTCTCCGGAATTATCTCTTTTAAATCTGAGTAAAGAGTCTCCCCTTCCTCTTCCTCACTCACTACAAGGATTCTTTTGCCCGTTAGAAGGTAAAGAGAAGCCAGTAAAAGGGAGAGAGAAGTTCCACCTACCCCTCTTATCCAGATCTTTCCTTTCTGAAGGGAGGCTATAATTTTTTTCAGGATTTCCCATTTGAGGAAAGGTTTAAGGATACTTAGGGGAGGAGACGGTAAGGTCTTAGCCTTCCCCATACTTCCAGTTTCTGGAAGCCCTCCGCGTATTTTACTCCGCATTGTATACCTCTAAATCTGGCCATAATCTCCAGCATCTCCAAGGCTTGTGTCTGGTGATGGGAATCCAGCCACTTATACTGACTTTTATGGCAGAGAAGCATCTTCTTCTTAATATCAAAGGTATCCGTAATATCCACGTATTCGGTAGGCTGGAAGTTAATGCCAGCCATGGTATCCATAAAATAAATAGGGAAGATGGACTCATGAGCAGGAAATTTAGTCTTATAATTGGGCAAGGTCGCTGTGAAAGCAGCATCACAGACTATCCTGCTGGTATGGGTATGGTCAATCATATAATCATGGGGTGAATGGGTAATAATTATATCCGGTTTGACTTCCCTTATCAGGTCTACTACTTTATCCCGACTTTCCTTATTATCGCGATAAAGGGCTAAATCTCCAAAATAACCCCCCAGAACTTCTGCTCCAATGATTTTACCTGCCTCCTCTGCTTCCTTCTTTCTTATCCGGGCTAACTCTTCAGGTGCAATATCTCTACCTCCCATGTCTCCATTACAGAGGTGAGCGATAAAAATCTGATGACCTTCTTGAGCGAATTTAGCCAGAGTCCCCGCACACAAAAACTCCACATCATCAGGATGAGCACCTACAGCCAGCACTCTCATCTTCTCCTCCTTGTTTATAGTTTAACAAAATTATAGAGTTTTATCATGTTCTCTGAAATCTTTTCCCGGAAAGGTATTTAAGAGCCTTTAACCCTATATCCTTTCTATAATGCATTCCCTCAAAATGAATTTTATCTATTGCCTGGTAGACTCTCTTACGGGCTTGCTGGATATCTTCTCCCCAGGCAGTGACTCCCATAACCCTTCCTCCATCCGTAAAGAGAGTTTCTTTCTCTTTTTTAGTCCCTGCATGGAAAATGGTTATTTCTGGGAGATCCATAGCTTCCTCCACCCCTTTTATCTCTTTACCTTTCTCATACTTACCCGGATAGCCACCGGAAGCCAGAACCACACATACACAGTATCCTTCCCTCCATTTTAAGTGGATTTTCTTCAGTCTTCCCTCCATCACTCCCATTATTACTTCTATCAGGTCAGTCTCCAGAAGAGGTAGAATAGCCTGAGTCTCGGGGTCTCCAAATCTCACATTGAACTCCAGCACTTTTGGGCCTTCCCGGGTAATCATGAGCCCTGCATAAAGAACCCCCTGAAAAGCGATTCCTTCCTTTCCCATTCCTTCTAAGGTTCTTCTCATCACTTTTTCTTGAATTTCCCTATGCAGGGAAGAATCTATCAGAGGACAAGGAGCATACGCTCCCATCCCCCCTGTATTGGGTCCCTTATCTCCATCAAAGACTGCTTTATGGTCCTGGGAAGGGAGAAGAAACTTTATATTCACTCCATCCGTAAGGGCAATTATGGAAGCCTCATCTCCTTCTAAAAATTCCTCCACCACCACTTTTTCACCCGCCTCACCAAATATCCTTTCCACCATTATCCTCTCCACCTGCTTCCTGGCTTCCTCAAAGTTCTTACAGATTATAGAACCCTTGCCTGCTGCCAATCCATCTGCCTTAACTACCAGAGGGTACTCCTTTTTTTCCAAAAACCTTATAGCCTCTTCTGGAGAAGTGAATACCTCAAACTCTGCGGTAGGAACTCTATATTTTCTCATCAATTCCTTAGCAAAGGCTTTGCTTCCTTCCAGTTGAGAGGCTTCCTTAGAGGGTCCAAATATTTTTATGCCTTTCTCTGAGAATACATCTACCACTCCCTCCACCAGAGGCTGTTCCGGTCCTACCACTACCAGGTCTATACCTGCCTGCCTGGCAATCTCTGCGGTTTCCTCCCAATTTTCCCCTTTTTCCAGTTTCTCTCCCAGTTCTTCCATCCCTGCGTTACCTTCCAGGAAGTAAATCTCCTCCACCTCCTTACTTCCAGCGATTTTCCACACCAGAGCATGCTCCCGCCCACCTTTCCCAATAACCAGTACCTTCACTTTGCCCTCCTTTTTCCCTTAAGAATTCCTTTCTCTTGAGGTCCTCTCGGATTCTTTTTGCCTCTATACTCTCTGGAGCATAATCCAGTATGAGAGAAAAAAGTTCTCTGGCTCGGGATTGGTTTCCCATACTCTCTTCCATGCGGGCTCGGTGATATAAGTTTTCAGTCACCTCTTTTACTCTTCTCTCCGCTACTTTCTTTATCTCCTCCTCTAAGGTTTCCTCTTGGATTTTCCTTAAAGTCTTCAAGTCTTCCTCCTTTGAAAGTCGGGAAAGTAGAATTTCTTTAACCTTAGGAGAGGGCACTCTCATATAAAACTGAAAAAGAGGATAACTTTCTCCCACCTTAGATAAAATTTCCTTTCCCCACTTCTCCCCTTTTTCTCTCCATTCTTTCCCTTTATCCATAAGTTTAAGTAGACAGGAGAGAGCCAGAGAATATTTACCAGAGTCTCGATAAAGTGAGAAGAGTTGAAAAAGAGCCTCTTCCCGTCGGGAGGAGTCGGGGAAGAATTTTAAGAATTTTTGGTAAAAACCGGGCTGATCAACCTTTCCTATCCTCTCCTCAAACCATCTTTTATTTTCCTCATAAAGAGCGGTAAGTTTCTTTATCTTCTTCTCTATCTCCCTCCTTTCCTTAAGTTCTGTATAAGTCCTCTTTATCTCCTCAAGTTTCCGGATTAACTTTCCATAATCTCTATCTCTCTCCTTTAATTTAAAAGTTTCTCTCTCCTCTTCCAGGTAAAGAAGGTAAAGAGCCTCCCCTGCTAAGTTAGAGGAAGGGAGAATCTGGTATAGGTTCCTCAAAACTATTCTCCTCCCCTTTTTATCCTTTATTTTATCCATCTCCTTCCATAAAAATTTTTGAATCTCTTCCCCTTTCTTTCTTCTCCTTTCTTCCTCTATAGGAGGAAACTTGAGGTTCTCCAGTCCTCCTATTACCGCTTTCTTCCTCTCCTCAAGATAGGGATGGGTTGAGAGAAGGATATGCATAAGGTCAGGCCTTCTCTCTTTCCAGAAATCTATCTTCTCAAATAATTTCCCTGCCTCGTCAGGGTAACCAGCTCGGAGAGCATAAACTCTTCCCCAGTAATCCGCTTCTTTCTCCTGAGTGCGGGAGTATTTCCTCTCCATGAGAAGTTGAGAGAGGGAAATAATAGCCTGGGTGGCTTTTATCTCCTCCGCAGTCTTAGCCTTCCTCATAGCCGTAATACCCACACCCAGAAGAAGGGAGTCCAGTAAGGACTTGATCTTTCTCATCTGGTAAAGATGCCCCTTCTCCAGATGGGCTATCTCATGTCCCAGAAGGAAAGCCATCTCTCCATCGGTAAGTTTCAACTCTACCATTCCCCGGGTTAAGTAGATAAATCCTCCCGGTACAGCCAGAGCATTGGCTTCTGGTAGATTTAATATATTGAAGGAAAGAGGAAGGGGAGATTGAATAGCAGAAGCGAGGGAAAGACCAATACGGTTGATTCTCCTTATCTCTCCTTCTTCCTTCCATATACCCACATCCTGTTCTAACCTCTCCGCCACTCTCAAACCCACCTCAAACTCCCGGGGAGAGAAGGGATAGAGAAGGGAAGATAATAAAATAAAGGTTAAGAGGAAAAGAAATCTCATCGGGAATTATAACATAAAAAGAAAGGGAAGTTATTCTTCCGTTTTTGCCTTTTTATGTAAAATTCTTGACATAGAATCTGCAAAATCTTTATAATAGGATTAGAAAACGAGCGGAAGGAAAGGATGGTAGGGATTTCACCGTAAATTCCTTCTTCATCCCTCTTTTTCTTCCCTCGCTTTCTCAAAAAGAAAGGAGGTGATATGGAGTGAGAAGATTGGTGGCTACTGGTTTCACCTTGATCGAGTTGCTGGTGGTAATAGCCATTATAGCGATTCTTGCAGCCATGCTCCTGCCTGCTCTTCATCGTGCCAGAGAGCAAGCCAGGACTGGAGTCTGCCAGAATAATCTGAAACAAATCGCCATAGGACTTGCCATGTACAGAAACGAGTACGATGGAGCCAACGTGCCCTTAGCGTATCGTGCTACTACACCTGCTGCCGGAGTAGATACCTGGGAATGGATACTCAATTCCTATATGAACGACAAAGACCTCTTCATCTGCCCTTCCCGTCCAGAATGGACGCTGGAGAATGATTCCTATCATAGACTATATGGCGGTTACGGAGCAAACATGCATGCTCCCCTCTCATATCCTAACCATAAGGGTATCCATGCCATCTATGATGGAGATGGAGTTAATATCTGGGGCAAGGACCTGGTGTATGATTCTGAAGTTATAGATACCGCTGGTACCATAGAGATAGGAGATCTCTGGACAAAGCACTATGAGTGGAGTGGTCATCGGCAGTGGTACGATGGTATTTTCAATTACTTTGAGACAAACTACTCTTCCTGGTATGACAGTCGGGATGATTACGAAGCGGACAGAGACCGCCATAATGGAGGATTGAACTATCTTTTCTATGACGGACATGTGGAATGGTTGAGACCGGAGTATGTATTAGAGAATGCTCAAGCCCTGATGGAGAGAGATATTGTAGGACCGTAGCAGGCTGGTAGAAAAAAGTCCGCCTCACAGGAGGCGGGCTTTTTTCTAAATAAAAGGTAAAAACCCCCTATATTTTGATTAAATATTCTCTCTGGCAAATTCCTCAGCCAGAAAAAAAATAGAGTCTCCTCAAAGAAAAAGTTACCGCAGAAAATCCTAGTTGCATCATATAAAAATCTTTCTGTAATTATACATTGCATCATACAAAAATCTTCTCCAAATCGATAAATTTTCTGTTCTCCTTTCCTTACTTCCAATTCTTGTTTTTTGTATCAGCTTCATAGAAGGCCGGAAGAAGTTGGTATAAAGTCTCAGGATGCGGTAGAGTTGATTTATAAGGTTTAATTCCACTTCTGTGTCATATCGATAGTACCCTACGCTTTTTCTCACTACTGACCATCTCTTCACAGAACCTTACAAGATGAGCATTTATAAACTCGCTGCCGTTATCAGAATCAATTCCCAAGATAGGGAAAGGCATTCTTTCAATAATGTCTTTTAAAGCCTCAAATACCCAGATTTGAGCCTTATTTTTGACCGCTTGAGTCTCAGTCCAGCCAGTGGAAACGTCAGTAACATCTAAGGTATGAAGATAATCTCCCCGAGGATTACCTCCATCATGACTTACCAGGTCTATCTCTACAAATCCCGGCCTTTTATCATCCCACTCTGCAAAGGTCCTTACCGGAATCTGAGATTTTAATAGACTACCTGGCTTGGTAGACCCTTTCTTTAACTTCTTTATATCCCATTTCTTCCTCTCTTCCTTAAGTATACGGTCAAGAGTTGCCGAGGAGATTTGATTTACCTTCTCTTTGACCTCCGGATCTATCTTTAACTCTTTTTCTCTTTCCAAAACCCTTACCATCTCCGGTAAGATACTCTTAAGCCTTTTCCCGCACGGGAAATCCAATATCTTCCATATCTTTACTATAACTTTCCTTACTTCTTCTCCGTATTTCTTGGGTTTTTGCGTTTTATATTTTTTCCCACTTCTCCTACTAAAATTATCTTTTTACCCCCTTCCCTTCTTACCTCTATCTTCCTTCCCCAGTTCCTTAATAGCCATCTCGCATATACCCTATGGTATCCGGTCATCTTTACAAACACATTCAATATCTCCGTCTTCTCCTTCTTCCTTGCCCTTTGATACCTTCTCGCCAACGCTTTACTCATCTCTTTCCTCGTGGTAAGATTTACTATCTTCATTGGGCGCCTCCTTTCCTCTTTCCGGAGGTCGCCCTATTTTAATTTTTTCTTCCCTTTTGGAGAAGATTTTTATATGATGCAACGA
>CAZSGC010000045.1:0-12554 GCA_964606225.1 uncultured bacterium | reverse complement strand
TAAGAGCGCTCGGTTCGGGTCCGAGAGGTCGCTGGTTCAAGTCCAGTCACCCCGATGGTTAATTTACAAAAAGAGATAGGCTATCCTAAGAGAGCCATCGCTTCCTCTACCCTTCTACCCGCAGTCAAAAATTTTTATCAAGTAAAATACTCACTATATGCTAAAATGAAAGAGTGGAAGGTTTCCGCTTTTCCCCCTTTACCTTCATCCTCTCTTCCTCCTCATCTTTACCCCTTCTGGGTAGCACCTTGAGAGGTGGATTTGGACATATCTTTCGCCACCTGGTTTGTCTGAAGAGGGGTGACTCCTGTGCTTCCTGTATCCTGAAGTATACCTGTCCTTACTCTTACATTTTCCAGACTCCTCTCCCTCCTAACTCTCATCTCTTTTCCCGGACTCGGGATATACCTCGCCCTTACATTATCGACCTTTCGGGAGAGGGAAGTTCCTTTAATCTGGTTCTGGTAGGTAAGGGCATAGATTACCTCCCTTACTTTGTTCTGGTCTTTGATGCCTTGGGCAAGAGAGGACTGGGTAGAGAAAAAAATAAATTTATGCTGAAAGAGGTAAAAGATGGAGAAAGAAAATTAGTCTATTCCCAGAAAGAAGGAGCCCTTTATTCTTCCTTCAAAATTTATACCTGGAAAGACTTCCAGAATCCACAGCCAGTCTCCAGATTGGCTCTCCATTTTCTCTCCCCTCTTCGCCTGAAAATAAAGAATAAACTTCTTTCCTCTCTTACTTTTCCCCTCCTTATAAAATCTCTTTCCCGAAGAATTTCTCTCCTCTCGGAATTCCATTGTGGTCAGTCACTCTGGAATTCTCTGCAAAATCTTTTTCCTTTGGCAGAAAAAATCAAAATAATAGAAGAAAAATTCCTCTGGCATGATATAATGAGATACTCCACCCGACAGAAGAGAAAGATGAAGTTGGGGGGAATAAAAGGGAGGATAGTGGTGGAAGGAGAACTCACTCCTTTCCTCCCCCTTCTCAGGATAGGGGAGTATATACATGTGGGTAAAGGAACCACTTTCGGATTGGGAAAATATCGGTTGGAGATTCTAAAGAAATAAATTTTAGAATATGGGAAAAAGGCTTTTTTCCCATCCCTGTCAATATCTCCCAGCCTTAGGAAGACCTGAGCCACCTTGGAAAATACCCACTACGGAAAAATTCCTCTCTAGCCCTGAAGTCTGTCCGAGAGATACTGACAGGGGGTACCCGTAAACTAAGGAAAGGAGAAAGAGATTAAAGAGAGAGAATCCATAATCCTGGCTTCCCTCCTCCACGACATAGGTAAATTCGCCCAGAGAGGAGGAGAAGAAATTACCGGAGAAGCGTTAGAGATAGATAAAAAAAGGTTCTGCCCCCAGGATAGACACGGTAGATTCTCTCATATCCATGTAGTTCTGAGTAAAAAATATATAAAAGATTATTTAAAAAAGGAAGAAGCAGCAGAATATGCCGCAGGACATCATTATCCTTCTACTAAGGAATATCAACAGAAGCTTATCCAACTGGCGGACTGGCTCTCCTCAGGAGAAAGGAGAGGAAGAGAACTTGAGGAAGAAATCCCCGAAGTTAAAGAGGAACCCCTCATTTCCGTATTTTCTCAGGTTGAACTGGATGGTAAAAAGGGTAAGGAACTTTACTGTCCGGTGGTTACCTTGGGAGAAAAACTGGGACAATTCTTTCCTCAGGAAAAGAAAGAGATAAATGCTTCCCAGGGATTCAGAGTATTGTGGGAAGAATTTAAGAAGGAAAGTCAGCATCTTCTTCAGAATAATCCCTCTTTCCCGGTTTTAATATCTCGCATACTTTATCTTTTAGAAAAATATACCCTCTTTATCCCCTCCTCAGCCTACAAAGATAAACCGGAAATTTCTCTCTTCCATCACCTTAAGTCTACCTGTGCCATAGCCACTGTGCTTTACGATGCCCATATTCCCTTGGATGAGATTGATGAGGTTTTACAAGAAATAAAGGAAGAAGACTGGAAAGGGGAGGAGGTAAGAAAAGAAAGGTTCATTCTCCTCCAGGGAGATATCTCTGGTATTCAGGACTTCATTTATTCAGTTACTTCAGGAGGAGCCTTAAAAGGTCTTAGAGGAAGGTCTTTTTACTTAGAGATACTTTCAGAGATAGTCGCCCGGAGGATTCTGGATGAATTTAACCTCATCCCTGCCAACCTGCTTTATCTTGGAGGAGGTAACTTTACTATCCTCCTTCCTTACACTTCGGAAGCCGAGGAAAAAATCCAGAACCTTCAGAAAGAACTGGATGAAAAAATCTATAAGGCGCACCAGGGTAAACTGGGTATTATTCTGGGTTATTTCCCCTTTTCCTATCTCTATTTTAAGAGAGAAGAATTCCCGAAACTGGTAGAAAGAATGAGGAGGGTTCTTTCGGAGGAGAAAAGAAAAAAGTTCAAAAATATTATGGATGAGGGCTTCTTTCAACCCTATCCAGAGGATATTGACAAAAAACAGAAAGCCTGCGAGATCTGTGGCATGGAGATGGAAACGCAGGCTACTAAGGACAAATGTTCCCTGTGTGAGAGTTTTGAGGGGTTATCTATCCAGGTTAGACGAGCAGGTGGGGGAGGATTTATAGAGATAAGGAAAAAGAAACCTCAGGATATCTCCTCGGGAGTGGATAAATGGCATCGTTTAATAGAAAGTATTGGATATGAAGTCTGGCTCGGGCAGAAAAATGAAGGTAGGAAATCCTCTAATTCTCTCGTTTATTCTCTTAACTCCGTCAATTTCCTCTCCCGGGGTTTTGAAGGTTTCCGATTTGAATCCGTATATAGCCCTCTTAAAGATGGAACTGCTTTAACCCTGGAAGAAATCTCAGATAAAGCAAAAGGGATAAAGAAATGGGGAGTATTAAGGATGGATGTGGATAACCTGGGAAGAATTTTCTCGGAAGGCTTGAAAAACCTCTCCATTTCCCGATTCAGCATGCTCAGTTACATGATACATTTATTCTTCTCCTCTGGGGTAAGAGAAATAGTAGAAGGTAAATACCCTTACTCCTGTATAGTTTACTCAGGAGGAGATGACTTGTTTATCCTGGGTCCCTGGAACGACCTCCCAGAGATAGCCAGGGAAATTTACCAGAATTTTAGAAAATTCACCGGAAAACATCCTGCCATAACTCTTTCCGGAGGAATTTACATCGCCCCTTCTCGCAAGTTCCCCGTGTATCAATCTGCCTACCAGGCAGGAGAGATGGAGGAGAAAGCGAAGAAAGAGGGGAAGGATCGTCTCAGTTTTCTCAACCTTACTGTTGACTGGAAAGAATTTGAGAATCTCTCTCAAATAAAGAATTACATAGTAGACATGCTGGAACCACAAGAGGGAAAAGAGAAGAAATTCCCTCGATCTCTTCTAACCTTGCTTTATTCTGCTCTGGAGGAGGAAGAAGAATTTAAAAATGGAAAAAGGAGCATATCCAGGATATGGCTTTTCCTGTATGGGTTGAGAAGACTGGTGGATAGATACATATCCGGGGGTGAGGAACAGTTAATGAAAGTTGAGGAATTGAGAGATAAATTTGTTACCGATTCTCAGTTGAGGGAGAACCTTGCCCTTCCGGTAAGATGGGCGGATTATCTGACCCGAAAGGAGGCAGGAGGAATCTGAATGTATCGTATTAAAAGAGTCAACCGGCTAACCGCAGAGATCCTTAAGGAAATCACCGAGCGGATTGTAAAAGAGGTTTCTCCGGAGAAAATTATTCTCTTCGGTTCTTACGCCTATGGTCGCCCGCATAAAAACAGTGATTTAGACATCTTAGTGATAAAAGCCACCTCCCTTCCCCGTCATAAAAGAGCTATACCCATTTATAATGCCTTACGCGGGCTCATAATTCCCAAAGACATTCTGGTATATACTCCTGAAGAGGTGGAAGTTTGGAAGAATGTTCCTCAATCTTTTATTTTTACGGTGCTTCAGAAGGGAAAAGTGCTTTATGAAAAAACGAATCGAGATAGTTAAGGGATGGGTGAAAAAAGCCGAACATGACTTGAGAATCGCTCTTAACGCTTTAGAAACTATGAAAGAGCCCCCCTTAGATACTATTTGTTTCCATGCCCAGCAATGCGTGGAAAAGTATCTTAAAGCATATCTAACCTATTATGGGATTGAATTTCCTCCCACTCACGAACTGGGTGACCTGGCTCTATTATGTTCTACGGTGGACAGAGATTTTGAGCAGTTCCTGTTCGAAGTTACCACTCTCACACCCTATGCGGTGGAGATTCGGTATCCAGAATTGGTATCCGAACCCACTCTGGAGGATACGAAATCGGCATTGGCTATCGCCAAAAAAGTTAAAAATTTTGTTCTGGACAGATTGCCTCCTGAATTGAAAGGTGTTTTTTAGGATAGGGTCTGGAGACTGCTTAGCGGTTTCCAGGAATTTAATAAGGAGGTGAGTGAGATGATGGATAAGGAGAAGATTCGGAAAATAATAATAGAAAGTAATGTCAAAATTTTGAATGAGTATAGTGAGAACCTCGGGAAAAAATACGCTCCTCAAAACGAGAGAGAGAAGAAGAATAAGCTTTCTGCTTCTCAAATTAGAAATATATTAGATGATGTACAAAGAATGAAGAGAGAAGATTTAAGAGAAGGAAGGCTTGAGTTATTACGACCCAAGCTTGCCTATGTTGCCGGCAGAAATAGAGATTCTTGGGCACTGAGAGAACTTAAAGAAATTTTAGATGAAGCGATTAGGCTGGTGGAGAATGATTATAAGAGATTTGAGAATTTTCGGAATTTTTTTGAAGCCATAGTGGGATATCACCGGTTTTACAGTAAAGTGAGGGATTAAAAAGGGGGTGAAAGATGGAAGAGCGTGGATTACTATTAGGGAAAATAATTATTCAAGGGAAGTTAAAACAGGCTTTAGAATTGGAGGAGCTACGACAGGGCTTAAAATTGGAGGAGTAGATCATCCTATTATTTCAGACCCTTTTGGTAAACCCTATATTCCTGGTTCTTCTTTGAAAGGGAAACTAAGGTCTTTAATAGAAAGGAAAGAGCAAGTCGTATGGAATAAAGTTAGGAAGGAGAAGATAAAGGAGAAAGGAGTAGAAAAAGAGATAGAAGTCCCTTATGGCCATGAATGTAAAACTTTAGAGGATTATGTGAGGTGTCCAGTTTGTAAAATCTGGGGAATATTGAGCGGCGATAAAATTAAAGGGGTTAATACTCTCACTCGATTGATGGTCCGGGATATTCCTTTAGACGAAGCCTCAATCACGGAAGAGATGCGGAGAAACATGGAACTCCAATGGACAGAGATAAAAATGGAGACAGCAATTGATAGATTGAAAGGAACTGCTTTGCATGGTTCATTACGCACTATTGACCGAGTCCCCGCAGGGGCGGTATTTTCTCCTATGGAGATGATTTACAATGTTTATGAAGAAGAGGATAAGGATATTCTGGTAAAAGTTTTTGAAGCCATGGAACTTCTTGAGCACGATTATCTGGGAGGCATGGGTTCACGGGGTTACGGCAAAGTGGAGTTTAAAGAAATCCAGATTTTCTGGAACCGGAAGGAAGATTACAAAGAGGGAAAACTTAATAGATATATAATTAATGAAGGGCTGGAGACTCCCTCCAAGATTGTGGAGAATTTTAGAGAAATAAGAACCAAACTTTGAGGAGGTGAGAAAATGCATAAACGATTTCTTGACCAGAAAAATTTGTAGAGACCCGGGAGTGAAGGAAATATGAAATTTTATCTCTATAAACTGAGTTTTTCCTCTCCCTTTCATGCAGGAGAGAGGGAAAATATCCTGGAAAAAAGCGAAGTTTTTATTCATTCGGATACCCTATTTTCTGCTTTCTGTCATAGTTATCTATTGCTTTATGGAAAGAAGAGGCTGGAGGAACTCTTAAAAAGATTCCAGGAAGAGGATGAGTCACCTTTTAGAATCTCTTCTGCCTTCCCCTGGGAAGGAGAGAAATTTTATTTCCCCTTACCCTTGAACGAGATACCCTGCAAAAAGGATTTTAAGAAAGTCAGGCTTGTAGAAAAAAGTGTATGGGAGGAATTGTTAAAGGGTAAGAAACTTGAGGAAATGCCACCTGAAGAGATGCTACCTCCCCCCACTGAAGGGAGGGGAAACATTCCCTGGAAGGAGACCGAAGTTCCTCGGGTCTCCTTAAGCAGACTCTCCCAGCATCCAGGAGGTGAATTCTTCCACTTCGGGGAGGTCTATTTCAAAGAGAATGCAGGGCTCTTTTTCTTAGTGGAATTTAAGGAAAATGATTTTAAAAAAGAATTTGAAGCCACCCTGAGACTCATGAGTCAGGAAGGGATAGGAGGGGATAGAACCGTAGGCAAAGGATTTTTTGAAATGCGAAAAAGTGAGGAAATAGATTTTAACCTGCCTGAGGGGGAGAAAGGGATGCTCACCCTGTCCTTATATTCTCCTCGCGAGGAAGAGATTAAGGATTTAAAAGAAGGATTTTATGAGATAAAAGAGCGAAGTGGATATATATTCTCACCGGAGGGAAGAAGTTTCAGAAGAAAATCAGTGCGAATGTTCGCGGAAGGTTCTGTTTTCCCTTCCTCCAAAAAGGGTAAATTGGTGGAAGTCACCCCTGAGATATTTAAAAATAAGCATCCAGTCTACCGCTACGGAATTTGCTTCCCTCTCCCCTGTAAATTGAGGAAGGAAGAATGAAAATAAGGATAAAAGCCCTTTCCCCTGTCCATATTGGTTCCGGGGAGGAAATCACTCCTCTGGAATACCTCTTCCACGACGGTAAATTCATCCGGCTGGACATGGACGGGTTATTCAAGGACCCTGAATTTCAGCCCTTTATGGATAAATTTCTCCAGTCAGCCAGAACTCAGAGATATATAGGAAATCTCTTGCCCAGAGACCTTCTCCTGAAGCATCCCCTTTATTCGATTGAGGTATCCTCCTCAGCACGAAACTCAAATCCTGTAAACGTCAGAAGCCATATAAAATCAGCAGGCAGGGTTTACCTCCCGGGAAGTTCTCTAAAAGGCAGTCTCCTATCAGGGGTTATATATAAGATTGCGATAAGGAGACAGATAAGAGACCTCCGGGAATACGAGGAATTACTTTCCCGGGTGCTTAGTGAGATTTCCCTTAAGGGGATGGGAAAATTCTCTCGCTGGCTGAGTGTGGAAGATAGCGACCTTCTCTCTCCTGAAGAAACTTTAGAACTTTCCCTTGTAGAACGGGTGGGAGCAGGGGGAAGAAGAGGGGTAACCTTCCTCTGTGAGACCATAAAAAAGGATACCCTTTTCCAGTCGGAGATAAAGACTTCCCTGGATTCCTTCTATCGCTTTGGTAAATTATCGGAGGAGGAGATACTCAAAATGGCTGATGAGTTTTACCGAAAAGTATATGAGAAAGAAAGAAAATCCAGAGTTCCTTCCCGTTTACCTTCCTGTTCTTCTGAGAAATACCTCCTCCGTATAGGGCACGGGTCCTCCTGTCTGAGCACCTCCCTTCTCCTTCTGGCAGAAGAACTGGGTATAAGAGATTACTATATCCTCAGACCCCGGATACGGGGTAGACAACTTTCCCCTATAAGAGTGGGAGAGGAACCATCTACCCGGGAACTGGTTAAACCGGATATCTCTATAGGATGGGTGGAAGTGGAGAAATGTTGAGGAAGATTGAAGCTAGGATAGGGAATAAAAATGAATAAAAGGGCATTGGTTATTTCCGTGGGAACTGGCGAGAATGTCTCCCATGGAATATGTTTTTCCATAAATAAATTTCGTCCAGATTACATCCTTTTTATTCTCACCCCCGAAAGTAAATCCAAGACCCTCCCCCTTATCTTGGAGCACTCAGAAATAAGCGAATATGATGAATGTCTACTGGACGACCCTAATGACATGGAATTGATTACAGAAAAATGTGAGAAGGCGATTAGAAGACTTCTGGAGCAGGGATATAAGGCAGAGAACATAGGGATAGATTATACCTCTGGAACAAAAGCCATGTCTTTAGGCCTGGGATATGCCTCTCTAAGGTTGGGTGTGGGTAGTTTCCGATATGTGACCGGGAGAAGAGACAGTAATGGTAGAGTGATTTCTGGGACAGAACGGGTACTTACGTTAACTCCCTACCAAATATATGCGGAGAACCTTTTTCGGGAAGGGATAGAGTTTTTCAATCGGTTTCAATTTTCTGCTTGTGTAGAGAATGCAAAAAAGGCTTCTCAACTTATAAAAATCCCTCACGCACAAGAGAAACTTCAACTTTTGCAAAAGTTATCTTTTGCTTATTATCTCTGGGATAAATTCGAACTTAAGAAAGCACATGAGATATTGAAAAATTTAGACCGAAAGTCCTCTTTATTTAAAGAATGGGGAATTAAAAACAGGGTAGAAAAAAATTTGCAGACCCTCTATAAAGAAACACAAGAAGAGTTTTGCAGGGAACGAGTAGCAGATCTTATATCCAATGCTCAGAGAAGAGCCGAGGAAGAAAGATTCGATGATGCAGTGGCACGTTTATATCGGGCACTGGAATATATTGCCCAAATTAAAATCTATGAAAAAAACCTGTTTAAACAGGGTAGTACCGAAGAAATTGTGATAGATCGTCTCCCTCCCTCTCTTCAGGAGAAATATTCTTCCAGAAAGATAGGAGGATTAACCCAGTGTTATCAGTTACTGGCGGATATAGGAGAAGATATAGGACAAGAATTCCTTTCCGAATGGGGAGATAAAAATTCTTCTCTTCGCAGATGTCTTAGTATGAGAAATCTCTCCATTCTTGCCCATGGATTTGTTCCTATTGAGAGATCTAAATACGAGGAGTTTCTTAAGGAATGTAAAAAATGGGCTTTTAAAATTATCCCTTCTCTCGATTCCTATATGGAAAAAGTTAAGTTTCCGACGATTAAAAAAGGCGTTTCCTTAATATAAGTTCTTTGAAAACCGAATAGAGGGATGGCGGTTCTCTACTTAGTTGAACAGGGAACAGTCTTGAGAAAGACCTCCCGCAGGTTAACAGTAGAAAAGGATGGGGAGGTTCTCCTGGAGATTCCCGAATTTAAACTGGAGAAGATTTTCATCTTTGGAAATGTGCAGATATCTACTCAGGCTTTAAAGTTCCTTCTCACCACGGGAATAGATGTATCCTTCTTCACTCTCTCCGGTAAATTTCTGGGAAGGCTGGTAAGCGGTATCTCCAAAAATATTCCCCTTCGCCTGGCTCAGTATGAAAAATCTCAGGATAAGAGGTTCGCTTTGTCTTTCTCCTCATTAATTCTGGAAGCAAAGATTAACAACTACCGTGCCTTCCTTCAAAAATACCAGAGGAACCATCCGGAAGTGGATTTCTCAGAACCCTTGAAAAGGCTCCTGGAATTGAGGGAGGAGATAAAAAGAAAAGAGAGCATTTCCTCCTTGAGAGGAGTGGAAGGCAGATGTTCAGCAGTCTATTTTAAAACCTATGGGAAGATGTTCCGGAAAGAGTTAAGATTTGAGAAGAGAACCCGGAGACCTCCCCGTGACCCTGTAAATGCCCTCTTAAGTTTCGGGTATACACTTCTTACCAATGAAATGACTTCTATACTCCTGGCTCATGGATTTGACCCTCAGATAGGCTACCTTCACTCCATATCTTACGGTAGACCTGCTCTGAGTCTGGACCTTATTGAAGAATTTCGCACTCCTCTCATAGAGAGGATGGTTCTTGAAATCATCAATAAGGGGGTAATAAAAAAGGACGACTTTGAGAGAAAAGAGGAAGGAATTCGTCTTAAAGAAAAGGCTATCAAGGAATTTCTCACTCATTATGAAAGAAGAATGCTTACCGAAATTATAGATCCTGTGGAGAAGGAGAAATGTAATTATCGTAAACTTCTTTCCCGTCAGGCAGGAAGACTCTCCGGTCATATTCTTCGTGATGAGCCTTATACACCATTTAATTTCCGTTGAATTATGTTTGTGGTAATTTCCTATGACATAGGCTCTGACCAGAGAAGGCTTAAAGTAGCCCGAACACTTGAGGATTTCGGAGAAAGGGTTCAGTATAGTGTCTTTGAATGTATTTTGCAGGAAGAAGACCTCAAAAGATTACTTCAAAGACTGCAAAAATTGATAGACCCTGCTGAAGATAGCATAAGGATTTACAAGATCTGTCAAAAATGCATTAAAGAGATAAAAATCCTGGGGGCAGGAGAAATTACCCGGGAAAAAGACCTCTACATAATTTAGCGCAAGAATATTTTCAGGTTAAAAAGACGAGAGTTTTGCGGTAAAATCTCTACAACCGAAAAACCTTCTACAGTTCTTTGAAAAAGGAGCAAAAACTTTCCAGAAAAAAGGGAGAAAAGTAAGAATTTTATTTCTTCTCCCTGCTTCTTGCGATTTTACCCTCCCAAATTCCCTTATTTCTTACCCTTTCCTATCCCGCAGTCAGAAAATAAGACCCGTTAAAAAGGGGATTAAAACTCTGAATACTTCCAGTCTATTCATTCTTGAACCTCCTTTTACGTCAGAAAATAAGACCCGTTAAAAAGGGGATTAAAACATACATCATCTGTTGTGATATTGTGCTTCTCCAATTCTTTTTGTCAGAAAATAAGACCCGTTAAAAAGGGGATTAAAACATATCTTATCCATTTTTCTTACCTCCTTTTACTTATATAAATAGCGTCAGAAAATAAGACCCGTTAAAAAGGGGATTAAAACTTGGCCATTTATAAGTCCCACTCTTTATCTTCTCTACATCATGTCAGAAAATAAGACCCGTTAAAAAGGGGATTAAAACATTCTGATAATTTCTCAATTGCTTGAAAGCGTGTTCCAATTTCATGTCAGAAAATAAGACCCGTTAAAAAGGGGATTAAAACAATCAGGTATAGGTTTACCACACCTTTCACACTTTCTCATCACTCGTCAGAAAATAAGACCCGTTAAAAAGGGGATTAAAACATTCTTTCAATAATAATTGATTGTCGTAAATTCTCATTACCAAGTCAGAAAATAAGACCCGTTAAAAAGGGGATTAAAACCTATGAACTGCCTTAACACTTTTTCACTTACCTTATTGCTTACAGTCAGAAAATAAGACCCGTTAAAAAGGGGATTAAAACTGGTTTAATCTTTCCAGAATTTCCACCTCTTCCCTATATACTCGTCAGAAAATAAGACCCGTTAAAAAGGGGATTAAAACAAGGGATATGTCCCAGATGCGGAACATATCCCCTTGGGGAGGAAGGTCAGAAAATAAGACCCGTTAAAAAGGGGATTAAAACTTTTTCACCTCCTTTCTTTTCCCTTGGGGTCCTAATTCTGCGTCAGAAAATAAGACCCGTTAAAAAGGGGATTAAAACGCTTTGTCTCCTATGTGTTCACTGTCAATTTTCTTTAGTGAATGTCAGAAAATAAGACCCGTTAAAAAGGGGATTAAAACCAGAGGTCTCCTACGACGGAAGCCCCTGCGGCTTTTGCACGAGCGTCAGAAAATAAGACCCGTTAAAAAGGGGATTAAAACATTTGAACATTTTCTAATCCCCTCCTCGTCTTGCTAACTGGTCAGAAAATAAGACCCGTTAAAAAGGGGATTAAAACGATTCTTCCTGAACCTCGCACCCAGCTCCTAAGTCTCTATGTCAGAAAATAAGACCCGTTAAAAAGGGGATTAAAACAAGATTTTTGTCTGTGTATCTGCTAAAATCTCGCTTAATTTAGAAAGTCAGAAAATAAGACCCGTTAAAAAGGGGATTAAAACCTGGGAGAAGTATAACTGGAACCTCTCCCGAGCTTCTTTGTCAGAAAATAAGACCCGTTAAAAAGGGGATTAAAACGGAAAGAGAGGGTAAACAAGGAAAATTAAATCTCTGGTACCTGTCAGAAAATAAGACCCGTTAAAAAGGGGATTAAAACGCCTTGTTTCCTATATACTTTCTGTCAATCCTTACTAATGAGGTCAGAAAATAAGACCCGTTAAAAAGGGGATTAAAACCTAAAAGATTATACCACGCCCTTTATTTCTTCTTTTTCTTGTCAGAAAATAAGACCCGTTAAAAAGGGGATTAAAACTTACTTTCTATCATCTGATTTCACCTCCTTTCTTTTTGGACATGTCAGAAAATAAGACCCGTTAAAAAGGGGATTAAAACGAGTTATAATTTTCACTCTTCCCTCCTTGCTGATTTTCATGTCAGAAAATAAGACCCGTTAAAAAGGGGATTAAAACGCGGTTATCTGTATATTTAGGAGTTACGCCATCACTTTCAAGTCAGAAAATAAGACCCGTTAAAAAGGGGATTAAAACCATCCGGGTTTAATAAAACTCGGCGCCCCGAATAAGCATACGTCAGAAAATAAGACCCGTTAAAAAGGGGATTAAAACCATCCGGGTTTAATAAAACTCGGCGCCCCGAATAAGCATACGTCAGAAAATAAGACCCGTTAAAAAGGGGATTAAAACCCACCTCCCAAGCCAGAAGTTGCCAATCTTCATCTTCTCACCTGTCAGAAAATAAGACCCGTTAAAAAGGGGATTAAAACTTACTTTCTATCATCTG
>CAZSGC010000044.1:0-12558 GCA_964606225.1 uncultured bacterium | reverse complement strand
TTCTGGCTCTCTTAAAGATTTTCTCTTTTTCTCTCTTCCCCGGAAGATAAGCATTGGAGAAGATTCCCTCTATGGTAAGGAGGAAGAGAGCAAGGAGGAGGAAGAGGTCTCCTAAGTTGGAGGAAGGAAGGGGTTTCTCTTCTCCTGCAAAGTAAACCCTGGTTTTACTCAGAAGTTTAAGAACTTCTTCTTTTTTCATTCTCCCCAGATCCGCCTCTTCTCTCTTACAATTTACCGCTAAATACTTTTCTTTTTTCCCTCTTAGGGTATAAATCCCGGGTTGAAGAGGAGTGAAGGTATCCCCCTTTACCTTTATTTTTTCCCCCTGGGGAGTGAGAATCTCTTCAATTCCTTTTACTTTAACCTGCTCACCGGTGAAATGCTGGGAAGTAAGGGGAGAAGGGAGAAGAAGGGAGGAGAGAAAGTTATGAAGGAAAGGCAAGAAGTAAGGAGTAAGGGGGAAATCTGTCCAGGAGACATCTAAGGAAGAGGTGAAGAGATAGATTTCTCCTTCCCCTAATTTCCTCTTTAAGAGAGCAGGGTATCCATTATCAAATCTTAAGAGAACTTCTGTTCCCTCCTTTTCCTTTGCCCCCACAAAGGTATAAAAATGGATGTTCTTCTCTGCCTCTGAAGGAAGGAGTTTCTCTTCGCTAACTAAATGGAAGGGAGATTCTTTTCTCTCCTCTACAAACAGAAGTTCAGCAGGAAGAATTCCTGCTTTAGCCAGGGTCTCATTATAGGCAGACAGGACCACATTCTCCCCCAAAGAAAGGATAACCTTTCCTCCTTTTTCCAGGTATCCTTTGATTATTCTGGCTTCCTCTTCTCTGATTTCCCGCAGATTACTTATCATTACTACCGGGTATTTATCCAGAGAGGAAGGGAAGGTGTTTTTCACCACTGGGTTTAGATAGAAGTCTTCCTCCCTTAAAGGGTTAAGAGCCATGGAAATATAGAAGGCGCTATCCAGATACTTCACTTCTGAAGGATGACCATTGATTACCAGTATCTTATAGGAGGGAGAAGTCTCCACCACGTAATGCCAGATATTATCCGGGAGAAGGTCAGGAGGGTTAATGGTTATCTTCCCTTTGCTTACCCCAGCCGGGAAAAGGGTGCTTAAGAAGAGGATTTTTTCTTCCTCCCCTGCTAAGGAGATTTCCTTACTTTCCATAATTTCTCCTTCCCGATAGAGACTCAATCTTATCTGGGAGGGAGAAGGAGAGAAGTTCTTGACCTTTATCTCCCATCTTACCCAGTTCCCCTGTGGTTTTATCTCTACCTCTTTTATGGCTATATTATCCCGCTTCTTTTCCCCTACCTCTTTAATAAGAAGTGTAAAAGGGTAGTCCTTTTTAACTCCTTTAAAGTTTATTCTCTGTAAATCGGAGATGAGAACCACCTTTCTTTCTGCTTCCGGATAAGGAGAAAGTATACGGGCTGATTCTTCTAAAAGATAAGGAAGAGGAAGAACAGAATAGTAAGGAGGGATATTTTCCAGTTCTTTGAGGAGATTTCCCCTTTTTATCCTTTTAAGTTTAGCCTCACCGGTAACCAGATAAAGATGAGAAGGAATTCTTTGCTCTTGTAGATAATTTTTAACTATCTCTTTAGCCTTCTTCCACTCATCCTGATAATACATGGAGTAGGAGTTGTCCATAATTAAGACTTCCGCTCCCCTTCGGGAGAAGAAAAACCTACTTAGTGGCTGTGCCATTCCCAAAGCCAGAAATACGAAGAGAAGTGTCCTCAGGAAAAGCAAGAGAATTTCTTTAAGCCTCATTAGCCATTGCTGGTGAGTGGTAAAAGGGGAAAGGAATCGTAAGGTGGAGAAAGGTATTACCTTTGCCTTTTTACGGGTGAAGAGATGGAGAAGAAGAGGAAGAAGAGCGAAAGAGAGTCCCAACAGATAGAAAGGGTAAAGAAACTGCATTTTTCAGGAAAGTCTTGCCCTTTTCCTTAAATAAGAGAGAAGAAAGAAGTCCAGAGGCTGAGAAATGTTGACCCTCACATAATCTACTAATGACTCAGAGAAAGCTTTGCGATAGTGATAGATGAAAGAATCAAATCTTGCCCAGTATTCATCTCTTACAGTAAGGGGGTTGACGGTGAGTTTATCCTTGGTTTCCATATCCAGGAATTCTCCTATACCTTTAAAGGGGAACTCTATCTCATAAGGGTCAAGTAAATGAAAGACAATTACCTCATGCTTACGGTGACGGAAGTGGCGGATAGCTCTTATCACCTCCTCCGGTTCATCAAAAAGGTCGGAGATTACTATTATCAGCCCCCTTCTCTTAATAGTCTCTGCCAGATAGTGAAAAACTCTGTTTATACGGGTCACTTTACCGGGTTTCAAAAGTTCCAGTTCTTCCAGGATTATTCTCAGATGCCGGTTACCACTTTTTGCAGGAATATATCTCCTCACCTTTTCATCAAAAGTAACCAGACCTACTGCATCCCTCTGTCGGATAAGGAGATAGGAAAGGGAGGCAGTAAGGAGAAGACCGTACTGAAATTTATTGATTTCTCCAGAGCCGAAAGCCATGGAACCAGAGGCATCCAGTAATATATAGGCTTTAAGGTTGGTTTCTTCCTGGAATCTTTTCACATAATATCGGTCCGTTCTGGCCATAACTTTCCAGTCCAGAAATTTGAGATCATCACCAGGGGTATAGACTTTGTGTTCAGAAAATTCCACGCTGAATCCATGATAGGGACTGCGATGGAGACCGGAGATAAACCCTTCCACCACCAGCCTGGCTACTAAATTGAGCCGGGAGAGTTTAAGTAGTAAAGAAGGGTCCAGGAATCTGGCTGGTTTTATCATTTTCGCGGAGGTGTCTCCTTTACTTCTATTAGAATTTTCTCAATGATTTTCTCTGCGGTTATCCCTTCTGCTTCTGCATTGAAACTGGGGATTATCCGGTGTCTTAATACAGGATAAGCCACTGACCTTATATCCTCACAGGAGACGTTGAAATCCCCTCGTAAGATAGTTCTGGCTTTGGCACCCAGTATAAGGTACTGAGTAGCCCGGGGACTGGCTCCCCAACTCACCCATTCCTTTATAAACTCAGGTGCCTCTGGAGTATGAGGGCGTGTGCTCCTCACTAAACGGGTAGCGTAATCAATAACAAAATCTGAGACAGGAACTTTTCTCACCAGTTGTTGAAGATGCAGGATAGTAGATTTACTTATTACTGGATCTAAGGAAGGAAGAGTTTCTACGGTGGTAAGTTTCACTATTTCTTTCTCTTCCTCCATCTTAGGATAATCAATCTTTACCAGGAACATAAATCTATCCAGTTGAGCCTCCGGAAGTGGATAGGTGCCTTCCATCTCTATAGGATTCTGGGTAGCCAGGACAAAGAAAGGAAGGTCTAAGGTATAAGTTTTTCCCCCTGTAGTGACCCGGTATTCCTGCATGGCTTCCAGAAGAGCAGCCTGAGTTTTGGGAGGAGTGCGGTTAATCTCATCCGCCAGAATCACATTGGCAAATATAGGACCAGGGAGGAAACGAAAACTTCTTTTTCCGGTAGTGACATCCTCCTCAATGATGTCTGTACCTAAGATATCGGAAGGCATAAGGTCAGGAGTGAACTGAATACGGCTAAAGGAGAGGTCCAGAAGTTGGGATAAACTCTTTACCAGAAGTGTTTTCCCCAGTCCAGGAACTCCTTCCAGAAGACAGTGCCCCTGAGAGAGGAGAGCAATTAGAATCTCTTCCACTACTCTCCTTTGCCCCACAAAAACCTTTCTTAATTCCTCTTCAATCCTTTCCCGAGCCTCCACTACCTCTCTTATAATTCTTTCTTCTGGATATCTTTCCATCTTCAGTGCGTGAGTAGATAAACCAAAGTATTGATTCCTAACCTGAAACTATCTTCCCCTATCACTCCCCGGGTAAAAGGAGCGTAGACCTCTTCTGCCCACCCCCATCCCAAATCATAGGGAGAGTAGATCAAGACCTCTCTTCCTTTAACTTTAAGTACCTCAAGATGTGGTTTTCCTTCTCCAGAGGGAAATTCTTTTACCCACGGAGAGTATTTTACCTTATTTATGGAGAAGAAACAGTGATAAAGAGGGTGGGAAGGAGGGATCTTCTCCAGTTTTCCCTCTGGAAATATTTTCTTTATTTCCTCTTTAAAAGAGCGGTCAAAGGTGCTTCTGCCACAACGGTTATCTACAAAAATTACTCCTCCCCTCTCCACATACTCTCTTAGATTTCTCCTCTCTTCCTGAGAAAAAGTTATCCTGTCATGACCGGTTAGATATAGAAGGGGATAATAAAAGAGTCTCTCTTCTTTAACAGTCACCAGAACCGGGTCCAGTTGGGGAAGAGAAGTCGTCTTTTTTCTTAAATAGAGAAGGAGACGAGAGAGAGGAGTAAGGGAAGAATCCCAGTAGCCTTTATGAATGACCTGAGCCAGGGAGTATTCTACCGTGGAGGGCTGGGGCAGAGAGAAAGTCTTTTCCCAGGAGAGGAATCTTCCCACCGGATAAAATTGGAGGATATAAGAAATCAGATTTACTCCCAGTTTCCGGGCATCTTCTACACTGTATCTGTTTCCGTAGGGGAAAGTTTTCCCTGCCCATCCACATCCCACATCATAGGTGAAGAGAAATATGGCTGTCCGGGACCCGATATCCACACCATATACTAAAGGAGGACCTTCTTTGTAAGTAGGGAGAGGATACTCCCCTCTCCAGGAAGGGTTATAAATTCTGGGGTCATGTCTGGCAAGTTGATACTTAACTCTCTCTATGCGGTAATAACAGTGGAAAAGGGGATGGTCAGGAGGTAAAGGTCTTAGAGGAAGAGAAGGAAAAAGTTTCTCTATCAACTTGAGGAAAGACTCCTTTATCTCGTAATGGCCAGAGTTACACTCCAGGATTAGAGTGCCTCCCTCTAAAAGATAGTTCCTCAATTTTTCTATATACTCATCTTCCAGTTGGAAGGAAACCAACCCTGTCATGTAGAGAACAGGGTAACGGGAAGGTTCCATCTCTATTTGAGAAAGTCTTCTTTTCTCTGCTCGGTAATGAATCCTGAGTTTACGGTTAGCCAGGTTTACCAAGTAAGAGGCATTCTCACCATATCCTACCCACTGAACACCGATTCCATACTTCACTTTAACCAGCAGGGTAGGAGGAGTAGGTGGTCTTTTCTTCTCCGTTCTTCGCATGGGGACAACAGGGAGAGGTAAAGGGGGAAAAGATTCTCCTCCCGCTACCCGGTGAGGACGGGAGGGAGGGGGTGAGTACCCAGTCACATAGAGGTACTTGGGGTCTATCTCTTTAGAGAAAAGAGGAAGGGAAAGGAGAAAAGTTAAGATAAGTACCTTTGCTTTCATTTCTTAAGGTTCTTTAAGGCTTCTCTTGCCCGGGTTGTAAGGATACTTTCGCCTGATTTGAGCAAAATTTCCCATTCCTCCTTTGCCTCTTTCCATCTGCCTTCATAGTAAAGAAGCCAGCCTTTAAAGTAAGGAATCAGGCTGATGCGGGAGAGAGGATAGGCTTCCCCCCACTCCTGGATAGTCTCCTTCAACCTCTCCAGGTCCTTTATGGAGAGAAAATACTCTGCCCTCTGAAGATATACGCCTTCCGGGAGGGGATTATGGGCAGGGATAGCCTTCTTATACTCCTCTTTTGCCTTCTCCCACTCCCCTTTCTTAAGGTAAACATCTCCTAAGGCTAAATAAGCCAATCTCTTGGTAGGATTATCTGGGGAGGAGATAATTTCCCTGAGTGCCTTTTCCGCTTTATTCAGCGCTCCCTCCTCTAAGTAGATTATACTCTTCTGGTAGGTAGCCTCAAAGTTGTAAGGGGAGGGAGCAATTTTTTCTATAAACTCATACGTCTTTAAAGCCTCTCTCTTTTTCCCCAAAGAGTGGTAACATTTAGCCAGGGAGAAGAGATACTTCACTTTCCTTTCTCCTTCTGTTTTTTTACTGAGATTCCAGAGAATTCGGGACTGTCCATACAGGTCTTTAAGATACTCATAAAATTGAAGAAGAATCTCCAGGTCTGAGTTCTTCAGATTCGGGAAAGGATAGGTATCCAGAATTTTCTTGTATCTTAACTTTCTTTCTTTAAGAGTTTCTTTTCTCCTTTCTGGAAGGGGACTGCGGAGGAGGATAATTCTCTCCATTACATCTTCTACTCTATCTACCTTCTCTATTTCTTCTCTTTCCACCTTCTCTACCCCTCCCTCTACTTTCACCATATAAAGGGAAGGGCTGGAACTCAACACTTCTCCAGCAATTTTCCTGCCGTCTTTAAGATGAAATATCCATACTGTTCTTTTCAACCTTACTCTTTTCTCTCCTAAGGTGAGGAAAATGTGAGAGACACTCTGGAGTCCCTTTACCCTCACTCCATCCCCAAAGTCCCACTCTAAGTATCCTACCGGAGAAGTTGATTTAAAATACACTAAGGTAAAAGTGTGAGAGTCAAACCAGAAGTTGCTATCCAGAGTATAGGAGAAGTCAGCAGGATAAGGGTTTTCTCTTTTCTGATACTCTTCTACCCTCCCCCAGGTTACAGGGAGAAAGTAGTTTTCCTTCATAACCTCATAGTAAGAATCCCTGGGTTTCCTCCAGTAAAGAGCACATACTTGAGCACCTCTCCCTTCCATATGATAATACTCCAACTTATGGACCCCTCGGGAAAGAAATATTTCTCCATGATGCTCTGCTCTTCTTCCCCCACCTGCTCGGTGGTAACCCGGCCACTGAGCTACCATTTTCCCATCGATAAAGAGAAAGGAAGCATCGTCAGAGGCAGTGGCAAAACTGTAAGTTCCTGTGGTAGGAGCATAGAAGTATCCCTTATAGATACTCAGGTAATTGTCCGAGGGACCAAAGGGATTGTAGCCATCAAAAATCTTACCCCAGAAGGAACGTCCGTAAATCTTTTTACTCCGGGAAAGAAGATTTTTCATTTCCTTCCAGTTGTTCGCTCCTCCAGGGGGTTTTTCTCGGGTCTCCAGTATTAAACCTGCTCGAGGTTCCCACTGGTATCCCGGAGATTCTGCTTTTGGGTTACCAAAGTATATGTAGTAGAAAGAGGAACCCTCCGAGATGGGGAAGGCTATTAGAGAATACCGGTAGGGAGAAGAGTAGACCACATAATAAGGAACCTCTACACCTTTCTCACTGATTACCCTTATATCACTTCCGTCTTCCTTGATTTTCCCTCCATTGGAGAAAATCACCGCTCCTATCTTGGTATAATACTCCCATTTCCCAAGAAGAGAGGGAATTTTCACCTTTTTTCTGCATTCCCACTCCTCATTCCACCACTCATCAGCAAAAAGTAAAGGAGAGAGGAGAAGTAAGAGAAGCAAACTTATTACTCTCACTGCTTCTGTCTCATTCTAAGGAGGAGAGTTGGTGGAAGTATTCGTTCAAGAGAAGTTTAAACTCTGGAGGATACTCCTCCCTCATGCTTTTAAGAAGAGGCAGGCGGAAGGGAAGAGGTAAATGTAGACTCTTTTCCTTTCTCCACTGAATTTCCTTCTCCACCTCTTCCCGGGCCTCTGCCAGGTCCATCAAAACCTGGCGATGTTTTCTTAGGAAGATAGAAAGATTCTTTGAAGAAAAACCTTTTCTTGCCTCTTCCATTTTTTTAATACCCTCCTCCAGTTTCTCTACCGGGTAGCCCAAAAGAGAAAGACTCCAGTTTATTCCCTTGGCTAAACCCATAATTTCTAAGGATTCTCTCTCCAATCTTCTAAGACCTTCTATATAGTCATAAGGAGAGACTCCTGGAAGCCCTCCTCCTCCACTTCCTGCTAATTTCCCTCCTGAGGTGGTTCCTCCTCCCGCAGGTATCTCTCTCTTCTCTTGGATGACTCCTTCCATAGGCTGATCCGGAGTATACCTTAAAGGAGTTTTTCTTCCTCCCAAGCCCTGCATACTTCTCTGCACCAGTTCTCCGGAAGTGGGGCCTGTTCTCCCTTCTCCACTTCTACCGGTTATCTCATTAATGTTGGGCAGTACATTTCCTGTCTTACCTTTGGCACTGAAACTGGAGATAGGACCATCCATCACTGCCCATCCAGCAGAAGAAAGGGAGTCTGCCCAGGAGGAAGTCAGGTCTTCTGCTTCCCAGATGAGGTCTTCTTCTCTCTCTAAGAGTTCTCCTATCAAATCTTCCAGGACCTCTGGTAGTTCTACCATGGGAACATCTATGGGCTGTAAGGGTTCCTCCAGTTCCCATCTCAGACGGTCTGGAATATCTGGAAGCCACATCTCCAGGTCCTCCCTTAATTCTTGAGCCAGTTCCAGAGCGATCTCTTCTCTTTTGATCGCCATCTCTATTACGCGGTTAGAGAAAAGTTCAGTAGCCACTTCTACATCACTATAAATCTGATTAACTTGCTCTATAAGGGTGGAGTAGGGAATAGTGATTTCCGGGAGTCTTGCCACTTCCCTCTTCACATCTTCTATGATTTCGGTGAGGGTAGATTGTCTAAGTTCCAGTTCCTCGGGGGTGAGTTTATCCCATTCTTTGAGGAAATCCTCACCTTTCTCATAAAAATCTTTTAGCCCATCATAAACCTCTTTAAGTCCCTCCTGAAAGGCTAAGTTCTCCTCTTTATCTTTCTCATAGACAAGTTGCTCCTGGTGAGAAAGAATTTTTAGCCTCTCTATTATCTTCTCTTCTACCTGAATAGCCTCCTCCCAGTTTCGATAGGAAAGAAGTCTTACTGCTTGACTCATTTCCCTTTCTGCTAATTTTTTCAATTCTCTCCTTACCGGGAAAGGATAAAAGAGGTCCTCCATCTCCGATAGCCTTAGAGCATCCCTTCTGATTCCCTCTTGAATCCTGTCCAGATTAATTCCCCTATTTTCCTTTTTCGCTAAGGAGGTTTTATCTCTTAAAGATATCTCTCTTTCCAAAAGATTCCTGATGCTCAGGAGAGTCTCCTCTTCCTGGCGCTCTTCTTGTAATTTTGCTTTTACCCGGTAAGTGTAGACCTTACTCTTCCCCCA
Organism: uncultured bacterium; assembly: GCA_964606225.1. Classification (GTDB taxonomy): domain Bacteria; phylum CAIJMQ01; class CAIJMQ01; order JAADFP01; family CAZSGC01; genus CAZSGC01. Next base: position 3,553 of record CAZSGC010000044.1, on the reverse strand, counting down.
TTTCCCTTCAGGCTCGCAGTTATCCTGAGCTTCTGCCCAGTAGAGGATAGAATCCCCTTCTTTAAGGGATAGTCCCTTCAGATTCCAGAGAAAGGTAATTAATTTCTCTTTCTCTCCCTCCAATCTCCATTCCTTTATCTCCTTAATCTCTTCTCCTTTCCGATACTTAAGTCTTACTTGCTTAAGTCCATAGTCGTCTTCTATACCCAGAGTAATTTTTAAGGTTTCTCCCCTTCCCCCTTCTAAGTCTTTGCCTGGGGAGATGAAATTTAGGTGAGGGGGAAGGTCAGGGATGAATTTATAGGGAAAGGTTAAGGAGAGGGTAAATCCCCGTTTATCTTCCACCTTTAGTTTGAACTCCTTACCTTCAGGTTTTGTCTTGCCTGTTACCTTCTTCCCTTTGATCTTTATTTTCTTCACCTTCCCTTTAACTTTTTCTATATCCCGGTTGAATAAAAGGGTGAAGGAGAGGGAAGACCCTTCAGGTATCTGGAGGAATTTGTCTGGATTCTGGAGAGTGAATTTATCCTTCCCTGTATAGGGAGGAGGAGTGACTTCAAAGGTGGAAGAGAGAAGCAAGAGCCTTTCCACAACCTTAACTCTATAGGAAGGGGAGAGGAATCCAGGAGATACCACCTGATAGGAAAAGGGCTCCTGAATATCTGAGAGAGTGTAGGAGAAAGAGTTTTGGGAATAACTCATCAGGAACTCTTCTCCCTCCACTTTCACCTTGGCAAAAGGGGGAACTTGACTCAGAGGCACAGCCTTTATGGTGAGAGAGGCTCCCTTCATTACCGTGGTATTCCCAGGGGAGATTTTCAGAAGGTAAAGAGGAGAAGCAGGTTTGGGAGGTAACTGAAAATGGGTAGGGAAGAGGAAGAAGTAAAGAGAGGCAAGAATTAGGAGGGAAGAGTTGAGTCTCCATAAGAAATTTCTCCTCTTACGGTCTATGAGGAGAGAAAAATCTACCCTTTTAAGGTAGTTCAGAGCCCTCTTTAAAAAGAGACGGCGGAAAAGGGTATCTTCTCTCTTCGCCAGTTGAAGAGTATTTATGAATAGATTCCGGGTATGGAAGGTGGAATCCAGAAGATAGGCTACCTTTTCCAGAGATAAAGTTTTCAGGAAAGGATAAAGTAAAAGTATCAGAAAAGTAAGACCACCGAGGATAAAGAATATAAGGAAAATAAAGTAGGGAAGGGAGAAGAGATGATGGAGAAAGACCAGGAAGAGATAAAGGGGAAGAAAGAGAGAAAGAAAGGAGAGGAAGAAGAATTCGCCTCTCCTTCTCTTTAAATACCCCCTTATCCTCTCCAGAATCTTTAAGAAAGCCTCAAACTCCACTAATTTAATTCTACTCCAAAAAGGGGTAATATAAAACCAAGGGGAGGATTTCTTCTCGGCATGTTAAAGATAGTTTTTGAGAATCAGATTCCTCTCCTTTTGCTTCTTACTATTTTCCTTTTACTCTCCTTATCACTTCTTTCCTACCGCAGGCTAAAAGGTTTTCTTGTACCGGGTTTTAATTCCCTGATTATCTTCAGGACTCTCTCTTTCCTTCTCCTTCTTTTTCTCCTTACCCGTCCCTATCTCCTTCTTTCCTCCCGGTCAAAGCCCAGGCTGGCAGTGTTGATAGACAGTTCAGAGAGTATGTCCCTTAAAGAAAGAGAACTTCCTCAGGGAAGGCTCATCACCGCCTTAAGTATCTTCAAAGAACTTTATCCTGAACTAAAAAAATTTTTTATCACCAGAATTTATACCTTTTCTTCCTCCCCCCAGCCGGTTAATCTTTCGGAACTGGAGAAGATAAAACCCATGGGGAAGGAAACATTTCTAATCCAGTCTCTAAAAGAAGTATGTAGAGAAGATAAACCTCAGGCTATTCTTATTCTCAGTGATGGTATAGATAATCAAAGTCCTCCCCCAGCCCAAGAACTTAAAGAATTTCCCCTTCCCATTTACAGTATCGGCGTGGGAGGGAAGGGGAGAATACCGGATATAAAGATAGAAAGGGTTGAAGGGGATAGAGAACTTTCTCCTGAGGAGGAGAGAGAATTCCTGCTACGGGTCTTAAATGAGGGAGGTAAGAGAAAGGTTAAGGTGAGTTTCTATAAGGATTCTGAGTTGAGGGAAGAAAAGGAGGTGGAACTGGAGGAGGGAGAAAATGTAATAAGTTTCTCTTTTTCTTCCCCTGAAGAAGGAGTTTTTACCCTTAAATTTAAGATAGAGCCTTTCCCTGAGGAAAAAATAACTTACAATAACGAGAAGTTTATATCCGTAAAGGTAGTAAGGAAAAAAATCTATGTTCTGCTGGTAGGAGGGAGATTATCCTGGGAAGCGAGAGGAATAAAAAGAATTTTAGAGAGCGACCCTTCCTTCTCTTTAGATTTTTATCTTAAGGCTGGCCAGGGTATATTTTCAGGTACAGTAAGTGAACCTTATAAGGAACTGGATAAATATCACCTTATCCTTCTTATCCAAACCCCTTTCTCCCTTCTTCCTGAAGTTACTAAACTTAAAGAATGGGTGAGTAAAGGAGGAGGGTTGATTATCATCGGTGGTAAAGATTCCTTCCTTACTTCCTCCCTTTCTCCCCTATGGAAAGAACTTTTGCCCTTAAGTGTGTCCGTTCAAGGAGTAAAATGGGAGAGAGGATACTTTTACCCTTCATTTGCTCCTGAGTCCCTGCACCATCCTATTTTTGAGGGTTTGTCAAAGTATTTAAAGATAAAACTTCCCCCTCTGAAAGGTTACCTTAAGTTCCCCAAACGGAAAGCAGGAACTATTCCCCTTTTATATGATTCTGGGAGGAGAAATCAATTTGGTAATTTTATCGTCTGTGCTTTTCAAAGGTATGGAGAAGGAAAGGTTTTTCTCCTCGCCTCTCCTTCTACCTGGAGATGGTCCTTAGATAAAAGTTTACCTAAGGACTTTTATCCTTCCTTCTGGTTATCCATACTCCATTACCTTTCTCCTTCTCAAATTCTAAAGCGAGGTAAGGGAATTCTGGTCTACTCAGATAAAGATGAGTATAAGCAAGGGGAGAAAGTGAGAATAGAAGCCCTGGTTCTGGAGAAAGGAGAAGTTTCCCCGGAACTGGCAGGATTTGTGGAAGGAAAGGGAAAGAGGAAGAGATTGGATTTTATAGAGTGGAAAAAAGGACAGTGGGAGGCAGTGGTGGGATTAAAGGAAGAAGGGGTTTATACCTACCGGGTAAGAAGCAAATTTGGAGAGAAGAAAGGAATGTTTCTTTATGGTAATCCCTGGAAGGAATGGGAAAGGTTGAGATTGAACGAGGACTTATTGAGGAGAATTTCCATGGTGAGTGGAGGTAAATTCTTCTCTCTGGAAGAGGTGAACAAAGATATAGTAAGAAAAATCCAGGTAAAAGGAGAAGGAGAAAGGAAACTCACCCTTTCCCTTCCTCTTCCCTTCTATATTCTTTTGCTTCTTTTGATATCCGGCGAGTTAATCCTAAGGAAAAGAGCCAATCTCCCTTGAAGTTAATTTTTATTACCCCTCCTACTTTTTTAGCATAATCCTAAATAAAGTCTTT
>CAZSGC010000043.1:1255-12921 GCA_964606225.1 uncultured bacterium | reverse complement strand
GATTCGTTGGTGAAGTTTGATTTCACTTTAACTGTAAATGGAGAGGTTATTGATTCCTCCAAAGGAGGGAAACCTATAGTCTATCTTCATGGAGCGGGTCAGATACTTCCTGGTCTGGAGAAGGAATTGGAAGGGATGGAGAAAGGGGAAAAGAAAAGGATAGTTCTTCCTCCCGAAAAAGCTTTTGGAGAAGTAAGAGAGGAGGCTATTCAGAGAATACCTCTCTCCACCTTCCCTCATCCAGAAGATATTCCGGAGAAGGGAACACTCCAACTGGAAGATGAAGAGGGGAAGATTTATACGGTTAAGGTTTTAGAGAAAACCAAGGAATTTGTAACTCTGGATTTTAATCATCCTCTGGCCGGGAAAACCCTTACCTTTGAGGTGGAAATTCTGGATATAGAAAATTTACCCGGGTAAGAATCCCGCTTTCTTGAGCAAATCCCAGGTTACCTTCTCATCTTTTCCCCACCACTTTCTGAGGTATTTGGCTACTATATCCAACTCTATATTCACTAATTCCCCTATCCTTTTCTTACCCAAGGTAGTATTCTTTGCCGTGTAGGGAATGATATAGACGGTGAAGTAATTTTCTCCTACTTCCTTTACCGTGAGACTAACTCCCTCTACCGCTATAGATGCGTTTTCTACCAGATAGGAAGAAAAGGAGGAGGGAATAGAAATTTTCATAGGAAAACTTTCTCCCTTTCCTTTCTCTAATATTCTCCCTTTTCCATCAACATGACCGGTAACTATATGACCGGAGAGGCGGTCGCTGGCTTTTAAAGGTCTTTCTAAGTTTACTGCCTCTCCCCTTCTTAAAGAGGAGAGATTGGTAACTTTTAAAGTGGGAGAAGAAACCTCCACCTGAAAAAAGGTGTTTCCTTTACCAATTACAGTAAGACATACTCCATTTACTGCCACGCTGTCTCCTTCCTTTAGATCCTCTATTATTTTTTCCCCTTTTATAGTTAAGACTATCCTATCTCCTTGTTTTTCTCTTTTAGAAACTATTCCCATCTCCTCAATAATTCCGGTAAACATTTTTCAAGAGGTATAATCCAAATACCCTTCCCAGAGATAATCTCTTCCCAAGCGTCTACAGGTGAAATTCTTAAGATGCAAAGCGTCCTTAAGAGAGGAGAATCCTTTTCCTTCAAAGGGAGTAGGTGCTTCCTTCCCCCCTATAAGTAGAGGAGAGATAATCGCATATATCTTATCCACCAATTTATTCTCCAGGAAGGAGGCTATGATACCTCCCCCTCCTTCTACCAGTAGAGAGGTGATTTCCTTTTCTCCCAGTTTCTTAAGTAAAGAAGGTAAATCTACCCTTTCTTCTCCACAGATAATCACTTCCACTCCTTTCTTCTTCAACTCTTCTCTTTTCTGGGAAGGAGAAAGATGAGAGGTGACCACCATAGACTCACCACCTTCTTCTGTTAAACAACGAGCACTGGGAGGGATTTCCAGGAGAGGGTCTATTACTATTCTTAAAGGTTGGCGCTTTGCCTTTAAGCCTCTGACCGTAAGGCGGGGATTATCTATCAAGACGGTCCTTATCCCTACCAGAATAGCATCCACTTCGCTTCTTAAAAGATGCACGAACCTTAAAGATTCTTCTCCAGAAATCCACCGGGATTCTCCCTTAGAGGTGGCAATCTTCCCATCCAGACTCATAGCCCACTTTACTATCACAAAAGGGAGTTTGGTGGTGATGTATTTTAAGTAAAATTCGTTAAGTTTTCTGGCTTCTTCTTCTCTTATACCCACTTCTACCTCTATCCCTCCCTCCTTGAGAGCAGCTATCCCTTTACCTTTCACCAAAGGATTAGGGTCTTCCATGGCTATTACTACTCTCTTAATACCTGCTTTTAAAATGAGGGGCACACAGGGAGGAGTTCTACCATAATGGACACAGGGTTCCAGGGTTATATATAAAGTAGCGTTTCGACAATTCCCTCCCGCATCTTTAATAGCCACCACTTCCGCATGGGGAGAGCCTGCTTTCTTATGATATCCTCTTCCCACGATACGGTTGCCCTTAACCACTACTGCTCCTACCATAGGATTGGGACTGGTAGTTCCTTTCCCTTTTTTAGCCAGATCAAGGGCTATCTTCATGAAATGAAGGTCTTTTTTTCTCTTCATTTTTCTGGATGTTAACACTGGAAAAGTTCATCTGTCAACGAAGGAAAAACTTATTTCTTCTATTACCTTGACTTGGGGAAATACCGATTATACAATATCCCCTCAGGATGAAATTACTCTATAACTGGCTTAAAGAATTTATCTCCTTTTCCTATTCTCCTGAAGAACTGGCAGAGAAATTATTAAGTGTAGGGATAGAGGTAGAGAGTGTGGAAGAGGCAGGGGTTAAAGGGGTGAAGATAGCGGAGGTGGTGAAAGTTTCTCCTCATCCTCAAGCGGATAGACTCAAAGTTTGCCAGGTTTTTACCGGTAAGGAGACCCTCCAGGTAATCTGTGGGGCTCCTAATGTCCGGGAAGGGATAAAAGCCCCTTTAATTCTTCCTGGCTTTGCTCTCCCCGATGGGACTTCTATAAGGAAGGTAAAAATAAGAGGAGTAGTGTCTGAAGGAATGCTCTGTTCAGAGAAGGAACTGGGAGTGGGAGAGGATGCTTCCGGCATCTGGATTCTTCCTTCCCATCTTAAGACAGGTGGGGATTTATTCCAAGAACTTTCCCTCAATGAGTGGATTATAGAGATTACTCTTACCCCCAATCGGGGAGATTGTCTTAGTCACTTAGGGATAGCCCGGGAGATATCTGCTCTTACTGGTGAAAGAATCAAATTCCCGGAGACAGATTTTTCTGAAGAGAATAAATCTCATGAAGTAGAGGTGGAGGTGAGGGAACCTCAACTCTGTCCTCGCTATACCCTTAGAGTTATAGAGGATGTAAAGGTGGGAGTTTCTCCTTTATGGATGAGAAGAAGGCTGGAACTGGCAGGCTTCCGACCTATAAACAATGTGGTAGATATTACTAATTATGTGATGTTAGAAGTGGGACAACCTCTCCATGCTTTTGATGCCTCCAAAATAGAAGGAAGTAAAATCGTGGTAAGGAGAGCCAGTGAAGGAGAGAGTTTGGTTACTCTGGAGGGGGAAGAGAAGAAACTTACCCCGGAGAACTTAATTATTGCTGATATAAAAAAGCCAGTGGCTATTGGAGGGGTAATAGGAGGAGAAAACAGTGGGATTGATGAAAATACAAGCACGGTACTTTTAGAAAGCGCTTACTTTAATCCCAGCAGTATAAGGAAAACTTCTCGACTCCTGGGGATAGTGACGGAATCTTCCTACCGCTTTGAGAGGGAAGTAGATTTCCAGGGGGTAGAGTTTGCCTCCCGGAGAGCGACCTATCTGCTACAGAAAATAGGAAAAGGGAAGGTGTTGAGAGGATTTATAGATAAAAAAGAAAAGAGAGAAAAGAAGACCGTCTTCCTTTATCCTTCTAATATTCCTCGTATCTTGGGAAGAGAGATCCCTGAGTTTAAAGAGATTCTCACCCGATTAGGATTTGGCATAGAAAGGAAGGGGAAGGCATTAAAAGTAGAAGTTCCCTCTTACCGAAACGATGTCCAGGAGGAGATCGATCTGATTGAGGAGATTGCCCGAATTTATGGCTATGATAATTTCCCCTCCACCCTTCCCCGGGGTTCCATGCCTCCCTATCAGAGAGAAGAGAAGGAGTTTTGGATAAGAAGAGTAAGAGAGAATTTGCTGAGAATGGGATTGTGGGAGGTAGTAAACTATTCCTTTCTCTCTCCAGAAACTCTTAATAAAGCACTACTTCCTCTTCCCTCTAATGCCCTTCAGGTAACCAATCCTCTAAGTGAGGAGTGGGAGATTTTGAGGTTTTCTCTTCTTCCGGGACTCTTAGAGGTGGCAGAAAGAAATTTCTCCCGGGGGGAGGAGAACTTGAAAATCTTTGAGATAGGGAAAGTTTTCTTTGCTGAGAAAGGGGATAAAGTAGAAAGTTACCGAGTTGCAGGGCTTATCTCAGGAGTATGGGAGGATGGGGGATGGATTTCTTCTCCCATACCTTCCCATCTTTCCCATGTTAAGGGAATTATAGAAGAGATCTTAAAAGAAGAAAGAGTAGAAGAGCGAGAGTATGAGGAAAAAGGTGACTCTCCTTTATTTTCTCACTCCCTAACTCTTACTATTAAGGATGAGAAGGTAGGGATACTGGGAGAGGTCTCTTCAGAAGTGAAGGAAAATTTTTCTCTAAAAGGTAACGTCTTTCTGTGGGAAGTTGATCTGGATAAACTATTTCAGGTAGAGAAAAAGCCCAAGATTTATGAGGAACCTCCCAGGTTTCCTGGAGTGAAGAGAGATATCTCCCTGCTGGTTAGAGAAGGGGTTAAGAATAAAGAGATTGAAGAGGTTTTAAGAGAGGTGGGAGGTGAACTCCTTAAAGAAGTAAGACTTTTTGATATTTATCGAGGTAAGCCTATACCTCCAGGATTTAAGAGTCTTGCCTATTCTTTAACCTTTCGCTCTGAGAAAAAGACCCTTAAAGAGAAAGAGGTGGAGAAAGTAATGGAGAGGATAATTCATGCCTTAGAGGAGAAAGGAGTTAAAGTGAGAAAAAAATGAAAGATAAATGGGAGATTTTAAAGGAAAAAATAAGAGAAGTTCTACGCCTCTTGGAGGAAAAGGAAAAAGAGAAGGAGAAATTAAAGGAAGAGGTGGCTTTCCTTAAGAGAAGAGTTGAAGATTTGGAGAGAAAAAATTTGGAGATAGAAGTATTGAAGAAGAGGATGGAACATCTGGAGAATGAAAGAGGTTTAGTGAGGGAGAAGGTAAAATCTCTTTTGAAGACCTTAAGAGAGGTATCTTCATGATATTCTATACTCCAGAATACTATGCCCCTATTGGTGAGCATGTCTTTCCTATGGAGAAATACTCCTTGATTGTGGATAAACTACGGAAGGAAAGAATCATCCCCCCGAATGGAGTTAAGAGACCTCTTTTCCCTAAGGAAGAAGATATTTTACTTGTCCATGAGGCTTCCTATCTGGAGAAACTTAAGACGGGGAATATGAGCCCTAAAGAGATCATGATTCTGGAACTCCCTTATTCCCCTGAACTTTTAAGATCTGCTTACTGGCACACGGGAGGGACCATCAGTGCCATAATTTCTTCTCTTCAGGAAGGAATAGGAATCAATGTGGGAGGGGGATTTCATCATGCTTTCCCTGACCATGGGGAGGGATTCTGTGTCTTTAATGATGTAGCAGTGGGATTAATGAAAGCCTTACGAGAAGGATGGATAGAGAGGGGGGCGGTGTTAGATTGTGACCTGCATCAGGGTAATGGAACCGCCTATATTTTTCGTGAGCATCCGGAGATTTTTACCTTCTCTATACATCAGGAGAACAATTACCCTATACCCAAACCTCCCAGTGATCTGGATATAGGATTGAAAGACGGAACAAGTGATGAAGAATACCTGAATATTCTTTCTTATCATATTCCTCGCCTTCTCCAAAAGCATCGCCCTCAGTTAGTTCTCTATATAGCAGGAGCAGACCCCTACCGGGAGGATAGACTGGGTGGGTTGAGTTTAAGTAAAGAGGGGCTTAAGAAGAGAGATAAGTTAATTATAGAGGAAGTGAGGAAACGGGGCATCCCTCTGGTTATTACCTTAGGAGGAGGATACTCTATTCGCTTGGAAGATACGGTGGATATTCATACTCAAACTATATCCTTAGCCTTAAAGGAGGTGGGAGAGAATGGATCCGGAACTATTAAAAATTCTTGCCTGTCCTCAGTGTAAAGGAGCGGTGAAGTGGGAGGACGATAAAATAATCTGCCCCCAATGCAAGAAGTTTTATCCTATAAGGGATGGTATCCCGGTGATGTTGATTGAAGAGGCAAAGGATTGGAAAGAAGAAGAGTAGATTAATGAAACTGTCCATAATAATTCCCGTTTTTAATGAAGAGAAGACTATAGAGAAGGTGGTGGAGGAGGTAGAAAAAGTAGAGATAGGATTGGAGAAAGAGATAATAGTAGTAGATGATGGCTCCACAGATGGTACTCGTCAAATTATCCGCAGGATAAGCAAAAAATTTGATAACCTTAAAGTAGTGTTTCATGAAGAAAACAAAGGGAAAGGAAGTTGCATTCGCACAGGTCTCAGATATGTGGAGGGGGATTTAGTAGTAGTTCAGGACGCAGATCTTGAATACGACCCCCGGGATTATCCCATTCTCTTAAAACCTATTATGGAGGGAAAAGCAGATGCCGTGTTTGGAAGTAGATTCTTAGGTCCTCATAGAGTATTGCTTTTCTGGCATCTGGTTGGGAATGTGTTCTTAAATCTGGTAACTAACATCCTTTACAATACTACTCTCACGGATATGGAGACCGGCTATAAAATGTTTAAAACCGAGGTTATAAAAAGTATACCCTTAAATTCTAAGGGTTTTGATATAGAACCGGAGATTACCGCTAAATTACTAAAGAGAGGTTATCGTATCTGGGAGGTACCCATCAGTTACAATGGGAGAGGATATGAAGAAGGGAAGAAAATTAAATGGGTGGATGGAGTGATTGCCTTTTTCTGCTTACTGAGATACAGGTTCACCGATTAAAGAGGAGAGAAGAATGGGAGCAAAAATCATTGATGGGAAAGCCATTGCTAATCAGATAAAGGAAGAGATTAGAGAGGAGTTGGAGAGGCTGAAAGGAAAAGGGTATACCCCTCTACTAACTTCGGTCATGGTGGGAGAGAATCCAGCCTCCTTGGTCTATGCTAAAAGTCAGAGAAAAAATGCTCAGGAATTAGGGATAGAGTATCAACTCCATCAATTACCAGATACTATTACTCAAGAGGAATTGATTAAGTTTATTACTAAACTAAACGAAGATAGGAGAGTAAGTGGAATTATCCTTCAGGTCCCTTTACCTCCTCATATAAATGCTCGGGAGGCACAGATGAAGATCTCGCCACAGAAAGATGTGGAAGGAGTTAATCCCTGCAATATGGGACTTCTGGTTTATGGAAGGGGAAGACTTATGCCCCCTACTGCTAAAGCAGCCATGGTGATTTTGGAATCCACCAAGATCCCTTTAAAAGGTATGGAAGTGACGGTAGTAGGTCATTCTGAGATTGTAGGAAAGCCCTTGGCTCTTATGCTTCTCCAGTCCCTCTTTGAATCTCCCACTCCTACCGTATGCCATATTGCTACAAGAGACCTGGCTTTCCATACTAAAAGAGCAGATATCTTAATTGTAGCAGTAGGTAAAGCAGGTCTAATAGGAGGGGAGATGATAAAAGAAGGAGCAGTGGTAATTGATATTGGGATTAATCGGGTCCCAGTTTTGGATGAGAGGGGTAAACCAGTATTGGATGAGAAAGGGAAGCCCAAAACCAAGATTGTGGGAGATGTGGTTTTCGAAGAAGCAGTAGAGAAGGCTTCTTATATAACTCCTGTACCGGGTGGGGTGGGGCCGGTAACCACTGCTATTTTGCTTAGAAACACTGTAGAAGCCGCCAAGATGATTTTAGAAAGGTAAGGAGGTAACCTGTGAGTTTTGAGGAGAAACTCAAGACTTCCAAATTCTTAGTAACTTCTGAAGTGGGGCCCCCTAAGGGGACGGATATGAGCAAATTACTGGAGGAGGCTCTGCTTGTAAAAGGGAGAGTAGATGCTATAAATGTGACAGACCTGCAGTCTGCGGTTATGAGAGTAGGCTCGCTGGCTACCTGTAAATTACTTCTGGAGAAAGGTCTGGAGCCAATCCTTCAGCTGACCTGTAGAGACAGAAACAGGCTTTCTTTACAGTCAGAGCTTCTTTCTGCCTATGTTTTGGGAATTAGAAATGTCCTCTGTCTTACAGGGGATCATACCACTCTGGGAGACCATCCTGAGGCTAAGCCAGTTTTTGACCTGGATTCCGTTCAACTCCTCCAGGTGGCTACTGGGTTAATGGAAGGGAAGGACATGGCAGGGAATCCTTTGCAAGGCACTCCCCATTTCTGTTTGGGGGCAGTGGTAAATCCAGGAGCAGACCCTCTGGAACCTCAATTATTTAAAATGGAGTTAAAGATTAAAGCAGGGGCAAAGTTCTTCCAAACTCAAGCAGTTTATGACTTGAAGATATTTGAAAAGTTCATGAAGGAAGTTGAGAAATGGGATGTTCCTGTTCTGGGAGGTATAGTTTTACTTAAATCTGCAGGGATGGCCAAGTATATGAACGAGAATGTGGCGGGTGTTTATGTCCCAGATGAACTTATTAAGAGAATGGCAGAAGCCAAAAAAGAAGATCGACCTAAGGTAAGTGTGGAGATTGCTGCTGAGTTAATTAAAGGATTTAAAGACCTTTGCCGGGGTGTACATATAATGCCTATTGGATGGGATTGGCTTGTACCCCAGGTACTGGATGCGGCGGGATTGTGAGGAAAGATGTATTTTAAATCCTTAGAGATACAGGGATTTAAATCTTTCCCTGACCGGGTAAAGATAGAACTTACACCTGGAATTACCGCTATCGTAGGTCCCAACGGCTGTGGAAAGAGCAACATTGCTGATGCTATCAGATGGGTATTGGGAGAGCAGAATCCTTATAACTTAAGAGGGACTAAGATGGAGGAGGTGATTTTTAATGGGAGCGAGGGAAGGAAACCCTTGGGGAGAGCGGAGGTTTCTTTAACCTTTGAGAATCCAAGGAGAAACTTACCCTTCCCTTTTAGCGAGATAACCATCACCCGTAAACTCTTCCGTTCTGGGGAGAGTGAATACCAGATTAATCGTACCTCCTGCCGATTAAAAGACATTCAGGAACTCTTTATGGATACAGGAATAGGAGTTAGTGGGTATTCTTTTTTAAGTCAGGAAATGGTGGAGTATGTGGTAATGGCTAAACCACGGGAGAGGAGAAGACTCTTTGAGGAAGCAGCAGGTATCACCAGATTCAATCTAAGGAAACAGGAGACCTTAAGGAAACTGGAGTTCACTCGTCAGAATCTTATCCGACTTAAAGACCTGTTGAGAGAGATGGAGAGACAGCTCCGTTCCTTAGAGCGACAGGCTTCCAAGGCAAGAAGGTATCACCAGTTAAAAGAGAGACTTAAAGAATTAGAGTTAAGAGAGGCGGCTCTCCATTATTCTGATCTGCGAGAAAGGATGAAAAGTATCTTGAAGGATAAAGAAAAGAAAGAGGGAGAAAGGAATAAGTTTCTTAAGATCTTAGAAGAAAAAGAAAAGAGTTTATCTGAGAGGAGAAAAATTCTCTCTGATTTGGAGAGAGAGAGGGAAGAGATCCAGGAAAGAGAGGCTACCTTGAGGGAAGAGAGCATGAAACTTTCCGGTCTTCTTCTCCTATGTGAGGAAAGAATAAAGAAGGCCCAAGAAGAGATAAATAAGGGTGAGGAAGAAATAAAGGAGGTGGAAAACACCCTTTCCTCCTTAAGAGAGCGAAAGAGGGAAGTAGAGGAAAGAATAAAAGTAATAGAGGAAGAGAAACAGAGAAAGGAGAAAAAACTTAAAGAGATTTTATCACTTCTTGGAGAAAGGAGAAAAGTTTTGGATGAACAAAATAAAATTCTGGAGAAACTGAACTCTCAAAAAATAGAGAATCTTTCTTCCCTGGTAAAGGAGAGGAATAACCTGCAACATTTAAAGATTGGTCTGCATAACCTGGAAGTTAGAATCTATAAACTCCTTAAAGAGAGGGAAAAAGAGGAAGAAGAGAAGGGGAGGGTAGAGAAGAATTTGGAAGAAGTAGAGAGAAATCTAAGAAAGAGAGAAGACTCTATAAAGGAAATTTCTCTTAAGAGAGAGGCATTACTTAAGGAAAAAGAAAGACTGGAGAGAGAAATAGAGGTTTTAAAGGAGAGAAGAGAAAAATGCGAACAGGAAAGGAATCGTTTGAAAGAGAGGCTGAAACTTCTTAAAGAAATATGGGAAGAGGGTGGTCACTTAGACCCGGCAGTAAAATTCCTTAGGCAGGAAAGAGAGGTGAAACTCTTGGGAGATTTGATTAGAGTACCGGAAAATCTTACCTTAGCCGTGGAGTCTGTTCTGGAAGAGGTTCTTCAAACTTTGGTAGTAGATGACTTAGAAGAGGCAAAAGAGATACTAAAGAAAATAAAAGAGGCTAAGAAGGGCAAAGTCAGTATCTATCCTTGCTCTCAGGGAGGGAGAGGAAAGAAGATGACTGGGGAATTGCTTTCTCGAATAGATTATCCACCTTATCTTGCTCCTCTCTTGGAGAGACTCTTGGGAAAAGTTTTAATTCTTCCCTCGCTTGAGGAGGCATTAAAGAAATTAAAGGAAGTTCCTCCGGAGTGGAAAATTGTAACTCTGGAGGGAGAGATTGTTTCTCCTTCTGGATTGATTAAAGGAGTTTATAAAAAGGAGGAAGTCTTTCTAACCGGGAAGGAGGAAAGGATACGCAAGTTAGAGAGGGGAGAGAAAGAGAGGGAAGATGAACTCAAAAAAATAACAGAAGAAATAAAGGAAAAAGAAAAATTCCTTAAAGAGAATAATGAGAAACTTGAAGAAATCTCCCTTATCTGGAGAGAAGAAATAGAAGAGAAAGAGAAATTGGAGAAGGAGAAGGAGAAGTTATCCGGAGACCTCCACCAGATAGAAAGAAGAATTAACCTTTTAGATAGAGAGAGGGAAGAATGGGAAAGGGAGAGAGAGGAAAAGAAGGAGGAGATTAATACTGGAGAGAAACTTCTGGCCCAGAAGGAGGGAGAAAAGAGAGAGATAGAGAGAAGATGGGAGGAGGCTAAGTCTTCCTTAGAGGAAAAAGAGAGGGAAATCGGTGTTCTTATTGAGGAGAAGGAAAGGCTTAACTTGTTAATTTCTTCCTATAGTAAGGAGATAGAGAGTAGTAAGCAGGAAAAATCAGGAATAGAAGAGAGGATTAATTCTTCTAAGGAAAGGATGAGGGAATGGAAGGATAAAAGAGAGGAATTGAGGAAGGAAGAGGAGAAGAACAGAGAGGAAAGAGGGAGGATAGTTAAGGAAAGAGAGAGAGTAGAGGAAGAAAGAGAGCAACTTCTTAAGAGGCTGAAAGAAATCTCTATGGAAAGAGAGAGTATTAAAAAGGAGATAGAAGAGGAAGAAGAAATTTTTTCCCGACTTCAGGAAAAGAAAGAGGGAGTGGGGACCTCCCTTCAAGAGATGGAGATAGAGTTAGCCAAGGTAAAGATGGAGATTAAAAACCTGGAAGATTCTCTCCTCACCCGTTATGGGATGGGACTGGATTCCCTACCCTCTCCAGTCTCCACACAGGAGGAATCCTTAGAGGAAGAGATAAAGGAATTGAGGGAAAGATTGGAAAAGATGGGAGAGGTGAATCTAACCGCTTGGGAGGAAAAGAAAGAGGTAGAGGAAAGATATAACTTTTATCTACAGCAGATTGAAGATTTAGAAGAGAGTGAGAGAAACCTTAGAGAAAGTATTAAGAGAATTGAAGAAACCACACGCTCTCTTTTCTTAAATACTCTCCGCTCTATAAGAAAGGAGTTCGCTAAAATCTTCCGGGAACTCTTCTCGGGAGGAGAGGCTACCTTAAGACTTACGGGAGAGGAAAATTTTGAAGAAAAAGGGGTGGAAATCTTTGTTCAGCCTCCGGGTAAGAAACTTCAGAATCTCTCCCTACTCTCTGCAGGAGAAAAATCT
>CAZSGC010000043.1:0-1245 GCA_964606225.1 uncultured bacterium | reverse complement strand
GAAAAATCTTTAGTAGCCATAGCTCTTCTCTTCTCTCTTTTCCGTATAAAACCCTCACCTTTCTGTGTTCTGGATGAAGTAGATGCTCCCTTAGATGAGCCAAATGTGGAGAGATTCGCCAGATTCTTGAAGGAACTGGCTCAGAATACCCAATTCCTTGTGATTTCCCATAATAAAAGAACTTTATCCCAGGCAGATGTGTTATATGGAGTAACTATGGAAGAACCGGGGGTTTCCAAGATAATATCGGTCAGCCTCAAGGAAGCAGAGGAGAGGATAAATGTCACCCAGTCTTCTTAAAGGTCTGGAGAAGACCCGTTTTAGATTATTACCCGCTTTAAGAAAACTCTTCACTCACAGATTAAAGCCCGAAGACTGGGAAAAATTGGAAGAGATTCTTCTCCAAGCAGATCTGGGAGTGGAGTTGTCTTTACAAGTGGTAGAGAATCTAAGGAGAAAGGGTTACTTTCAACCTAATAGATGGGAAGAGGGATTAAAGGAGGAACTTCTTTCTCTTCTGATGAAAGTTGATAGAAGTATCCGGTTCTCTCCGGTTCCTCCCACGGTAATTATGGTGGTGGGAATAAACGGTTCGGGTAAGACTACCACCATAGGGAAACTGGCTTATCGTTTTCAGAAGGAGGGGAAGAAAGTTCTACTGGCAGCCAGTGATACTTTCCGTGCAGCGGCTATAGAACAGTTACAACTATGGGCAGAGAGAGTAGGGGCAGAGGTGGTTAAACATCAGTACGGCTCTGACCCAGCAGCGGTGGCTTACGATGCTTTAAACGCGGCCAGAAACAGAAAATCGGATATTCTTATCATCGACACTGCGGGTAGAGTCCATACCCGAAGAGACCTTATGGAGGAGTTAAAAAAGATTAAGAGAGTTTTGAAGAAAAGATTTTCTTCCTACTATCCTCCTTCTTACTCTTCCCCTCAGGAGATACTTCTGGTTCTGGATGCTACCACTGGACAGAATGGGATAAATCAAGCGGAAGAATTTCATAATGCTTTAAATCTAACAGGGATAATAGTGGCCAAACTGGATGGGACAGCAAAAGGAGGGATAATCTTTGCTATCGAGAAAAAACTGGGGATTCCGGTTAAAATGGTAGGAGTGGGAGAGAAGATGGAAGATCTGGTAGAATTTTCTCCTCCTGTTTTTGTGAATAATCTTCTGGGTAAATAAAGATGAGGAAGGTGGAAGTTATAGAAAATATTTTCATTTTCCTGGCCATTTTC
>CAZSGC010000042.1:12708-12937 GCA_964606225.1 uncultured bacterium | reverse complement strand
TTCCAGGCTGACCAGGGAACACGGTTAATCTTACCCCGAGGTTCTCCAGACATCCGGTAGCCATAAGCCACAGGCTTACCTTTGAATACCTCCTGTCTGTCACGGGAGAGTCTTTCCCTATATATTTGGCAAACCCTCTCAACAAAATCTTTGTCCAGAAAAGTCTTCCCCCCTTCCTGAAACTTCTGGTATCCGTAGGCAACTATCTGAATGCCGTATTTTTCATAAA
>CAZSGC010000042.1:0-12698 GCA_964606225.1 uncultured bacterium | reverse complement strand
ATAGAAATAGGGGTCACTGGGACTTAATACCAAGGAAATGCCGTTATTTTTAAGATAAACCACTTCCTCCTCTATGGATTTAAACTTAATGTTGAACTTGGGCGTGGAGAAGTAATCCCCCATGCCCACCTTATAATTCCCCGGGGAAGAGGAGAGAAGGCTTTTAGATATGGGGTCCCAATTCACCTCCTCCTGAGAGAAGCCAGAAAGGGAAAGAAGAAAAACTAACCCCAGAAGAGGAAATATCTTCCTCATTCTTCTCCCTCCTTGTATTCATCCCAGAATTTTAATCCTTCCTCCACCGCCAGTTTCACATCCCCTTTGAAAGGCATGAGTCCGATAAAGGCGTGAAAAGGTTCTGTCTTCTCATCTACTATTCTTCCTATATAATTTCTCCAGTGTAAACCCAGACTTAATCCTCCAAATAAAGAGACATTTCCATCCTTCTCCTCTATAAAAAGAATAATTCCTCTATGGGTAGAGGGAACCTGCAGTCCTGCCCATTTTCCCTGCCATTTCTCCCCTCTCACCCATTTCCTCTTCGGCTTATCCCACTTCTCCTTCTTTACCCTGACAATTCCGGAAGAGGTAGGATAGATAAAGTCTTCTTTCTGAGACATCTCTATATAGGGATAATTAAATCCCAGGATCTTAGCCACCTTACAAAAACTTGCCTTTGTCTCTACAAACACGATGGGAACCCCTTCATATAGAGTAATAATGTCCTCCGCCTTTACCAGGGGATTACTCCAACTAACTATTACCTTTCCCACCTTTGCTCCTTTTACTTCTTTATACTCCAGATTATTTATAGTAGCCAACCTCCAGGCCTGCAACCAGGGTTCCTCATCCCCCAAGCTGATTCCAATGGCACCGTATTTATCAGGTCTTAAAAAGTTAAATTCCTCTCCTTTCAAATAGATTTCGTTTACCTGGAAATTGGATTTTTGGGTAAGGACTACTTTTATGAGGGAATTTTCCATGGTCAGCCCTCTGGTATCTCTACTTACATTCACTCCTTCTCCCGTCTCACCGTAAGAGAAAAAACTAACGGTGAAAAGTATCACCATAAAAATTATCCCTCTCTTCATCTCACACCTCCTTTAAAGATTTAAAAACCCACCATATCCTTTAAACACTCTATCTCTTCACCCATTCTTTCTCTTATTTCTTCAAGTTCTTCTGGATTCCTGGTATAATTTTGGAAATCTTTAGCGATTTTATTCTTTACTGTCTTTAGAATATCCTCACCTTCTTTGAGAATTTTCTCCTTTTTCTCAGAAGGTAAGGAAGATTCCTTTAAGAGATTCATTCCCTTCTCCAGGAGATAGAGATACTTATAGTCCTCAACTCCTTCTCTAAATAATTCCCAGCGAAGAGAGTTTAAGGGGGAACCATCCTCAGGATGGGGATAAAGGAGAATTCCTGTAGTTCTGGCGGAAAGAAGTGGCTCCCAGGCATCTTCTCCCCAGAAGTTAACCCTCCAGATTAAAAAACCATCTACTTTACTTCTCCACAGTTGCCAGGGTATTATCCTCATACCAAAATCAAAAGAATCAACTCTATGGAACCAGGGTGCATATACCCAGACCTGATTACCTTTACTCTGCTGTTTTTTCCTAAACTCCTCATCCAGACTCCCCGGAGTCATCTCATATATATCTACCAGCCCATCAAAGTATGGTCGGGAATGAGGATTGTTTATGGCTAAGTCAATCTTTATCTCCGGCTCTGCTTCCTTGGCTATCTCGTGCAATTTCCTTACCCATTTTACATACTCAGGCTGTGGCTCATCCCAGAGAGCATAGTATACCTTCTTCTCCCACCCTAAATTTTTGAAGTATTCATAGGAGTTTTTGATATACTCAGAGTATGCTTTAAGAAACTCGGGGTTAAGACGACTCTGTGAATAAAGAATTTGGGGATCAGCATCCTCTCTTAAGGAGAGGAAAGCCCCTCCTACTGTATTCCAGCCGTAATGAGGATTCCTTAGAATAACCCTTAAAGTGTGTAACCCTCTTTTAAGATGAACCGTTTCCGGGAGAAGAAAGTATTTTGTTTTTCTATCCCTGAATTCTCCTTCCCCTACTTTTCTACCATCTACATAAACCTCTCTTATGCCTTTTTCAGGAAATCCTCTCTTATACCACACCCTGTAATTTCCTTCCTTCTCTACCTTGAATTCATACTCCACCCAACTCCCTCCAAAATCCTCCACTTTTACTCCCCTTAAAAGAAGATAGGCTACATCTGCATGGTATCTCCATTTTAAATTCCTCTGTGGGGAAGATACAAAACTCCTCTTATACTGAGGTCCCTCTATCCATATATCTCCCTCCTCCCTGGGCAGGAGAAGAACCTTAACCCCTTTCCTCTCCTTCATGGTAAACCCTTCCATGGAACCCAGCATTATGGTGCCCAGGCGAGCGTAACGGAAGTTCAGGTCTTCAAAACAAAATTTAAGCATCTCTTCAAGGCCTTTAATCTTAGGGTCGTCCGGAGCCTCTTCTATCTTTCCCGTGTATCCAAGGCGGAATTCCAGAAAATCAGGGTCAAACCATACCCTGGGAGTGGCATTCACACCATGCTCTTTTAAGTTTATGAAGTATCTCTTCAACAGTTTCTTACTAAACTTTTGATGATGCCTTTCTAAATATCTCCGTAGGTCATACACACCTATATGAGCCTGAATGGTGGGAGGAATATCCTCCGGTAAGGTAAAATCCCACACCTTTACTTTAAGAGGTAGGGAAAAGTTTATCCCCTTTCCCTTAATATCTATCTTCCCTTCATAAACACCTGCCTTAATATCTCCGGGGACTTTTAAAGTTATCCATACAGGCTGATTTTTCCCTTTCTGGAGGTCAATTTCCTTTTCTTTAAGAAGAACATCAGGATATCTTCTAACTTTTCCCCCTCTCAATATGAAATCTTTATAACCTACAGGATTAAAAGAAAGGTAATCCTTGCTGATTTTACCCTTTCCTCCTTTTAAATCTGAAAATTCTATATGTAATCCCTTCAAATCTTCCTCTGACCTCAAAACTATCTGGAAAGGCTCATACTCATTCTTTGCCACCTTCAAATAGATTCCCTCCTTAAAAGGCTTATCCGGCAGAATATCTTCCTCAAATACCCTCCTGTTCGGTGTTAAATACCAGACTTTAACTCCTTTCTCCTCAGCAAGAAGGTAAAACAGAGGAATTTTACCTCTCTTTTTCTTCACCCCACCCTTCCCAGGTAGAACCACCAAGCAATCCCTAAACCATTTGCCCCCATAAGGAGGCTCTGCATATACTTCAATGGTATAAGTCCCTGGGTTAAGGTCTATAAGAAACTTCCCGCTTACCTGAAAATATCCTTTGGAAGGTTGGATAGGAGGCCAGTTGGTCATCTGTCCAAGTTTTGTAGAAACATCATTAAAACTTCCCGGATGGGTATGAACGATTACCACACATCTCTTTATCTCTTTTTTATCCTGAGCCAAACTCACCTTAATTTCCACCTCTTCCCCCTGCTTTACCTTCACCTGCTTTACCTCTTTAATCCTCTTACCATCTATGTAAAGATCCTGGATGGATACCCGGGCATATAGTGGAAATATGAAGATTAACAAACTTGAAACCAAACAAATTATCACTCTCTTCATTCTCTACCCCCCTTCAATACATTTTCCTGATTCGCCTTTATATGCTCAAAAGCCTCCTCTACCGTCTCTTTCCCCAACCATACCTTCTCAAATTCTACCTGTATGAGTTGCTCCATCACTTCCCGATATAAAGCCCCTCTTTCAGCCACCTTAGCATAGTTCAGGCTTTCCAGGACAGGTTTTAAGTCAAGGTCTCTTCTTCTGGCAACCTCTGAATGAAGGTAGTATCTCTCCGCCACTTTTATCCGGCAAGGGATGGACCTTCCCGCAGAAGCAAGGTCCTTCTCCACCTCTTCCTGAGAGAGAAACTTTATCAATTTCCATGCTTCTTCAGGATAACGGGCACCCTTGGGAATAACCAGTCCCACAGAATGCAGTTTGGTGGCTCTTTTCTTCCCCTTAGGAAGTGGAGCCACTCCCCATCTGATGTTGGGAGCATACTTATCCAGCAGGAAAAGACACCAACTCCCTCCCACCAGGATGGCCACCTTCCCGCTGGAAAAATACTGAAGAGCGCTTTCCTCTCTGGACCCCGCAGGGCTGTATCTTATTCCCAGGTCAAAGTAAAACTTGATGGCTTCTACATTTGCCTTTATATACTTGGGAGAGGTGAAGAGGAACTGGGTTCCTGTTTCATCTAAAACCTTACCTTCATTTTGCCATATTAACTCTATCCAGTCTCCATTGTAGTAAATCCCATACTGGAGCAACTTCCCCTCTGGAGAGACAATGGTCAACTTGTTTACCGCCTCTTTAAATTTTCCCCAATCCCAATTTTGGTTCGGATACTCCAACCCTGCCTTATCAAAAAGGTCCTTATTGTAAAATAGAACATCCACATTGGAAATGATGGGGAGAGCGAAAAGTTTGCCCTTATAGGAAAAGGCTTTAATCAGGACGGGGTAAAAAGGAGTTAAAGAGTAGCCATCTTTTTCTACAAGGGAGTTTAAAGGAGATAAAATTCCCTTCCTTACCGCCACCCCAAAGGTTCTTAAGTTTATCCAGGCAACATCGGGAGGAACACCCCCTACTATAAATATCAACAACTTTTGTTCATAATTTTGCACCGCCACATGATTTATCTTTACCTTGATTCCTGGATTCTCCTCTTCAAACTTCCTCACCCACTTCCTTATGAGAGAGACTTCCTTTGGACCACCCCAGAGCATAAAGGTAATTTGCTTCTTTCTCACCTTCCCTCTTCCAAATCCCAGAGTTAAGAAGATAGAAAGGGCAAGAAATCCCACTCCCATCTTCTTCATCCACCTTCTCATACTACCCTCTTCAATCCAGCCCATATCCAAAAGGATAATGAGAAGAGATAGTTATGGGCAATCTCCCTCTGGCTTTCCTTTCTCCAAATAAAACTTCTACACAGGCAGAAATAGAAGGAAGGGTTAAATCATAGGTGAGAATACATCCCTCCAATTCGGGCAATTTTCTCACCTCGTAAGGACTTCCAAAGAGGAGAAATATCAAAGGCTTGGGAAAAGACCTGATACTCTTTATCAACTCTACCTGTTCATAGGGCATGAAATAATCTTCTCTGTATGCTCTTATCCTTATAAAACTGGAAAAAATCACCACCTCTGCTAAAGAGGCTAATCCAATGGCTTTTCCCCTTTCCTTTTCTTCAGGAGAGAGAGGGAGGGAAATAGTGGAGAGATTCGGATGCCTTTTCTTTATTTCTTCCTCAAGCCTCTCAGTCAATCCTTTAGTTCCTGTCTCAATCCCTACTTTTGCTCCTACCTCTTCTCCTACAATTTCCTCAAAACCTATCAGAAGAATCCTCTGAGAAGGCTGGATATGTAAAGGGATGTTCCTCTTCACCAATAAAGTCACTGCTTTCTCGCTTATTTCCTGAGATACTTTTAAGTTCTCCTCTCTCCCCACAATTTCTTTTACCTTCTTTACATCCACGAACTTCTCTTTATGCAGTCCTAACCACTCTTTTGCTTCCAGAACCCTTCTTGCGGAGTCTTCCACCTGATTTAAGGGAATCTCCCCTTTTTCCACAGCCTTATAGAGGGCAGAAAAGGTTTCTTCCTCATAATCTCCTCTGGCCAGAATCACATCGCAACCCGCTTTGATGGAAAGAACCGCTGCCTCCTCAAGAGAAAAATTTTCAGTGACTGCTTTCATAGCCATCCCATCGGTAAAAATAAGCCCCTTAAATCCCATCTCTTCTCGAAGTAATCCAGTGATTACTCTCCTGGATAGAGTTGCAGGTAGAGATTCAGGTTCTATAGAAGGAAAATGAATATGAGAGGTCATAACTGCTTTAACCCCATTTTTGATAGCCTCCCTGAAAGGCTTAAACTCCACCTTTTCCAGCCGGTCCTTAGCATGAGAAACAACCGGCATGTGGAGATGAGAATCTAAGGAAGTGTCTCCATGACCCGGGAAATGCTTTACGCAGGATATTACTCCGTGGTCCTGAAAACCTTTTATTCTTGCCCGTCCCAGTTCGGAGACCAAATCCGGATTCTCTCCAAAAGAACGAATATTTATTATGGGGTTATCTGGGTTTGTATTCACATCCAGCACTGGCTGAGAAATAGAGTGAATCCCCATGGCTCTTGCTTCCTCTGCCTGTATCTGGGAAATCCTGTAAACCAGTTTCTTACTTCTGGTAGCTCCCATAGCCATCTGGGAAGGAATAGGGGTAGTCCCTTCTTTTACAAAGAAATCCATGAATAATACAGGGACAGAGGAAATCTTCTGAAATCTGTTGGTTAACTCCGCTACTTCCTCCGGAGTATTTAAAGGAGGAGTATAGATACTTCCTACCTTTCCCTCCCTTGCCATTCTCTCTAATTTGGAAATCCTCCTTTTTCCTCCCATACAGCATATCAGTTGTCCCACTTTTTCTTTAAGACTCATCTCCCTTAAGGTCTTCTCTGCCCACCCTCCCATTCTTAGTTCCTTAACAGTTCTTTTCTCGCCCTCTCCACGACTTCATGAATGGCTTTCGCCTTCTCTCTGTCTACCTGGGGAGGGGAATAATTTTTCAACATTTCCCTCCACTTCTCGTGAGCCTTCTGGAGGAGTTTTTCCTCCTTTCCCTTTTCCCAGGGTCCTCTATCTAAAAGTTCTGGTTCCCACAGTACCTCCTGGTAATGCTTGAGGGTATGTTCGCACTCCAGAAATGTCTTCCTCTCTCCCATACCTACTTTCTCTATCTCCTCTAAAGCGATGGTCTCATCCGTGACTTCCAATCCCTCAAAAAATTTCCATAATCCCTTGTTAAACTCCAGATCAAGAATTGCCTGTTCAGGAGAAAAAGTGCTGGCTCCATCCAAGGCTCCAATGGTAAGAGCCACTCCTACCGTGGTTCCCAAAGCCATATGTTTAAAAGTCCTCTCATAGGCAGCCTGGATACCCGGAACTTTAGCATCGATATACCCTCCCGGGTCATAGCCTATCTCCACCTTGTACAACCTTTTGAATAACTGGCATACTCCTGCATCTTGAATAGTAGCCTCAGGTGCAGCAAAACTCGCCTTTCCTGTCTTCATATCCATCACCCCACTTATAACTGTAGCCCCTACTTTTGCTTCTGGATTAATGGCTTTAGCAATACTCCATCCCCCCAGTATCTCTGCTGCGGCTAAGGCAATGTTACCAGCCATGGTTACAGGAGAAGTAGCGCCACTTATAGGCATGGTAGCCACCCAGAAGCGATGTGTGTACCCATACTTTATCAACTCCTCAAAAATTCTGGCCGCATCAAGAGAAAAATTCAAAGGAGAAATCATGCACCTTCCCACCTGTACAAAATGAGTATTTTCGGGTCCATAGCCCAATATTTTATCTATCTCTATCATATATTTAACCTGCTCAGGTGTCCTTATGCCCGAACCTCTATGTTTTCGGGTATGAAGATAGAGTAGTTCGCAGGCTTCTATGGCTTCCACTTTCTGGTCTGTTTCTGAATTCAATACAGGTAGTCCCACGGAAGTGACCTCGGGGAGAACGTCTCCCAGATGAATGAGTTCTACCACTTCCTTTAAGGTGGCTGGTCGCCTCTCCTTCTTCTCCCAGTCATAGAGGAAGAAGGTTTCATATCCAAAATCCTGCGCAAACTTTGCCTGCATTTTTCTGGTTATCAAAGGGTCCTCCATCCCTCTTCTCTGTCTTTGGCTTAACTGAATTGTCTTTTCCACTATCTGGGGAGGAAATCTTACCCGCATTTTCTTCCTATCTACCTTTGCTCCGTAATCCTGAAGAAAATCCAAGAGCAGATTACTGGGTACTTTAAGTCCTACTTTCTCCAGAATCCTTAAAACAGCATCGTGGATTTTATTTAAATCTTCATCACTACATACCTTAAGGTATCCTTCTACCATTTCTCCTTACCCTTTCTAATTTTATCCATCCATGTTCTTCTAAAAATCGAAAATAGGCAAGAAAATGCTTAGGGTCGATCATCTCCTCTCCCTCAATTTCTAATATTTCCAGAACTTCTCTAAGGTTCCTCTTTCCATCGCACCAGAAGAGAGCCTGCCTTATGGAGAATTTACTTTCTTCCTTAAGTTTCTCATATCTCCTCATTTCCTCAATTGAAGGAAGATTCCTCCATATAACCATTTCATTGGGTGAGGCAAAGGAGAGCCGTTGAGGGATAAATCTTTCTAACTCTTCCTTCTCTTTTTCTTCCTTAAGTTTTTCCTTCTTCACTTTGAGAAGATCCAAAAACTCCTTCACCCTCTCCTTCTCATCCTCTATTTTCTCTTTCCATCTCTTTTCCAATTTCTCTTCGTAGAACTTCAGTTTCTCCTCCTGGCTGAGCCTCCATAGACTCCTTAAAGTTTCCTTCTGTAAGCGGTAGAAAAAATCAAACCTTTTCTCCATTACCTCCTCATAAAGCGTCCCCCTTCTCTTTGACTCTTCTATAATTCTTTGAGATACTTTGAGCAGTTCCTCTATCCCTTTCCTATAAACCTGGTTTGCCAATCTTAGAGTCTCCTCATATCCTGCAGTAGCCAGAAAATAAAGGTAGGTCCCCCCCACTTTACCCATCTCTTCAAAAGTGAAGGAAGAAAGTTTATTCGGAGTATCTTCTGAGGTATGATAAAACTTCTCCGGGCATTGCCATATGGCAGGTGTGGGTATTCCTATTAAAGGGTCAGAAATTAAAGCATCACCCCCATTACTCCCATAAATACCCCATCTTAAATAAGGAGATAATTTTCTCATTAAATCTTCTATCAATACATTGGTGAAGGAAGGATGGGCAGAAGGAACTGGATGTAAACGAAGTATACCTTTATCCTTATCCTGGTCTCCTCCCACCATATCCAAGTTTAATCCTGCGATAATCCCAGAGATTTTATCCGGGTTTTCCTTCACCCAGGCAAGGGTTCCATCTATTTCCCAACTCAGAAGAATACGCAAACTTCTCCTAAGGGGAGGTAATTTACCCTCTTCTATTAACCTCTTAATACTTCTGGCTATCTCCAAGAGAAGCGCACATCCTGAAGCATTATCATGTGCTCCGGGTTCAAACAAATGTCCTATTCCTAAAACTTCCTCCCCCCTTTCTCCAGGGATTATCCCAGTCACTGCGTAAAACTTTCCCTCATACAATTTAGTTTTTACTTTTACTTTCACCTTCACTTTTCCTTTCTTAATTAAACTCCGTAAGTAATCCCCTCTTTTTGGGGAGAGCATAAATCCAAATAAACCTTTTTCCCCTAAACCTCGAGTAGCATTCTCCCACTGGATAGCATCTGGTAATTCATCCCTTCTCCTTTCCAGAAATTCATCCATATAATCGCTGATCACTCCTATCGCCCCTCTCTCTACTAACTCTGTGTAAACCTTTATAATCCTGGAGGAAGTGAAGGCTATCTTCCCTTTTAAATCTCTTCCCTCCTCCAGAGGAACAACATCACATTCCCCTTCAAAAGGTGCTGAGTACATGGCTAAGGAATGAGGATTTTCTTCCCAGTCTGCAAGTTTTTCTCTCTCAGGAGCGAGAATCTCTAATCTCGCTTCTTCCACCTCCCACGCCTGGGGGACCCTCCAGTTGTGATCATAACATGTTCTCCCATCTGCTTTGAATTCACTTAACTCTACCTTCTCCAATCCAAACTCTTCCATTTTCTTCTTACAGTACTGAGCACTTTTGCGGAAATTAGAGAAGGTAAAGTAATGGTCAAATTGAAAGATTTCTTCTGCTATCTTCTTAGCCTGCTCACCGGAAATTTCGGAGGATAATCTCTCCCATACCTCCTTTATATCCATCTTACCCTCCTATCTTTCTTAAGAGTTCCAGATAATAAAGATAATTTTCAAAGGGAACATCGGGAGGTACAGAGTGGTCAATTGCTGGGAAGTACCCTCCCTGAGATAAAAGATAAGGGACCTTCTTCATAACCTCTTCCTCAATAGCCTTTCTTCCACTGGCTAAGGCTCTTTTATCTATTCCCCCAATTATTATGAGGTTCTTACCGAATTTTTTTCTCATCTCTACTATGTCCATACCTGCAGCTACCTCGTTAGGGAACACACCGTTAATTCCTCCTTCCAGCCATAAAGGGATAAGTTCCCAGATGTTTCCATCCGAATCCAGTGTAATTATCTCTACTCCATTAGAACGAAGAAAATCAGTAATTTTTTTATAATGGGGTATCATGTATTTACGGACGAAATCAGGGGATACCAGGGGGCCGCTTTTGAAAGCCATATCTTCCCAAAATTGAACAAAATCTGGTTTTATGTCCTTTAAAACCTTTTTTAGAATTTCCAGAATGAAGTACTCTATATACTCTTCCATCTCTTCAATTAGAGAAGGGTCATCCCTCAACATATAACTTAAATTCTCAAGCCCCATCCAGTTCCTTATCCATCCGAAGAAACTACCCACATCCTCTATCCCTAAGGGATGGGAACGATTCTGATATCTCTTCTTCTCCTCTTCCCACCAAGGAGGAAAGCGGTAAGGAGTATGCGGGTTCAATCTTTTCTTATACTCTTCCCAACTCTTTCTATCTCTTACCGGATACTCCAGCCATTGATCCATAGAACTGGTGCGATTTTCCTTAAGGACCTTTCTCTTAGAACCATCATAGTTGATTATTATCTGGTAGTTTTCTCCCTCTTCCAGCACTTCCTTTTCAAAGGGTGGAATAAGTCCCATTTTTATGGGCAGAACTTCCACACGGGAAAAATTGAAGTATTCGTGCAGGTAACTTCTCGGTCTGGAAGGAATTTCAGGAGGCAACCCTTCTTTTTTCCACCTTTCAATGGTCTCATCCCAAAACCACTGCCAATTTGAAGCAAGGAAAAGCACACCACCTAACTCAAATTTTGCTATTTTTTTAAACTTCTCAATCTCATTCATGGCTCATTTCTATCTTCTGGCTGAGTAACCCAAGAAATTAAAAACCTGCCAGTATCGGAAAAGTTCTATGAAATCTCTCGCCTCTATCTCTACAGTGTAACCATCCACCCGCTTTGCTCCTGGAAGAATGGCTATTCTATCCACCATATTAGTCTCCGTAAAAGTCATAGTTAGTTTAAGAGGAGAATCTAAGGAAAAGGGTTTTTTCCTTAATTTCAACGCTCTCTTTGCTGCTTCTCTTATCCTTTCATGAGCCTCTTCCAGAGGTAATAGATGAGCACAACTTCTACTATATGCCTCTTTTACCACCACAGTCTCTAAGGGGGAAAGGAGAGATTTTGCTTCCTCCACACCTGCTTTATCACCAGTTACTAAAACAACTGGGACACCGTAGTATCCTGCTACCCCAGCACATAACCCTATCTCACCCATTTTTATACCATTCACTCTGCACTCATGAACAATCTTAGAATCAGTATGGTCATGAAAAGCATAAGGGGTTCCACCCATAGCGTGATAGCCAATCAGAAAAACACAGTCAAAACTTTCATCTATCCCCTGCATCATGAAGAGAGGTTCACTCCCTCTGCCGGATATTAAGGTAGCCTTTTTATGTAACTTATGAGGTAAAATATTGTTCATCTGACCGTGAGCATCCTTTACCAATACTTCATCTGCTCCTCCTTCCAGAGCACCTTCTATAGCCGAGTTTATATCTTGAATCATATACTCTCGGGCTATCTCATAATCCCGTCCAGAAAGGGAAGTTTGCTGGGCACTGGAAATCCCGGATATTCCTTCCATATCCACAGAGAGGTAAACTTTCATAATCTTATACCTCCTTTGAAGTTTCAGAAATTTTCTCTAAAATTTCTCCCATTTCTTCCCGAATGGAGATAACCTTCTCTGGGTCAGTAGTGTAGGAGCGAAAATCTCTAACTATCCCAGAAAATTTATTAAATAAGGCTTCTGTTGCTTTTATTAAATTCTTCTCTTCTGAGGTAAGATATTTCTTTGCCTGTAATCTTTTCAGATTCTTTTCCAGAAGTTGGATATACTTGTAGTCCTCAATTCCTTCTCTAAATAATTCCCAGCGAAGAGAGTTTAAGGGGGAACCATCCTCAGGATGGGGATAAAGGAGAATTCCTGTAGTTCTGGCGGAAAGAAGTGGCTCCCAGGCATCTTCTCCCCAGAAGTTAACCCTCCAGATTAAAAAACCATCTACTTTACTTCTCCACAGTTGCCAGGGTATTATCCTCATACCAAAATCAAAAGAATCAACTCTATGGAACCAGGGTGCATATACCCAGACCTGATTACCTTTACTCTGCTGTTTTTTCCTGAACTCCTCATCCAGACTCCCCGGAGTCATCTCATATATATCTACCAGTCCATCAAAGTATGGCCGGGAATGAGGATTGTTTATGGCTAAGTCAATCTTTATCTCTGGCTCTGCCTCCTTCATCACCTCATGCAATTTCCTCACCCATTTTACATACTCTGGCTGTGGCTCATCCCATACGCAGTAATACACCTTCTTCTCCCATCCTGAATTTTTGAAGTATTCATAGGAGTTTTTGATAAATTTAGAGTATTCTTTAAGAAACTCGGGGTTAAGACGACTCTGTGAATAAAGAACCTGCGGGTCAGCATCCTCTCTTAAGGAGAGGAAAGCCCCTCCTACTGTATTCCAGCCGTAAT
>CAZSGC010000041.1:12592-13706 GCA_964606225.1 uncultured bacterium | reverse complement strand
CTATAGGAGGGTGGCATTATTAAAAGTTTAACAGAAATTTAAGGAAAATTCTTTGACCTTCCCTTACAGGGAAAGAAAATTTTTGATTATTTTCTTCCCCACCTGGGTAAGTATGGATTCTGGATGGAACTGTAAACCAAAAACAGGAAACTTTATATGCTCCACTCCCATTATCTCCCCATCTTCTGTCCAAGCAATTATCTTTAAACAGGAAGGCAAACTTTTTCTCTCAATAACCAGAGAGTGGTATCGAGTAGCCTCAAAGGGAGAAGGAATTCCTTGAAGTATCCCTTCGCCCTGGTGGTAAATAAGGGAAGTTTTACCATGCATTAATTCCTTAGCGGAAACAATTTTTCCTCCAAAAGCATATCCGATAGCCTGATGTCCTAAGCAAACTCCCAGGATAGGAATGCGGGGATAAAATCTTTGAATGAGGGGTACAGAAATCCCCGCATCCTCAGGTCTTCCAGGTCCTGGAGAGATAACTATTTTTTCAGGTTTCCACGCTTCTATCTCCTCCAAGGTAATTTTGTCGTTTCTGTAAACCTTAAGGTCACTCCCCAACTCTCCCAGATATTGCACCAGATTGTAGACAAAGGAGTCATAATTATCAATTACCAGAATCATTTCTTAACTGCAGGTTTCAGAGTCCATACTTGCCATTTTGCCCAGTTTATTATCCGAGGAGCCTCAAAATCTTCTGGTAAGGGGCCCCAGGTATCTTTAAAGTGGAGCGAAGAGAAGGGTTTCTCTCTGGCAATTTGAGGTAGATTTTCTCCCAGCGAGAGTCCTAAAGAGTCTACCTTCTCCTTTCTTAACATCTTTTCCACTCCCTTAGCCATAAGTTTCAAGAAACTGCCCGGACCTATCTTAATATCCTCCAGATATATGCAGGAAGGAATTCTTCCCTTCTCTAACTCTTTTTCTAACTCACCTGCTTTCTTTATAACTTCTCCCCAAGGTATCTCTCTTTTTCTCCCCTCCTCTTTTATCTCCTCCACAGGGCCTTGAGGAGTAGAAGAAAAAAGAGGGAAAGTGAGGTTGCCTCTTTTAAAGAGAGCAAGAAATTTTACCAGAAGAGAAAAAATTTCTGAAGGAGAATAAGTTAGTCCAC
>CAZSGC010000041.1:5474-12582 GCA_964606225.1 uncultured bacterium | reverse complement strand
AGATGAAGTAAATTTTTTCTGCTTACCCAACTCTCTGGAGGGAAATAAAGAGAATGGAGGAAAGCATAATCCACTACCTCATAACCTTCAGCGAGTATTCCATCTAAGAACCTCTCTATCTTCTCTCTGATTTTTATGACTTCTTCTCTTCTCCTCAAAGGAGGTTTTTCCCACGGTAAAAGGTTCTTTCCCTTTTTAAAATTAACTGCATCCCAGAACTTCTCAGTTATTAGACTACAGGGATGGGTGCCCAAAACAAGAAAATCCCTTCCTAACTTTTCTCCTTCCTCTACCACTTTTTCCCATCCCTCTTCCCATTCACTGGCTTCCCTCAAAAAATATTTATCAAAGGTAAAATCCCAGCCCAGCCCATTGAAAGAATTACAGTACCAGTAAGGGAGAGTCATCTTCGGAGTATAAACACACCACTCCATCACCCTTATCCCTAATTTTCCCATAGCGTAAATTACCT
Source organism: uncultured bacterium (assembly GCA_964606225.1). Lineage (GTDB taxonomy): Bacteria > CAIJMQ01 > CAIJMQ01 > JAADFP01 > CAZSGC01 > CAZSGC01. Next base: position 12,110 of record CAZSGC010000041.1, on the reverse strand, counting down.
GAGGGGCCCAGGAATTTCCCGGCTGCATGTAGGCTACAGGTCTCCTCCCAAAAATTTTTTCTATGTCCTCAATACCTTGAACCTCTCTGTTAATCACTTCTTTAATTCCTTCCTCCCACTCCATATTCTCCAGGTATTCTACAAAGGTAGGATGAAGGGAATGAAAATTGGAATGATAATTTATCTCATGTAACTGCAACCTTCTTATAATATCAGAGCGCCCTCTTCTCAGGAGAACTCTTAATCTCTCCCCTACCAGATTGAAAGAAGCCCTTATCCCTCTCTTTTCAAAAATCTCCAGCCAAATCAAGAGAGCCTCGTCTGCTTCGGGGGTAATATAATCCTCTGTATCCAGAGAGAAAATTAAATACTTCACGGCTCCAGTCCTTTCTCCGCCAATCTTACTGCTTCTCTTAAAGCCTTAGCCTTATTTTCCGTCTCCTCATATTCCCTCTCCGGAAGGGAATCTGCCACTATTCCTGCTCCTGCCTGAAGAAAGGCTTTCCCATCTTTAAGAAGAATACTTCTAATAGTTATACAAGAATCCAGATTCCCCGTATAGGAGAAATAACCCACTGCTCCTGCATAAGGACCCCTCTCCTCCGGCTCCAGTTCTTCGATTATCTCCATGGCTCTAATCTTGGGAGCACCGGTGACTGTTCCTGCAGGGAAACTTGCTCTCAAAACCTGAAACTGGTCGGCATCCTTTCTCAATTTACCCTCTATATGGGAAACAATATGCATGACCCGGGAGTATCTCTCGATTACCATCAGTTCTTTAACCTTTACCGAACCGTAATCGCAGATCCTTCCCAAATCATTTCTTCCTAAGTCCACCAACATGATGTGTTCCGCTAACTCCTTAGGGTCTTTAAGTAAATCCTTCTCCAACTTACTATCTTCTCTTTCATTCTTCCCACGCGGACGAGTCCCCGCTATGGGTCTTAATATAACTTTTCTCCCTTCCTTTCTGACCAGAATTTCTGGAGAAGAACCAATCAGTTGGAACTTCCCAAAATTAAGATAGAACATATAGGGGGAAGGATTCAGGGAGCGAAGCGCCCGGTAGATATGGAAGGGAGGGGAGGTTACGGGAATACTCCATCTCTGAGAAATTACCACCTGAAATATATCTCCTGCTCTTATATATTTTTTACATTTTTCTACTGCTTTCATAAAAGAAGAAGGGGAGAAGTTACTTATGGGCTCCTCTATCTCACCTTTTAGAATCTCTACAGGGTGCTTAAGAGGTTTCCTTAAAGTTTCTATTACCTCCTCAATTTTTTTCACCGCCTCTTCATATGCTTTCTCCAGATAATAAGAGTCATCCTTCAAGATAGGTACATCTGCCATTACTTTAATTTTGTTTTCTACATGGTCAAAGATGATCACTCTATCGGTTATAAAAAATTCCATATCCGGTAGATTTAAAGTATCTTCCTTCCTCCTAGGTATTTCTTCCCAGTAACGAATGGAGTCATAGGATATATATCCTACTGCCCCTCCAAAAAACCTGGGCAAAGAGTTGATCTGAAGAGGAGGAAATTTCTCCAAAATATTTTTTAAGACCTGGAGAGGTTCCTTAGTTACTCCCTTCTCTATCTTTTCTTCCCTCTCTTCAATCTCAAAAACTCCTTCCTTTACCCGAAAAACCAATCGGGGAGAGAACCCTATGAAGGAGTACCTTCCCAGTATTTCTCCCCCTTCCACGCTCTCCAAGAGAAACTCTCCTTTCTCACCTTGAGAAATTTTTAAAAAAGCAGAGACTGGGGTCTCCAGATCTCCCATTATTTCCCTGTATATAGGGATCAAAAAGCCAGCCCGGGCAATTTTTTTAAATTCAGAAAGAGAAGGAAGATACATGAGATTATAATTAACAGATTCTTCTTGAAGGGTCAAATCTCTTGAACCATTACGGAAATTTCTGCCTACGGAAAAGTTCCCTTAAATATAGGTATCAATGGTATAATAGAAGAATCAGGATAGGATGGACAAGTGATTAAGAGGGAAAGATTTTAACATATAAGATTTAGAGAAAAATGGGGTTTGTTTCCACTACTTACCGGATTATTGAGTTATTACTTTCCAACCCCAGAACTAAAATCATAAATGTGATTGTTAAACTCCGCCAAAATATCCTCACTGCCTATATCTTCCCTCGCTGGACACGCATTCCTGAAAATTACATAAAACACTTTGGGAATCCAGATAAAACTATAAAACCCGGTTCCTCAGAGATGGCGGGCTTGATAATCACTGTGGATAAGGAGGTATATGATTTTTCTACCGAGGAAAACGTGTGGAAGGCTCTGGATTATGTAAGTACTCCAGAGAAGGATCTGTATTTTGTATATGAAGATATTCAAAGAAAGGCGAAAGATTCCTTAGAAGAATTTAATTTTTCTTATCCGGAACTGGAAGAAAAACTGGATGCTCTGTGGAAAAAAGGCATTGAAGTGGGATTTGTTAAAGAAGAGTGTATGGAAGGAATTCAAAAGAAGACCTATCAAAATGGACTTATAGAAGTACAATTTAACCCCCACAGAAAATCCATAGTTAGTTCTTCTCGGGTAGAGAAAAGGAGCAGGGGAGAGGAAGCATGTCCCTACTGTATTCAGGAAGAAGGAAGAGAGGATCTGCCCTGGAATGGGTTTATAATTTCTGCCAATCCCTATCCCTATTATGACCATCACTTGGTTATAGTTCATCCTCAACATGTATATCAGTATATTGATAAAAAGGGGGTTAAGATAATGGCAGATTTTGTCCTGAATGCTCCCCGTTACTTTGCGGTATACAATGGTCCTCCGGGTACTTCTATCCTCTCTCACATGCATTTTCAAGCGGGGATTTATCAATTACCTGTGGAAAGAGCAAAAAAAGAAGTTTTAAAAGAGGATGGACATTTAAAAGTAAGCAAAGTAAATGACTTCCCTACCCGGGCTTTAGTGGTAGAGAAATTCATGCCAGGGATAGAAAGCTCTTGAAAAAAGGAAAATTTTCGGATGGGAAGAGGAAAAAGATAAAGAATTTTTCTCCGGATAGAATTTTCCCTTTACCCAAGTTAATTACTTTCTTATTGCTTTCGGCAATCTTCCTCCTCCCTCTGATTATCTTCCCATCCGCTTTTAACTACGTGATGATTAAACTCTCCCAGGTGCAATTTTTTTTGCTTCTTTCTTTCCTGTTTCTTATTTCCTTCTTACTTAAAACTGGCAAAGTATCTCTTTATCGCTTCTCCTTTTATCTACCCTTCTTACTATATTTTCTATGGAATACCGTATCTCTACTTTACTCTCCTTATCCTTACGCCAGTATTACTCAGTGGGAGACAGTAATAACTCTTATGGCTCTTACTTTTTTTACGGCAAACTTTTTAGAGAAAGAAAAGTCAACAATTTATGTGCTATGGGTTTTATTTTTACCGTATTCTTTTCTGGTAGTTAAAGAATTGATATTCTACATACAAGAAAAGACTCCCGTAATACCTTCTACTTTTGGAAATCCTAACTTCTTCTCCGCCTATCTTCTTCTCCTTCTTCCATTACCTTTGGTCCTCTCTCTCTATTTCCTCAAGAAGAGAAGGATATTACCCCTGCTGGGGCTTAGCAGTTTGTTTATTCTGGCTTTAATTCTTATTATAGTAATCAGAAGTCGAGCAGCATATATAGGGATTCTGGCTTCTTTTGTTTATTTAATTTTTTATTTTAGAAAAGAGATTCTCGGTGGAAAAAGAAAAATTTATCTACTCCTATTTGTATTTCTTTTATTAATCTCCGGAGCATTATTTACCGTTACCCATTTAACTTCTCTTAAAGAAGCATGGGAAAAGGAACTCTCTCAAGGAACCGTAGGAATCAGAGTTAAAATCTGGGAAGGCACATGGAGAATGATAAAAGCCAAACCCCTTACTGGATGGGGAATAGGAACCTATCATTTAATTTATCCTCGTTTTCGGATTCCTTCCTACTTTCTGAACCCTCATTCCGTAAATGCCACCGTCCATGCTCATAACGAATTTCTGGAAATCTGGAGTGAGACAGGAATTGTAGGACTAACTCTTTTCCTCTGGATAATTTTTCTCTTATATAGGGAAGGCACACAAATAAAGGGAGGGGAAAAAGAAAATTTCTTAGTTCCTGGAATTTTAAGTGGGATTACGGGGCTTTTAGTAAATAACCTTTTTGGCGTTAACCTGAGATTTCCTGCCTCTCCTGTATTACTTTTCTTTCTTATGGGATTCATTTATTCCCTAAGGGCGGAGAAGAAAAAATTTATCCGGAGTAAAGTCTTTCCCCCTATGGTAAATTCAATAGTTATTTCTTCTCTTATCCTTCTATCCGCCTGGGTATATCATCTGGAGGTGATTAAACCGCTTCTTTCCAGCGTGCATCTTAAAAAGGGTATAGAGTATCGATACAATTTGGAGTGGGAAAAAGCCATAAAAGAATATAATCTTTCTCTTTACTGGAATCCCTATAACTTAAGAACTCTCTATAGATTAGGATTTGCTTATGCTTCTACAGGAAGACTGGAGAAGGCTTTACAAACCTATTTAAGGCTTAAAGAAATTGCTCCCTATTACGCAGAGATTGATTTTAATCTGGGCACTCTTTATTTACAAAAGGGGGAATGGGATAAAGCACTCAAATTCTTGGAGAAAGCAAGGGAAGCAAATCCTTATAAACCTGAGACTCATCTTAACATAGCCAAGGTTTGGGAGAAAAAAAAGAATTGGAAGGAAGCAGAAAAGTCACTGGAAAAGGCGTTAGAAGTAGACAATACCTTTCTTCCTGCTTATCTGGAGTTGGCAGAACTTTTTCTCCGAAGAAAGAATTATGAAAAAGCCATCTATTATCTGGAGTTAGCCAGAGAAAAATATCCTCACAATGTTAAAATTAAGAAAATTTTAAGTTATCTAAAAGAGAGGGTAAAGAAAAAGAAGAATGATTAAGTATCTGGGGAACATTTTCTCTCGAGCAGGGGAAATGATGCTGTTCCTTTTCCGAACCCTTCATTCCCTGAGAGAAGTTTCTCGGGAAAGGAAGGAAATTATAAATCAAATATCTGTAATCGGTGTGGAAAGCCTGCCCGTGGTCTCTCTTATGGCTCTCTTCTCAGGAATGGTTCTGGGACTACAGGCAGGTCATGAACTTCTGAAGTTTCAATTCCAGGAGGCTCTGGGAGCAGTAGTAGCAGCTTCCCTCACCAGAGAGTTGGGCCCAGTTTTAACCGGACTTATAGTGGCAGGAAGAGCAGGAGCAGCCATGGCTGCAGAAATAGGGACTATGAAAGTTTCTGAAGAAATTGATGCTTTAAGAGCCATGGCTATAAATCCTTACCGATATTTAGTTTTGCCCAGGATGGTAGCAGCCCTGATAACTCTACCCCTCCTTACTATATTCACGGATGTCATTGGAATTATGGGTGGATTTATCATTGGAAGAGTCCAGTTGAATGTAAGATTTTTCCTGTATCTGGAATGGATAGTCAAATTTGTAACCCTTAAGGATGTATGGAGCGGGGTTATTAAGTCTTTTGGATTTGGAGGTATAATCGCCATCATAAGTTGCTATGAGGGGTTCTCTGCTGAAAGTGGTGCCAGGGGGGTAGGGAAGGCTACAACACAGGCAGTGGTTATTTCTTTCATTCTGATATTGATTGCGGATTATTTTGTTACTCACTTACTTTATTAGGTATGAGGAGAGAGGTAGCAGTTAGAATTGAAAATTTGAATAAAAGTTTTGGAGATAATCGAGTGCTTATCAATCTAAACTTGGAAGTTTACCGAGGAGAGACTGTGGTAATCATAGGGAGAAGTGGTTGTGGAAAAAGTGTGCTCTTAAAGTCTATAATGGGATTGATAAAACCAGATTCAGGCAAGATTGAAATAATGGGGAAAGATATAGGGAAAGTGAGCGAAAGAGAACTGGATGAAGTGAGGAAGAAGATGGGAGTAGTCTTTCAATCCTCTGCTCTCCTAAATTCTCTTACCGTAGAAGAGAACATAGCCTTACCTTTGTTAGAGCATACTTCCCTAAGTAGGGAGGAAATTTTTAAGAAGGTGAGAGAAAAATTGCATCTGGTAGGTTTAAAAGAGGTAGAAGGACTTTACCCGGAAGACCTCTCAGGAGGCATGAAAAAAAGGGTGGGAATTGCCAGAGCCCTCATAATGGACCCAGAGATTGTCCTTTATGATGAACCCACCACTGGTTTAGACCCTATAATGGCTTCTGCAATAAACAGGTTAATAATTTCTTTAAAAGAAAAAATTAAGACTACCTCCATTGTAGTTACCCATGATATGAAGAGTGCATATCTGGTAGGAGATAGAATAGGGATGCTCTATCAGGGGAAAATAATTCAAATGGGTAAGCCAGAAGAAATTCAGAATACTCAAGACCCAGTAGTCAGACAGTTTATTACTGGTTCAGACCAGGGACCTATTCCTGTAGAGGAGGGTATAAAATGAATGGAAGCGTAGAAAGGAAAGTGGGAATTTTTTTCCTTCTGGGGATAATCCTTTTACTTTCTCTCACCATTTTAGTAGGTAAAATCAGACCTTTTAGGAAAGGATATTCTCTCTACGTGACTTTCAACTATGTGGCAGGACTTAAGGTGGGAGATGAGGTAAGG
>CAZSGC010000041.1:2776-5464 GCA_964606225.1 uncultured bacterium | reverse complement strand
GAAGATTCTCGTTTTACCATTGCCTCGGTATCTTTAATGGGAGGGAAATTTGTTTCCGTAACCATGGGAAGTCCCTCCTCCCCCCTCATTACTCCTGGCTCAGTAATCCAAGGAATTGACCCTCCAAGAATTGTGGAATTAGTTTCTGAAGCAGAAGAGATAGGAAAGGAGATTAGAAAAGCATTACGTTCTTTTCATTCTACCATAGGCAGGACAGCTCAGGAACTCAGCCATTTATTAAAGGAAAATCGAGAGCCTCTTCAGGAATTTATTCAAAACCTGAATTCTTTAAATAAAAATCTGGAACCCCTGATTATTTCTCTAAAGGACATATCTGAGAGAGTAAAGAAAGGGGAAGGTACCCTGGGGAAATTGCTTCAAAACCAAGAACTTTACGAGAAGAGCATCTTCTTAGTGGAAGAAGGAAAAAAGACTTTGAGGGAGATAAAGACATTAAGTAAAAAATTGCAAAATTCTTTACAGAGTTGGGATTCGGAGATCCAACCCACCTTAAAGTCTATTCGCCGGATAGCAGAACGGGTGGAAAGAGGCGAGGGGAGTTTAGGGAAGATACTTAGTTCAGAAGAGTTTCATCGGGAAGTTAAGGAGACTTTAGTGTCTACCCGGGAAGTTTCCCAAGAGGCTAAGGAATTAATCCACAAGGTTAAAGAGTTAAAGTTGTTTTTAGGGTATGAGGGGAGATTTGTTACTTCCAAGAAGCCACTTCATATGGGGTACTTAAGAATAGAGCCCTCTCCTTCTAAGTACTACTTAATTGGTGGAGGGACGGATATGGAAGATGACCAAAACTTATTAACCATAGAACTGGGAAGAAAATTTATGGAGGGCAGATGCACTGTAAAAGGAGGATATATAGAGAGAGGAGGAGGGGGAGGAGTAGAGTATAGATTAAGGAATAACCTTTCTCTGAATACAGAAGCCTTTTATAATAAAGACAGTTCGCATTTCCATTTACGGTCTGCTCTTAGATGGAGAATATGGAAAAATATTTACTTAGAAATAGGAGGAGAAAATCTTCTGCATGAACCCAGAGTCTTTGGGGGGATAAAAATAGAATATCAAGATGAAGACCTCAAGTATCTATTGGGTACAGTGGGAATGGTGAAACGATGAAAAAAATCTCCCTTTTTTTAAAGAAATTTGGTAAAATTCTACCACTTATTTGGTGGGTTTAAAGAATAAAAAATAAAAGAAAGGAGGGGAAAGTTGAATGCACTGGGAAGACATATCCTGGGGGAACTTTTTGATTGCCAGCCGGAGATTCTAAATGATGTAGAAGAAGTAGAAAAACTTATGAAAGAGGCTGCATTAGAGAGTGGTGCTACTATTCTGGGCAGTTACTTCCACCCTTTCACTCCACAGGGAGTAAGTGGAGTAATAGTAATTGCAGAATCCCATCTTTCCATTCATACCTGGCCAGAATACAGATACGCAGCTGTGGACATCTTCTCCTGCGGTAAACAGGTGGACCCCTGGAAGGCTTTCCACTATTTACGGAAGAGACTAATGGCTACCCACTTCTCTGCTATGGAAGTGAAGAGAGGACAACTGGAAGAAAGAAGTGAAAAAGTGGAAAGCCTAAAAGTTTCCCAGAACCTGGAAACCTTATGATAACAGAGATACCGGATAAGTTTTTTCTGGTTAAAGGCTGGGGAGAAGGAAGCACCGAACTAAATGCCTTAGATGCAGCATTGATAAATGCAGGTATTGGGAATACCAACCTGGTAAAGGTATCCAGTATTTTACCTCCCCAGGCTAAGGAAATTTCTCCTATTAAAATCCCCGAGGGTAGTCTTGTCCCAGTGGCTTATGCCTATTTTATTTCTTCTCAAGAAGAGGAGATAATCTCAGCCGCTGTAGCCGTAGGTATCCCTCAAGATAAGAGAAGAGCAGGATTAATTATGGAATTCAGTGGGAAAGGTGAGAAAAAGTTTGTTGAAGAAAGAGCACGGCAGATGGTGGAAGAGGGAATGAGGATAAGAAACCAAAAAATAGAGAAAATAATCTCTACTGGGATTCAACACCAGGTAAAAAAAGTGGGAGCAGTCTTTGCTGCGGTGGTGCTATGGAAGTAGGGGAGAACTCTCATAAAGCAAATTTTCCCGAAGGGAAAAATGTTGACAGAATGTAGTAAGGTTTGTTATTTTCTTTCCCTTTATAGTGAAAGAAATAATACAGGGGTTAGTAGAGAAAAGTAAGACAGTTCCCTTTTCCCCTATTCTTACTTCTTACATAATCTCCTTACTTCTGGCCTATTTCTTTCCCTTTCCCACTTCTCTGTGGATAGTTTTTATCTGGTCTTTACTTTTACTTTCCTTTCTTCTCGGGATAAAGAGAAAATCCTCTTCCCTTTTACCCCTTTGTCTTTCCTTGTTCCTCTTAGGCTATTCCTATGGAATAGTGCGATTCTTCTCATTAAAAAAGACCTTTAATAAGGTCTATTCTGTGAAAGGAGTAATTATAGATTTGCCTGTTTACTCTCACAAAAGATGGAAATTTGATTTTTTGGTGAAGGAATTCCAAGAAGGGGGAGAATGGGTAAAGGAGAAGGTTAAGGTAAAGGTTTACTTTTACGGGGAACTACCTTTCAGGCTGGAACCCGGAGACTGTCTGTGGCTTAAGAAGGTAAGAACTCAGGAAACAGAAGAGAATAAGTTGTACCCTTTC
>CAZSGC010000041.1:0-2766 GCA_964606225.1 uncultured bacterium | reverse complement strand
AAGACTTGTAGTAAAGGGTAGAGAAAATCTACAGTTTGTAGGAAAGGAATATTCCTTCTGGGTTTTATCCTCTATCCTGAGGGAGAAGTGTAAGAATTGGTGGAAGAGTATGCTTTCCCCTTCTTCTTCACAACTTCTCTTGGGACTTCTTCTGGGAGGAAGGGAGGTGGAAAAGAAGACCAAGGAAATATTTATAGAGAGTGGAGTTATGCATTTACTGGCTGTCTCTGGGTTACATGTGGGAATTGTGGCTTTCTTTCTTTACTCTATTTTCAAAGCCTTAGGGATTGCTTATCATACTAACGCCTTTCTCACCTTAATGGGTGTGTTATTTTATGTTTTTCTGGTGGGTTTTCCTCCCTCTGCTCTAAGAGCCTCTTTTATTGTAGGTTTGTATTTTTTAGGAAGCATAGGAAGAAGGAAATTCAATTTCTTAAATACCTTACAATTTTGTGCATTTGCCTTACTTTTATGGCAACCCTCTCTTCTCTTTGATTTAGGTTTTCAACTTTCCTTTCTCATCACTTTCTTTCTCTTTTATCTTACTCCTCATGTGGATGGATTCTTAAGTTTCCTTCCTTTAAAGTTGAGGAGAACTTTATCAGTCTCCCTTTCTGCACAAATTTCTGCTTTCCCTCTTCTTGTGTACAATTTTGGACATTTTTCTTTGGCAGGAGTGTTCTTAAGCATTATCCTTTTACCCTTTCTATTTTTACTTTTAGGAGGAGGGATAACCTTCCCCTTCTTGAATCTACTTTTCCCTAAAGCAGGTTCCTTAGAGGCAGTAATCTTGGAGAAGATATCTAAGTCTACCCTCTTAATAATAGAGAGGTTTTCTGGTTTACCCTTTTACCTTCACCTTCCTTCTGTTAATTTTCTTTTTCCCCTCTTTTTTTATTTCCTGCTTCTTTCTCTTCCTATCTTAAGAGGATGGAAGAGAATTTTCCCTTTCTTCCCTCTAATCTTAGGTTTCTATTTTCCGCAAGGAACAGATGTTTGGGAATTTATACCCCTTAAGAAGGGCTTTTTGGCAACTTTTATCCAGGAAAGGGAAAGAATAGTTTACTTGGGAGTTAAGGGCTGGAATGAGTATAACTTGAATCTTCTAAAGACTTACTTGAGGAGTAAAGGCTGGATGAAGGTGGATTATGTTCTGTTATCCCAGTCTAACTGGGAGAACTTCGTTCCGGTTCTCTATCTTTCCCGGTACCATACAATTAAAAAAGTGATAGTTCCAGAAGAAAAATTTACTGGCTATGAATTTTTAAGAGAGAAGTTTCCACTGATAGAAGTAAAGAGAGGGGAGGAGAAGGAAATCTCGGATTTCTTAGTTTATAACTCTTCAGGGCTTACGGGAGAATTTAAGGTTAAAGGGGTTAAAATCTTTCTCTTTCCTCAGTTTGCCCGGATAGAGAAGGGAAATTTTAGTCTCTTAATTCTGGGAGGTAGAATTGGTAGGCAGAAAAGAGAAGGATGGATTTATCCTTTACAGAGAGAGGGGACATTGAGGGTAAGGATAAATGAAAAGGTTTATCTGGATATTCCTCCTTCTACCTTCCTTCCTTTGGGGAGAAGTAGAGGTTTACTTCTCCCCTTCAGATAATTTGGAGGAAGTGGTTTCCTCCCGCCTGAGAGAGGCAAAGAGAGAGGTAATAGGATGTGTTTACTCTATTCGGAAGGGCAGAATTATGGAAACTCTTTTCAGACTTCAAGAGAAAGGGGTAAAAGTGAAGTTGCTGATGGATAAAGGGGAGATGTTTACTCCTGAATCTGCCTATCCTTTGCTGAGAATAAGACATATGGTGGAGAGGAGTCCTTCTCCCTGGAGAGGAGTAATGCATCATAAGTTCTGGGTAATAGACAAGAGATGGGTTATAAGTGGCTCCTTTAACCCCGGCTCTTCTCCTTTCCAACATAATAATGTTTTAATAATAAACTCAGAACCTTTAGCCAGGAATTTCCTCCAGGAGTTTGAATGTATAAAAAGAAATGAAAAAAATTACTCTTACTTTCCGGTGATTGAAGAGAAGGAGGGAATTATAGAGAATTATTTCTTTCCTTCCAAGAAAGGTTTGAAAAGGATTCTCCATATTATCTCTACTGCCCAAGAAGAAATCCTCTTTGCTTATTACTCCTTTACCCATCCCCAAGTAAGGGAGGAGATATTAAAGAGTTTAAAGAGGGGAGTAAGAGTTAAAGGTATAGTGGATTACTATCAAAGCAGGATTTCCCTTTCTTTCCATGTGCTTAACCTTTTGGGATTTCCGGTAATGAAGGATAAAAATTATGGCTCCCTCTTCCACCATAAGTTTATGGTAATAGATAGAAGAGTGGTAATTACTGGTTCCCTTAATCTTACTAAGAACGGTGTCCTAAGAAATCGAGAAGATATTCTCATTCTCTCTCATCCCCGGATAGTAAAAAGATTTGTAGAAGTCTTTAACAAGTATTACGGAAAATGGAAAGAGTAAGGAATATAGTGCTTTTCCCTCTGCCAAGAGCTGGGATATGATAAAATGGGAGGATGGAGGAAAAAACTTTTCGTATCTATAAAGAAACCCTAAAGGTGAGGGGGAGTTTTTACTTCTCGGTAATAGGATATAGCATGTTCCCCTTTCTACTTCCCCTTAGAAAGGTAAAGATAGGATGGAAACCTTTTTCCCACTTGCGGATAGGAGAGATAATTGCTTATAAAAACGGTAGGGGGAGTTTGGTAATCCACAGAATCATCTTTAAGAAGAAAGGAGAGGCGATAACTAAAGGAGA